>JBDTKM010000192.1:0-23385 GCA_039935315.1 Rhodanobacter sp. | reverse complement strand
GGATCGGTTCTGCTATCATTCGCGGCTCCAATGCGGGAATAGCTCAGTTGGTAGAGCACGACCTTGCCAAGGTCGGGGTCGCGAGTTCGAGTCTCGTTTCCCGCTCCAGACTTCAAGAGAACCTCGGCCCTACCGGGGTTTTGCTTTATAGAGTCAACCAGTGACCACAGCGGTCGCTACACAGCAAGCAATGGCCTGGTGGCAGAGTGGTCATGCAGCGGACTGCAAATCCGCGTACGCCGGTTCGATTCCGACCTAGGCCTCCATTGCGCAAGCGGCTGTCAGACAGCCTCCAAAGCCCGCCACTGGCGGGCTTTTTGTCGACTAGTTGCTGGTGGTGAGGTTGGCTGCCGCGATCTCCCCGTTCAACATGCGTTGTTGCAACCATTGCTGAAAATCATCTGCGGCGAGTGGCACGCAAACAAGATATCCCTGCACGAGATCGCAACCCAGAGAATGCAGTGCGGTGATTTGTGCCCGCGTCTCGACGCCCTCGGCGATCGTGGTCATGCCAAGGCGGTGGCCGACATCAATGATGAAGCCGGCGAGTGGGTCGGTGCTGTCTTCCAGAGTACTGATGAACGAACGATCGATCTTCAGTTCCTCCAGCGGAAGTTGCTGCAGATAGGCCAGCGACGAATACCCTGTTCCAAAGTCGTCCAGCGACAGCCGGAAACCGCTACTGGAAAGCTGGCGCAACGTGTGCAGCGCGGCGTCAAAGTCGCCGAGCAGTGCGCTTTCGGTCAACTCCAGGGTCAACGCGCCGGGTTCGATCCCCGCTGACTTCACCTGTGCTTCGATGTTTGCGGCGAATTGCGGGTTGGCGATTTGCCAGGCGCTGACATTGACCGAGATGCGCCCTCCGAAATCCAGTCCGCTTTGGCGCCACGCCTGGATATGACGGCATGCCTCATCGATGACCCAGCTGCCGATGGCGTTGATCAACCCGGTCTCTTCGGCAATCGGAATGAACGTGGCCGGCGATACAGTGCCCAGTTGGGGGTGACTCCAGCGCAGCAAGGCCTCGGCGCCAACCACGTTTCCACCCATGTCGACTTGTGGCTGGAAGTGCAGCGAAAACCCCTTTTGCTCCAGCGCGGTGCGCAGACCACGCTCCAGCTCCAGTCGCGCATCGGCGTCACGTTGCATCTGTGGCATGAACAGTCTCGTCGCATTGCGGCCGGCTGACTTGGCCCGGAAAAGGGCAATGTCGGCGCAGCGAAGGACGTCAGCCGCGCTGCTGTCCTCGTGGGGGAATACCGCCACGCCAATACTGGCGCCCACGCCAAGTACGCGGTTGTCGATTGCCAGCGGTGCCACCAGTCGTTCCAGCACTTGCTCCGCCACCCGCAGGGCGCGGACTGCGGCGTCTTCGGCCCGTTCGTCACTCGTGTCCAGCAAAATCACGAACTCGTCGCCCTCGAGCCTGCCGACACTTGAGCTGCCTGGCGCCACCATGAGCAGGCTGTCGGCAATCGTCTCCAGTACCCGATCGCCGACCTGATGACCCAGCGAATCATTGATCGTCTTGAAGTTATCCAGATCGATCATCAGAACGGCGCCGTACTGGGTGCGCTGCTTTGCCTCGGCCAACAGCTCGGCCAACGTATAGAGCGTGCGCAGCCGGTTTGGCAGCCCTGTCAG
This sequence comes from Rhodanobacter sp., assembly GCA_039935315.1. GTDB lineage: Bacteria > Pseudomonadota > Gammaproteobacteria > Xanthomonadales > Rhodanobacteraceae > Rhodanobacter. The sequence continues at coordinate 21,741 of JBDTKM010000192.1, read as the reverse complement.
CGCATCGTGGTAAGCGGCGTGACGCAGGTCCAGTTCTGCCTTTCGGCGAACGTCCACTTCGTTCTCCAGCGCGCTGGCGGTTCGCGATAGCTGCAACCAGTTCCGATGCATTTGGTCGCCCAGCGACAGGCCCATCACCAGCACGAACATCGGGAACGCAAATGAGTCGATCGACGGAAGATGAGTGTTCAACACGTCGACCACGATGAAGCCCCACAGCAACGCGAGGAACTGGACAGACAAGGCAAAGCCCAGCATGGCACCGCGCAGGCGCTGGCCATCCATGATTTGCCGACCTGCGCGATAGAGTGCCCATACGAACACGGCACTGCTCAACCATCGAAAGACCTGCTCCAGTGTTGAAGGCGTGCCCTCGATGGCAAACAACGCCTCACCCCAGGGCAGGATGATCGGCTGGCCTTCGTGCAGCTCCGAATCGAACACACTGCAAGGTGCCCCGAGATTGATCAGGAACATCGCGGCGGAGACCAGGAAAAGTATCGTCAGTACACGACGATTCATGGGCCTGGCCGTGTAGCAACCCACGAAGATCGCCATCGCCGGCACGGCAAGTACGGCAGCGCCTGCGACGATACGCAACGCGAGGATTGCCGAGGTCAGGGTGGAGGCGGCGTTCATCATTGCGTTGCCGAACGCCAACACGGCGATGCATCCGCACAATGCACTGAAAGCCACGTACGTATAGTCGTTTCGCTCGCGCACGCCGATGACCAGGAATTGGAGGCCTGCGCCGAATGTGAGCGCAGCAATTGCGATCAAGGTGACCGTGAAATAGCCGAAACTAAGAGAACTCGCTACATCGACCACTGGTACCCCTCGAGCCGGACCGCGAACGTGGACTTCTTCGTTCTAGCGTACGCCATACTTGCGACGACGGTGAACGGATCAGGCCACCACTTGTCTTGAGGTACCGCCAGCCTGTTCTTGAGTTGGTTGGTGGAGTTACGGAAGCGCCGGGTGCTGACGCGGCGATTTCAGTCTTCACCAAGTTCATGATGAGTACTGTCAGGTGGTGCCGGGTCGCTGGCAGCGCGTCAAGCATGCCGGCAGGGGCGACCAGTCCACGTGTGTTGTCGCGGCATCGGCACGGTGACGCAGGACGGCAAGTGCTTTCAGATATCCAGTCCGGATGCCGGCCACGTGCGGCGCGCTAGAAGCGGGTTGTGGACGCGCGCCCCCTTCCAAATTGCGACCCTTGATGGTGCCCGGGGCGGGGGTCGAACCCGCATGGCCTTGCGGCCGAGGGATTTTAAGTCCCTTGCGTATACCAGTTTCGCCACCCGGGCGGGCGATCAGTGCGTGCAGCCAGTGCGACTCGCAGCGGCGCGAATGCTAGCACGCGGCTCAGACCAGGCTCTTGAAGATATGGATGCCGGCGCTGTATTCGCCGATGATCGTGCCCACGCTGACCAGGATGAAGTTGAGCAGGGTCCGCGCGACGCGGTTCTTCCACCAGCCGGTCCAATGCACGATGTCGTCGCGCAGGCTGTCGAAATCGGCCACGCGCGGACGCCGCACCCACGCCTCGGCCATGGCGCTGATGCCTCCGGCGGGAATGCCGGGGCGGAACGGCTTGATCGGCGCGGCGATGAAGGCGGCGACAATGCTCAGCGGGTGGGCGCCCGCCGCCAGCGCGCCGAGTGCGGCAAAGCCGCCGGTGAACAGTACCCACGACATCAGGACTTGCGTGCCGAGAGCCGCATTGCGGTGGAACGCCCAGGCGATCGCGGCAAAAACCAGCAGTACCAGGCCGACGGCCAGCCATTTCGGCCAGCGTGCCTTGGGCGGCATCTGCGCCAGCTCGGCGACTTTCAGCGCCGGATCGTCCTGCTGCTCACGCAGCAACGTACTCAGACCCTTGAGATGTCCCGCACCGACCACTACCAGGACACGCCGCGGTTCGGTGCTGGCGCTGCGTGCGGCTTCTTCGCGCAAGCGCGCCGCCATGAATGCGTCGCGCTCGCCGATCAGGCTTTCGTACAACGGCTTGGATCCATTGGCAAACTCGCTGAACGCACTTTCCAGCAAGTCGCTTTGCTTGAGCTTCTCGATGTCCTCCTGGGCAATGTCTTCGCGTTCGAAGATGCTGGCCAGCAAACCGCCCAGCAGGCCGAAACGTTGCCATAACCCGACGCTGCGCCACGCGCGTTTCAGGGTGGTGCCGACCTCACGGTCGACCAGCCAGACTGGCAGCCCACGCGCGTCAGCTCCATCCATCGCGGCCTTCATCTCGGCACCCGGGAGGATCCCGGACTTGTCGGCCAGACGTTTCTGGAACGTCGACAGCACCAGACTGGCGACCACCATGCCGGCCTTGCCCTGGCGGATGACCTGGAACAGATCCATTTGCTTGAACGCGTCGGGGTCGCGCAAACCCTGTGCGCGGCCGGCACACAGTTCCACCGCCACCGCGTCGAACTGCTCGTGGGCGAGCAATGCCTCAACTGCTTCCATGCTGTTGCGGGAGACGTGGGCCGTGCCCAGCAATACGTATTCCACGCCGTCGCGCTGGACACGCTCGATCGGCTGTCCGACCAGCGCCGGCAACGGGACAACTTCGGTTTCGGGAACACTCATGCGGTCGGTGCGTCGGTTACTGGGGAAAACTCATGGATGGGGACGGCGGACGCATGGAACAAGCGAACGCACCAGGGGTCTCTCGGACTTTGGTTGGCCGGCCTGCAAATCCCCCTGTGTGGGCCACATTTTCGCCGATTCTTGGTCCATGGAACCACTATGGACCGGCGAATCGGCGGAAATCTGTCCTCACACAGTCGAATTCTCACCTCGACCACCAAAGCCCGACAGACTCCCGGGGTCAATCGCGGAAGCGCTTGAGCAAGTCGGGATAGGCATCGATGCGCCGGTCGCGCAGGAACGGCCAGATCCGCCGCACTTGTTCGCTGCGCGCCAGGTCGATTTCTGCCAGCAGGAGCTCGCGGCCGTCGGTGCCGGCCTGAGCCAGGAATTCGCCTTGCGGGCCGGTGACGAAGCTCGATCCCCAGAACTGGATACCGGCGCCCACGCCCGACGGGTCGGCCTCGAAGCCGGTGCGGTTGCACGAGAGCAGCGGCAGACCATTGGCTACCGCGTGGCCGCGCTGCACGGTGATCCACGCGTCACGTTGGCGGTCTTTCTCCGCCTGCTCGTCATTCGGATCCCAGCCGATCGCGGTCGGGTAGAACAGCAGCTCGGCGCCCGCCAGTGCCATCAGGCGAGCAGCTTCCGGATACCACTGATCCCAGCACACCAGTACGCCAAGCTTGCCGACCGAGGTATCGATCGGCTCGAAACCGAGGTCGCCGGGGGTGAAGTAGAACTTCTCGTAGAACGCCGGATCGTCCGGGATGTGCATCTTGCGATACATGCCCGCGATCGTCGCCGAGCGATCGAATACGACTGCCGTGTTGTGGTACAGCCCCGCCGCCCGGCGTTCGAACAACGAGGCGATCACGACCAACTTCAGCTCCGCCGCCAGATGGCCGATCCGCTCCGTGCCGGGGCCGGGAATGTTTTCGGCCTGGTCGAACACTTCTACTGACTCGTGCTGGCAGAAGTACGGGCCATTGTGCAGTTCCTGCAGCAACACCAATTCCGCACCTGCGGTGGCGGCCTCACGCAGGCCGGCCTCGATCGCCTCCAGATTGGCGTCACGGCTGCCGCGATCGGTCTCTTGCAACAAGGCAACCTTGAGGGTTTTGCGGGTCATCATCGAATCCTGCCGCCAGTGGCGTCGAACCGTAGTGTAGCGAACCGTCCCCTGCGGGGTGACCGACCGGCTTTCTCAGCGGCCGCGTGAATGGCTTGCCAGGCCCCGGAATTCACTCGTTTGCGGGGCTGGCCGCAAGCCATCCGGGCGCACCGCCCAGGGCGCCGAAATGACCTGATAACCGTTGCCCGTTCGGCTAACCTGATTGGCACGGGCAGCCGTCGCCTCGTCATGGGTATCGCTACTTCGGGTTCGAACACCATGGGGAACAATCCAGCATGAGCCGGTTTGGATACTTCCTTCAGCGCACCTATCAGCGCTGGAAACAGGACACCCTCAGCCAAAGCGATTTCCGGCCCAACGTCAGCATCCTCAAGCTGTCCCTGATGGCCGTGGTCATCGGGGGCGCCGCAGCGTTCGTGGCATTGCTGCTTTACCGGATGATCGCGTTGGTCACCAATCTGGCTTTCCGCCAGCAGTTCTCGTTGGCGTTCGTGGCGCCGGGGTGGCATGCGTCGACCTGGGCCATCGTGCTGGCACCGCTGGTGGGCGGCTTGATCGTGGGTCTGATGGCGCGCTATGGCAGCGACCGCATCCGCGGCCACGGCATCCCGGAGGCGCTGGAGGCGATCCTGTTCCGCAAGAGCAAGATGATGCTGAGGGTCGCCATCCTCAAACCATTGTCCGCGGCCATCGCGATCGGCACCGGCGGGCCGTTTGGTGCCGAAGGACCGATCATCGTGACCGGCGGCGCGATCGGGTCGTTGTTTGGCCAGCTGTTCTACCTGACCTCGATGGAGCGGCGCACCTTGCTGGTCGCGGGTGCCTGCGCCGGCATGTCCGCCACCTTCGGCACCCCGATCGCCGCGACCCTGTTGGCAGTGGAGTTGCTGCTGTTCGAACTGCGTCCGCGCAGCACGATACCGGTGGCCATTGCCTGCTTCGTGGCGGATGCCCTGCGCGACTCGCTGATGGGGTCGGGCGCGCTGTTTCCGGTCGACGTGCAGTTCATGCTCACTTGGTCGGTGTTCGGCATGGCGGTGGTGTGCGGTTTCCTGGCTGGTTTGCTGGCGACGCTGCTGACCGCGCTGGTGTATCGCGTCGAGGATGGCTTCCACCAGCTGCCGCTGCACTGGATGTGGTGGCCACTGCTGGGTGCGATGGCGGTCAGCATCGGTGGCTGCATCGATCCGCAGACCTTGGGTGTGGGCTACGACGTGATCGACAAGCTGCTGACCGGGCAGATGGTCGGCATGGCGGTGCTGGTGTTCATGCTGGTCAAGTCGTCGATGTGGATCATCTACCTTGGCTCGGGCACCTCCGGCGGCGTGCTGGCGCCGTTGCTGGCTTTGGGCGCCGGCCTGGGCGCGCTGGAATCGTTGGTGTTTCCCGGCCACGGCTCGCTGTTGTGGCCGTTGCTGGGCATGGGCGCGATCCTGGCCGGGGTGATGCGGCTGCCGTTCACCTCGATCCTGTTCACCCTGGAGCTCACTCATAACGCCAGCGCGTTGCCGGCGCTGCTGATCACCTGTACCACCGCGTATGGGGTCAGCGTGTTCCTGATGAAGCGCTCGATCCTGACCGAGAAGGTCGCCCGCCGCGGCTTCGACGTCTTTCGCGAGTATTCGGTGGACCGGCTGGAACACATCCCGGTCAAGGACGTGATGACGACCGCCATGCTGACCGTGTCGGGCGACCTGAGCGTGCGTGAACTGGCTGATCGCTACTTTGGCGCGGATCAGAAATATCGCGCGTTCCCGGTGATCGATGCCACCGGCGGCTTGCTCAATGTGGTCAGCCGGCAGGATGTGGCGCAGTGGCTGCAGGACGATCCCGCCGGCAGCCGCCGGCTGGTCGACGTGGTCGGCAAGGAGCCGGTGATCGCCTTGCTCGGTGAAAGCTGCCAGAGCGTGGCGGTTCGGGCGGCGGTTGAAAAGCTTGATCGTGTTCCGGTAGTGGCCGCTGACGGCCGAACCCTGCTCGGCATGGTCACTCGTTACGATCTGCTGAAGCCGTACACCCACTATCACGACGAGGAGAAGGTGCGTGAGCGGTTCTTCGGCACCAAGCCGCTGCCCTGATCCCGCTGTCCAGGCGCAAAGATGCTCAGCCGATGGCAGTGAGCAGTTGCATGGTGATGCAGTGCAGGCTGCCGTTCTGCCAGATCAGCGGGCGGCAGGGCACCTGCACGACCTCGCGCCCCGGATGTGCCACCCCGATGATGCGCGCCGCCTCGGCATCGGTCAGGTCGCCGTAAGCTGGCACCAGCACGGCACCGTTGATGACCAGGTAATTCGCGTAGGACGCGGCAAGCCGACGGCCGCGGTCGAGAATGGGTTGTGGCCACGGTAGCGGATGGAGCCGGTAGGGTCGGCCATCGGTGGTGCGCAGTGCAGCCAGTTCGGCGGCCATTCGTTGCAGTTCGTCGTAGTGGCGATCGCTGGCATCAGAGCAGGCCTGGAACACGATGCTGTCGCCCGGGGCGAACCGCGCCAGCGTGTCGATGTGCGCGTCGGTATCGTCGCCTTCGAGGTAGCCGTGATCGAGCCACAGGATGCGCGAGGCGTGCAGGCTGTCGCGCAGGATCGCACTCATTTCCTCGCGTGACTGTTCCGGGTGCCGCTGCACCAGGCAGCGCCAGGTGGTAAGTACGCTGCCGGCGCCGTCGCTTTCGATGCCGCCGCCTTCCAGCGCCCAGTCAATGCGCTTGTGCGTGGCCTGGCCAAAGACGCCGGCGCCGGTCAGTCCGGCCACCAGCGCATCGTCCTGCTCGGCCCCGAACTTGCCGCCCCAGCCGGTGAACCGGAAGTCGGTGATCTGGAACGTCCCCACGGCCGACCGCAACGTGATCGGGCCGGAGTCGCGCAGCCAGGTGTCGTCGTAGGGCAGGCGCACGAAGCGCACGCGCTCAAGATTGACGTGAACCTGTTCCAGCACGTCAGTGACATGCCGCTGCAATTCGCCATCCGCCACCACCACCACCAGCGGCTGGAAGCGCACGACGGCGGCGCTCAGCGCCACGTAGGTGGTTTCCACCGCCGCCAGCCGCTCGGCCCAGTCGGTGCCGCTATGTGGCCAGGCGATCAGCACCGCGGCTTGCGGTTCCCATTCCGGTGGCAGGCGCCAGGAGTCGTCAGTCATGAGCATGCTTCTCGTGCGGGGACAGATCACGAATTGTAAGGCGCATGACCCCTGGACACGAAAGCGCGGCCAGCGTCGCCGCGAGCCGTGCGGGGGGTGGGTTCGAATTCAGTTGACGGCGGAAGGGTGGGTATTGTTGCCAGCCGGCGTATTCAACACCGAATGGATCACGTGGCTGTGCTCGAAATAAACGATGAAATGGGCGTAGTCCCAGCGATTGATCACGGGGTGTTTCGAGGTATCACCTCCGCGCGGCGCCAGCTTGCGCTGTGGCGCCCCCCAAGCCCGTTCGACTTGGCTCATGGTCATCCCGCGGCGGGGCAGGTTCATCGCCTGTTCCTGCTGCACGCGGTGGATCAGCAGACTGTCGCCGCGCGTGGTCTGGGCGGCGTGAGCCGCAGGGGACAGCGCAAAAGCGCCGGCGATCAACATGGCGACGATCGGCAAACTGTGGGTGAACTTGAGCATGACTCCCCTCTCCAGACAAGGCTGTGTGCGGTGTCGTTTCTAGCAGACGCTGGCATGTTACGCCATGCCGGACTGTATCAATTGCGATGAGGTCGGCATTCGCCGCGTTGGCGCCTTGGGTCATTGATGGCTCGGGAACATACTCATCCCCGTTATCATGGGCGGCTGAGGGTGCGCGTTTGCCCGTTCTGGATATATCCCTGCATGATTTCCTTTCGACATTTCGCTTTGCGCCGTGGCAGCCGTTTGCTGCTTTCCGACATCGATCTGGTGATCCAGAGCGGTTGGCGGCTGGGCGTGATCGGGCGCAACGGTTGCGGCAAATCCAGCCTGTTCGCCGCGTTGCAGGGCCAGCTGGAAAGCGATGCCGGCGAGTTGGAGATGTCGGCCAAATTGCGACTGGCCTCGGTGGCGCAGGAGACGCCGGCGTTGCCCGATGCGGCGATCGACTATGTGCTCGGTGGCGATCAGGAACTCGCCGAGGCGGTCAACAACGAGGCGGATGCCGGCGAGCGTGGCGACATGGAGGCGTTGGCGAAGGCACATCAGCGCCTCGAAGAGCTGAACGGTTACGACGGCCGTGCCCGCGCCGGCCGCCTGATGCACGGCCTGGGCTTCGCCCCGGAGACGCACGAGCGCGCGGTGCGGGAGTTCTCGGGGGGGTGGCGCGGACGGCTGAACCTGGCTCGCGCGCTGATGTGCCCTTCCGACCTGCTGCTGCTGGACGAGCCGACCAACCATCTGGACCTGGACGCAGTGCTGTGGCTGGAGGAGTGGCTGCGCCGCTACCAGGGCACCTTGCTGATCATCTCGCACGATCGCGAATTCCTCGACGGGGTGATCACCCACACCCTGCATCTCGACGACGGCAAGGCGAAGCTCTATACCGGTAACTACAGCGCGTTCGAACGCCTGCGCGCCGAACAACTGCGCCAGCAACAGATATCGCATGAGCGCGAGCAAGCCGAGCGGGCCCATCTGCAATCGTTCATCGACCGCTTCAAGGCCAAGGCGAGCAAGGCCAAACAGGCGCAATCGCGGATGAAACGGCTGGAGAAACTGGCCGGCACCGAGGCGGTGCGTGCCGAGCGTCCGTTCAGCTTCCAGTTCGCCAAACCGGAGCGGCTGCCTGATTCGATGGCACAGTTGGAGGACATCACCGCCGGTTACCTGGCCGATCCCTCGCTGCGTGATGGCGAAGCTGAGGTAGCCAACATTGTGCTGGCCGACGTACGCTTTTCCATTGAAGCGGGGGATCGGATCGGTTTGCTCGGCCCGAACGGCGCCGGCAAATCGACCCTGGTCAAAACCCTGGTCGGCGAGCTGGAACCGTTCAGCGGCGAACGCAAGGTGCACAAGGACCTGAAGATCGGCTATTTCGCCCAACACACGGTGGAGAGCCTGCGCGAAGGCACCAGCGCGCTCGAGCACCTGATGGACCAGGCACCCGGGGCAACCACGCAAGCGATGCGCGATTTTCTGGGTACCTGGAATTTCGCCGGCGAGCGCGCGTTCGAACCGGTCGATGGTTTCTCCGGCGGCGAGCGCGCCCGCCTGGCACTGGCGCTGATCGCCTGGGACAAACCCAACCTGCTGCTGTTGGACGAACCGACCAACCATCTGGACCTGGATATGCGCGAGGCGCTGGCCGATGCGCTGGCCGATTTCGACGGCGCACTGGTGCTGGTTTCGCACGATCGTCACCTGCTGGGCATGGTCTGCGACAGCTTCTGGCGGGTCGCCGATGGGGTGGTGGAGAGCTTTGACGGGGACCTGGACGACTATGCCCGCTGGCTCAGGAACCGCGGCAGCGCGAGCAAGAAAGCGGCCAAGGCGGAGGCTGCCGCCGCGGTCAAGGTCGTCGCCGTGGAGTCGTCGGATGAGCGCAGGCAACAGACCGCAGTTCGCCGCGAGCAGGAAAAAACGTCGCGCCAGCGGATCAAGCGTGTCGAAAGCCGGACCGCCGCGATCGAAGCCGAGCTCGTCGGGCTCGAGGCTAAACTGGCCGACCCCGCCACCTACAACGGGTCCACCAGCGAAATGATGCGGCTGGGTCAGCGCCAAACCGAATTGCGTCATGAGAAGGAAGTGCTGGAATCCGAATGGCTGGAGCTGCTCGAGCAACAGGAAGCGCAGGCCGCGTCATGAGTAACCGGTCGGGGGCAGCGCTACGGCTATGGCTGCCAGCACGGCAATCTTTCGCGCCGGGCCATCCCTTGCTTGACCGCTTGCAACGGGCCGACCGTTTGGGTGATGGCGCAACCGGCTATCTGGGCGGACTGGGTGAATACTTCGCGGGTGTCGATGCGAGCCTGCCGGCGGCGGCGATCACTCGTGAATTTCTGGTGGGCGACGCAGCCGATACCCTCTGGCTGTCGGCCGATCCGGCCTGGGTGCAGCCAGACATGACTGGCGCTCGTCTGCTGGCCTGCGGCCAGTTGCACCTGGGCATGGACGAAGCACAGGCACTGGCCGAGCCGCTGTTGCCGGTCTTTGAAGAGGCAGGCATGCAATTGCTGGTGTCCACGCCGGATCACTGGCACGTGCGGCTGCCGCCAGGCCTGGACGTGCCGAAATTCGATGCTCCGGAACAGGCGATGGGCGAAGACCTTGGGCAACATCTGCCCGGCGGCAAGGAAGGACGTCTGTGGCGCATCCTGCTCAACGACATTCAGGTTCTGCTGCACCAGCATCCGTTGAATGCCGAGCGGCGATCCCGCGGACTGGCACCGGTGAATAGCCTGTGGTTGTGGGGCGGGGGCCAGCTGCCGCAGCCCATGCGCAGCGGCCTGGAGGGCACGATCAGCGACGATCTGCTGGTGTCTGCGCTGGCAGCGCGCGCGGATGTCGTGCCCCTTGTACGCACGCCAGACACGGTCGCCGGCGCGGGTCCGGGTTGGTTGGTCGACCTGCAGGATCTGCCAGCCACCGAGATTGCTTCCAGCTGGTGGCCCGCGCTGCAGTCGTTGCTCGAGTGTCACCCGCTGCAGCTGCAGTTCAGCAGTGGGGAGCGCTGGCTGCACCGGCCGTGGCATCGCTGGCGTTTCTGGCGCCGAGCCGGGCGTTGAGCGTGCTGCAGTTGCGCCACCGCGAAGCGAAGGGAACACCTGACGGCTGGCCGGACTCGGTGCACCCGGTATTGCGCCGGATCTACGCCGCTCGTGGCGTCCTGACTCCGGCCGGAGTCGAACACCGGTTGGCGCACCTGCTGTCGCCGCAAAGGTTGGGCGGCATCGATGTGGCGGTGACGCTGCTGCTGGAAGCGATCCAGGCGGACTGGAGCATCGTGATTGCCGGCGATTACGACTGTGATGGCGCCACCGGCACCACGGTGGCGGTGCGCGGCCTGCGCCTGCTGGGCGCGCGCCGGGTGAGCTACGCGATACCCAATCGCTTTGTGCACGGTTACGGCTTGAGTCCGGCGCTGGTCGCATCGCTGCAGCCGACGCCGCAGCTGATCGTCACCGTGGACAATGGGGTGGCCAGTCTGGCTGGCGTGGCTGCGGCGAAAGCGCGCGGTATCCGCGTCATCGTCACTGATCATCATTTGCCGGGCGAGCAGTTGCCCAATTGCGACGCGATGGTCAATCCGAATCTGGCCGACGATCCGTTCCCCAGCAAGATGCTGGCCGGCGTGGGCGTGATGTTCTACTTGCTGCTGGCGCTGCGCGCCCGGATGCGCGGGCAGGGTGCTTTCGCCGGTGCTGAACCCGATCTGTCCTGTCTGCTCGATCTCGTCGCGCTGGGGACCGTCGCCGATCTGGTGCCTCTCGATTTCAACAATCGGGTGCTGGTCGAGGCCGGCCTGCAGCGTATCCGCAGCGGTCGCGCGTGCGCGGGCATCACGGCGCTGGTCGAGGCAGGCAAACGCAGCCTCGCGACGCTGTGTGCCAGCGATCTGGGCTTTGCTGTGGGCCCGCGGCTGAATGCGGCAGGGCGATTGGAGGACATGCGCCTGGGAGTGGAGTGCCTGCTCACCGATGATGTCGTGCAGGCCAGGCATCATGCCGAACGGCTCGATGCGATCAACCATGAACGGCGCGAGCTGCAGACCACGATGGTGGCCGAAGCCGAAGCGATGGTGGCGGGCCTGGGCCACATCGAGGCGGTCGGCGTCGCCTTGTACGAAGCTTCCTGGCATGCCGGCGTGATCGGCCTGGTCGCCTCGAAGCTGAAGGAGCAGCTCCATCGCCCGGTGATCGCCTTTGCACCTGCCAGCGACGACGACCGCGACCAATTGCGCGGTTCCGCGCGCTCGATCCCGGGTTTTCATATCCGCGATGCCCTGGCGGCGATCGATGCCCGTCAGCCTGGTTTGATCGAACGCTTTGGTGGCCATGCGATGGCGGCCGGGCTCAGCCTCAAGACGGTGGACTATTCGCGTTTTGCCGCGGCGTTCGACGCGATCGCGATTGAACTGATCGCCCCCGAGCAACTGCAAGCACTGCTGTACACCGATGGCGAGTTGCCGCCGGGCGCAGTTTCGCTGGGGCTGGCCCGACAGCTGCGCCAAGCCGGACCGTGGGGTCAGGCGTTTCCCGAGCCGTTGTTCGACAACCTGTTCGAGTGCGTCAGCTGGAAGGTGATGGGCAGCAGTCACTTGCGCCTGCAATTGCGTGATCCGCGGGACGGCTCACTGCACGAGGCGGTGATGTTCAACGCGTACCACGGTCAACCGCCGCCGCCGCGGCTGCGCGCGGCGTACGAGCTCACCATCAATGACTGGCAGGGACGCGAAAGCCCGCGCCTGCTGCTGCGTCATATCGAGTCGGCCTGAGCTGGATCGCAGCTTTTTCACGCGGAGTGTCCCAAGCTGGCGGCATCGCCCCACGTGGAGAAAGACCGTGATCGCACAGATCGAAGGATTGCCCGCCGGCACGCTGGGTTTTCGCGCCCACGGCCAGGTGACGGCTGCCGACTACGAGAACATTGTCGTGCCGGATGTGGAGGCGGCATTTGCGCTGAACCGCAAATTGCGTCTGCTGTACGTCACCGCTGACGACTTCACCGGCTTTGACCCCGGTGCGATGTGGAATGACGCCAAGATGGGTGCGCGGCACTTCAGCGGTTGGGATCGCGTGGCGCTGGTCACCGATGTGCCCTGGTTGCGCGGCACCGCCACCGCTTTCAGCTTTGCCATCCCGGCCGAGTTCGGCTTGTTCGAAACCGCGGATCTGGACCAGGCCATCGAGTGGATCAAGGCGCCCTGATGACGCTTGTGGTCCGCGACAGTGCTTCGGCTACGGCGCAGGCCTGCCGACCCGACCTATGGAAAAAACCGCTTGCCACGGCCGCGGTGATCTGTTCACATGTAGTCATGTACCTGATTGCCGCCAAATCCATGAACCTCCACGCGCGTTCTGCGTGCGGCAGCGTGCTGGCCGGCGGCAACAATAATCGCGCGAATAATAACGCCAACCGTTGGCGGGCCCTCGCGTAGCTTCAAGTCTCCACGAAACAATACGCGAAGAAGGCCCGCCCAGTGCGGGCCTTCTTCGTTTTGGTGTGTGGGCATGGATGCCCGCCTCTGCTCCTCGATCAGCGATCGATCCTACAAACAAAAGGCCAAAACTCATGTGTGCGATTTTCGGAATGTTCGATCTGCAGCCCGGCGATGATCTGGCCGCATTGCGTCGCCTGGCGCTGGAGTTGTCGCAGCGCCAGCGCCATCGGGGGCCGGACTGGAGCGGGGTGTTTGTCGACGCCGGAGTGATCCTGGTGCATGAGCGCCTCGCTATCGTCGATCCTGCCAGCGGGGCGCAGCCGCTGCGTTCGCGCGACGGTGCGCTGGCGCTCGCCGTGAACGGCGAGATCTACAACCATCGCGAACTCGCCTGCGGACTGGAATACGACTTCACCACCGGGTCGGACTGCGAAGTGATCAATGCGCTGTATCGCGAACAGGGTATCGGTTTCGTGCCGCAACTCAACGGCATCTTTGCGTTCGCCCTGTGGGACGGCGCGGCGGGGCGTTATCTGATCGCACGTGATCCGATGGGCGTGTGTCCGCTGTACTGGGGTCACGACGAGCAGGGACGACTGTGCGTCGCTTCGGAGATGAAGGCGCTGATCGGGCAGTGCGCCGACGTTACCGCGTTTCCGCCCGGCCACATCTACGACAGCGTCAGTGGCGAGTTGCAACGCTATTACACCAAGCCATGGCGCGACTACGCGGCGACGCAAGGGCACAGCGTGGCGGCGCCTGCGTTGCGCGAAGCCTTCGAGCAGGCGGTGCACCGCCAATTGATGACCGACGTGCCGTATGGCGTACTGCTGTCCGGCGGCCTGGATTCCTCGCTGGTGGCGGCCTGTGCCGCGCGGTTTGCGCGTGAGCGGGTGGAGGATGGCGATCGCAGCGAGGCGTGGTGGCCGCGGCTGCACTCGTTCGCCATCGGTCTGGACGGCTCACCGGATCTGGCCGCCGCGCAAATTGCCGCCGAGGCGCTGGGCACCGTGCATCACGGCTTCGTCTACACGTTCTGGGAAGGACTTGATGCACTGCCCGAGGTAATCCGGCATATCGAGACCTACGACGTCACCACGATCCGCGCGGCCACGCCGATGTATCTGCTGGCGCGGCGGATCAAGGCGATGGGGGTGAAGATGGTGCTCTCCGGCGAAGGCTCGGACGAGCTGTTCGGTGGTTACCTGTATTTCCACAAGGCGCCCTCGGCCGAGGCGTTCCACGAGGAAACCGTGCGCAAGCTCGACGCGCTGCACAGCTACGACTGCCTGCGTGCGAACAAGGCGATGATGGCCTGGGGCGTGGAGGCGCGGGTGCCGTTTCTTGATCTGGAGTTCATCGACGTGGCGATGGGCATGGACGCCAGTCACAAGATGGCGGGGCACGGCAAGATCGAGAAGGCCGTGCTGCGTGAGGCCTTTGTCGGTGCGCTGCCGGACGCGATCCTGTGGCGGCAGAAGGAGCAGTTCAGTGATGGCGTGGGCTACGGCTGGATCGACGGACTCAAGGCGCATGCCGAACAGCAGGTCAGCGACCGCGAGTTCGCGGCGGCGGCGTCCCGCTTCCCATTCAACACGCCGGCAACCAAGGAAGCCTATTTCTACCGGCGCATCTTCGAACAGCATTTCCCGGGTCAGGCTTGCGCCGAGACGGTGCCCGGCGGCAAGTCCATCGCGTGCTCGTCGCCGGCCGCCCTGGCCTGGGATCCGGCGTTCGCCAATGCGGCCGACCCCTCCGGTCGGGCGGTGCGAGGAGTACACAGCGCAGCGCTGACTTGACGGGTTTGCTATCCTTGAGCACTTTAATCGGGCGCCTTGCGGCGCCTGTTATTTCACCGGCACAACACATGATCGAAACCAATCCGATCCTCGCGCAGATCACGGACCTCCGGGACCGGGTCGAGTCGCTTAGGGGGTATCTTTGACTACCCCACCAAGAGTGAGCGTCTGGAAGAAGTAACCCGCGAACTGGAGAATCCCAAGGTCTGGGACGACCCGACACGCGCGCAGGAGCTGGGCCGCGAACGCGCCCGTCTCGACGACGTGGTCCACGGCATCGATCGCATGACCGCCAGCCTCACCGATGCCGGCGAGCTGCTTGAGCTGGCCGTCGCCGACGATGACGACGACACCGCGAAGTCGGTGATCGATGATCTGGCCAAGGTGGAATCCGAAGTCGGCAAGCTGGAATTTCGTCGCATGTTCTCCGGCAAGATGGATGCGACAAACGCGTTCGTCGACATCCAGGCGGGCGCCGGTGGCACCGAGGCGCAGGATTGGGCCGAGATGTTGCTGCGCATGTATCTGCACTGGTGCGAATCACGTGGCTGGAAAACCGAGTTGATGGAAGTCAGCGGCGGCGACGTGGCCGGCATCAAATCGGCCACGTTCCGGGTCGAGGGCGATTACGCCTACGGCTGGCTGAAAACGGAGATTGGGGTGCATCGGCTGGTGCGCAAAAGCCCGTTCGATTCGGACAATCGCCGGCATACCAGCTTCACCTCGGTATTCGTATCGCCCGAGGTGGACGACGACATCGAAATCGATATCAACCCGGCGGATCTGCGTACCGACGTTTATCGCTCATCCGGTGCCGGCGGCCAGCACGTCAACAAGACCGAGTCGGCGGTGCGTATCACCCACATTCCGACGAACACGGTCGCCGCTTGCCAGATTGGCCGCAGTCAGCACCAGAACCGGGAGACCGCGATGAAGATGCTGATGGCCAAGCTGTACGAGCTGGAAGTGCAAAAGCGCAACGTCGAGAGAGACGCGCTGGAAGCCACCAAGTCCGACATCGGCTGGGGCAGCCAGATCCGCAATTACGTGCTGGACCAGAGCCGCATCAAGGACCTGCGTACTGGTGTCGAGCGTACCGACACGCAGAAGGTGCTCGACGGCGACCTGGATGAGTTCATCGAGGCGAGCTTGAAATCCGGCCTGGAGGCTGGCTCCAAACGTCTCGATGCTTGAGTCTCGATGCTTGAGTGTCGTCGGTTGAACCCGTCTGTTTTGTGCGAGGAAGTCATGCCATGAACAGCAAGAGAATCTGCGCCATCCTGATCTTTTGCGCGTCGTTTTCAGCGTTCAATTTCGTCGCCCATGCCGCACCGGACAGCGTCGGCCAGGACATCAAGCAGGACGCGAAGACTACGGGTCATGGCGTCGCCAACGGCGCCCGTGAGGTGGGCCACGCCACCAGTCATGTGGCCAGGAAAGTGGGTCACGGGGCGAAGGATGCCGGCGTGGGGATCGGCCACGGTGCGAAGGAAGCGGGGCTGGGCATCGGTCACGGCGCGCGTGAGGGATGGGATGCGTCCAGACAGGCGGTCAAGCAGGTGTTCCACAAGGGTCATTGACGAGCAGTGCTTTCCCGGGCTGAAGCCGTCACGTGTTATCTGATAACCAGGCGATAGACAATCAGGTGCCCACCGATCGAGGTGAGCACCCGGAGCAGCAAAATTCCCATGAGCGAAGTAACCGAAACCTTGATCATCGACGAGAACAGGCTGATTGCCGAGCGTCGTGAGAAGCTGAAAACGCTGCGTGCGCAGGGCATCGCTTTCCCCAACGACTTCAAGGTCGACAGCTTCGCTGGCGACCTGCAGACCGAGTTCGCTGACAAGGAAACGCATACGGCCGAAGCTCTCGAAGCAGCCGCGCGCCGCGTGCACGTGGCTGGTCGCATGATGGTCAAGCGCGGCCAGGGCAAGGTCAGCTTCGTGCATATTCAGGACCAGACCGGGCGCATCCAGTTGTTCGTGCACGAGGGCACGCTGGGTGACACCTACGCCGCGTTCAAGGGCTGGGACGTGGGCGATATCTTGGGCGCCGAGGGTTTGCTGATGCGCACCAAGACCGGCGAACTGTCGGTCCGGGTCGACCAGTTGCGCCTGCTGACCAAGAGCCTGCGGCCATTGCCGGACAAATTTCACGGCCTGGCCGATGTGGAGCAGCGCTATCGCCAGCGCTATGTTGACCTGATCGTGACGGAAGAGGCGCGACGCACATTTGTGCTGCGCTCGCGGATCATTGGCTATATGCGCCAATGGCTGGAGGCGCCCACGCGTCGCTTCATGGAAGTGGAGACGCCGATGATGCACCTCATCCCCGGCGGTGCCACGGCCAAGCCGTTCGTGACTCATCACAACGCGCTGGATCTCGACCTGTATCTGCGAGTGGCGCCGGAGCTGTACCTGAAGCGGTTGGTGGTGGGTGGGTTCGATCGCGTCTACGAGATCAACCGCAATTTCCGCAACGAAGGCGTGTCGACCCGGCACAACCCCGAATTCACCATGCTGGAGCTGTACCAGGCGTACGTCACCTATCACGAGATCATGGACCTCACCGAAAACGTGATCCGCGATACGGCACAAAGCGTGCTCGGCACGACCAAACTGGCTTGGGAGGCCACGGTCATCGATGTCGGCCCGGCGTTCCGTCGCTGGCGCATGGAAGACGCCGTGCTCGAGCTCAATCCCGCAATCAGGCGCGAGGAGTTGCGCGATCGTGAGGCCATGGCCGCCCATGCGAAGCGTCTTGGCGTCCCGGTCAAGCCAGGTTACGGCTGGGGCAAATTGCTGCTGGGAATTTTCGAGCACACGGTCGAACACACGTTGATCCAGCCCACCTTCATCACCGATCACCCGATGGAAGTGTCACCACTCGCTCGCGCCAGCGACACCGATCCGGGCATGACCGACCGCTTCGAGCTGTTCGTCGACGGCAAGGAAATCGCCAATGGCTTCTCCGAGCTGAACGACCCGGAGGACCAGGCTGCGCGCTTTCGTGCCCAGGTCGACGCACTGGACGCGGGTGACGACGAGGCGATGCATTACGATGCCGACTACATCCGCGCGCTGGAAGTCGGTCTGCCGCCGACGGGTGGCCTGGGTATTGGCATTGATCGTCTGGTGATGTTGCTGACCGGTTCGGCTTCCATCCGCGACGTGCTGCTGTTTCCCTACATGCGCCCGGAGAGCTGAGCAGTGGGCACTGCCGCCCTGCAGGATCTGGCCGCGCCCGATGGCGTCTGCTTCGGCTGCGGCAGCGCCCATCCGCATGGCCTGCACATCAAGAGCCACTGGCACGAGGACGGCGTCCACGTGGTTTGCACGCACACTCCGGCGGCCGACTTCCATGGCTGGCCCGGCCTGGTTTATGGCGGACTGATCGCGATGCTGGTGGACTGCCATTCCAACTGGACCGCGATGGCCTGGCACTACCGTGCCGAGGGCCGCACGCCCGACAGCAAACCACGCATTGACTGCGTTACCGGCAGCCTCGGCGTCAAATACCTCAAGCCCACGCCGATGGACGTTCCGCTATGGCTGAAGGCGCGCGTCGAGGGTGAGGTGGCGCGCAAGACCCGGGTGCTGTGCGAGGTGTACGCGGGTGAGGTTCTGACGGCGCTGGGTGATTCGATTTTCGTGCGCGTCGACACCGCGCGATTGGCGGAGGCCGCGCGTCACGCGTGAGCGACGGCGTGCGTTAAACTTGCTGCTTCGCCGAAGCCTGGAGCCCCCCATGTGGTTTGCCATCATCGCCACCGACGTTGCCCATTCGCTGGAAAAGCGCAAGGGGGCACGGCCGGCCCATATCGCACGTTTGCAGGCATTGCTCGAAGCGGGCAGGCTGTTCGTGGCCGGCGCATTTCCGGCGATCGAGTCGGAAGATCCCGGCCCGGCCGGGTTCAGCGGCAGCATGATCCTGGCGGAGTTTCCCTCGCTGGCCGACGCCCAGGCCTGGGCCGATGCCGATCCATACGTGGCCGCCGGCGTCTACGCTGAAGTGCAGATCAAGCCTTTTCGCAAAGCGTTGCCCGCGTGAGTGAGGCGTTGATCGGGCAGATCCGCCGGCGTCTGGCGGACGCACTGGCTCCGGCAGAACTGGAGATCACCGATGAAGGCGACCTGCACATCGGCCACGCAGGAGAGGGCAAGGGCCACTTCCACGTGCGCATCGTCAGCGCCGCCTTTGCCGGGCAACTTCCGATCAAAAGGCATCGCATGGTGTACGCGGTGCTGGGTGACCTGATGGATCATGGTATCCATGCCTTGTCAATCGACGCAAAAGATAAATAACGTTACATATCAATTATTTATATTTTACTATTCAACTAAAACCTTATCCGAAGTGCATTGCAGTGCCAGTGTGTGTTTGGCACAGTGGCTTGTTGCCCGGCCGTACGGGCGTTTTTGCTGATCCATTGAAGACCGCATGCATCTGAGCACCATCAAACTCGCCGGGTTCAAGTCGTTCGTGGACCCGACCACGCTGCAGCTGTCGAGCAACATGATCGGCGTGGTCGGTCCCAACGGTTGCGGCAAGTCCAACATCATCGACGCGATCCGCTGGGTGATGGGCGAGAGCGCCGCCAGCCGTCTTCGCGGCGATTCGTTGACCGATGTGATCTTCTCCGGTTCCAACACGCGCAAGCCGGTGGGGCAAGCCACGGTCGAACTGATTTTCGACAACACCGATGGCTCGGTCCAGGGTGAGTACGGCCAGTACGCCGAGATCTCGGTGAAGCGCCAGGTGACGCGCGACTCGCAGTCGTTCTATTACCTCAACGGGACACGCTGTCGTCGCCGCGACATCACCGACCTGTTCCTCGGCACCGGTCTGGGGCCACGCAGCTACTCGATCATCGAACAGGGCATGATCAGCCAGATCATCGAGGCGCACCCCGAGGAGTTGCGTACGCATCTGGAGGAAGCGGCAGGTATCTCGAAATACAAGGAGCGGCGCAAGGAAACCGAAAGCCGGATCAAGGCTACCCGCGAGAACCTGGATCGCGTACGCGATGTGCGCGATGAGGTCGACAAGCAGCTTGAACACCTCAATCGTCAGGCGCGCGCCGCCGAACGCTGGAAGGCGTTGAAAGAAGAACAGACACGCAAGGAAGCCGAGTTGCGTGCACTTGAATACCGCGGCGTGCGCGCGCAACACGATGGCGCCGGCGCCGGACTGTCCGCCGCCGAGACCGAGATCGAGAAGCAGTTGGCCGGCCAGCGCGAGATCGAGGCGCAGCTGGAACGCGTGCGCGAGCAGCATATCGAGGCCAACGAGCACGTGAATGCGGTGCAAGCCGACGTCTACAAAGTCGGCGCGGAGATCGCCCGAGTCGAGCAGCAGGTGCGCTACAACCTGGAGAGCACCGAGCGCCTGCAACGCGCCCATGCCGAAAGCGAACGCCAGCACGCCGAGCTCGCGGCGCAGCTTGCTGCCGATCGCGAGCAGACCGAATCGCTGCACCAGGCCTTGGTCGAAGGCGAGCCCAGACTCGAAACACTGCAGCAGCTGAACGAAGACACGGCACAGGCCCAACGTGACACCGAGTCGAAACTGGGCGACTGGCAGCAGCGTTGGGACAGCCACACACGCAACGCCGGCGAGTCCAACCGGGCTGCCGAGGTCGAACGCACCAAACTCAACTATCTGGATCGCCAGGCGATCGATCTGGCCCGCCGGCGCGACCTGCTGGAGGTTGAGCAAAAGTCCACCGACCTCGTCGCGCTGGATGCGGCCGGCGAACAATTGCGCAGCGAACACGATACCCAGCGCGAGCGGGTGGAGACGCTCGGCAGCCTGCTCGACCAGCACAAGGGCAAGTACGAGAACCTGCTTGAACGGGAACGCGAACTCCAGTCAGCGCTGAACGAGGCCCGCTCGCAACTGCAAACGGCGCGCGGCCGCTACGCGTCGCTGGAGGCACTGCAACACGCTGCACTGGGTCAGGACGAAAGCGCCGCCAGCAACTGGCTCGCCCGGCTGGGTCTGGATAGTGCACGTCGTCTGGGTGAAGCACTGCAAGTCGACGCCGGCTGGGAAACGGCGGTGGAAACCGCGTTGAGCGGATTCCTGGACAGCGTGCTGGTGGACGAGCCACACGCGTTGGCTGAGGAATTTGGCGCCATCGTGGACGCTGACGTGGCCTTGCTCGCCGCTGTCGACGGCGACACCCGCACTGCCGGCACGCTGGCGGCGCACGTGCGCGGGCCTGCTGCCGCGAGCGCCATTCTCGGCCAGGTGTTTACCGCCAGCTCGCTGGATGAGGCACGCCAGCGCGTTGCCTCACCGGCAGCACTGACGCCGTACCAATCGGTGATTACTGCCGCTGGCGAATGGCTGGGCCCGGGTTGGGCGCGAGTGCGCAGGGCGCAGGGCAGCCAGGTCGGGGTGCTGGCGCGTGAACGCGAGCTGCGCGTGCTGGGCGAGCAGATCGCCATGCTGGAGGCGCAGCTGGAAGAATCCGCCGAGCAACTGGAAGGGTTGCGCGCCAGCAAGTTCGAGTCTGAACGCGCGCGCGACGATGCCCAGCGTGAGTTGTACAACGCGCACCGCCGCCAAGCTGAACTGGCCGGGCAGTTGCAGAGCCACCGCGGCAAGCTGGAAACCACCCGGGCGCGCGCGGAAAAAGTCAGCGCCGAGCTGACCGACCTCGCTGGCCAGCTCGATGAGTTGCACGGCCAGACGCGTGAGGCGCGGGCGCGCCTGGACGAGTCGGTGGGCCTGATGGGCGACCAGGAGGATCAGCGCCGCGGACTCGAAAACGAACGGCGCGCGTTGCTTGAGGCGCGCGAGGAAGCGCGCATGAATGCGCGCGAGGCCGCCGACCAGTCGCACTCACTGGCGTTGTCGCTGGAATCCAAACGCTCCTCGCTTGCCTCGCTTGGACAAACGCTGGCCCGCATGGACACTCAGTTGCGCCAGATCGAAGCGCGGCGCAACGAAATCGGCGAACAGCTCGCCGCCGGCACCGATCCGACCGCCGAACTGGAAGCCGAACGCCAGGCCTGCCTCGACCAGCGCCTGCTGGTCGACAAGCAACTGGTCGAGGCGCGCCGTGCGCTGGAGGATCGCGACCTGCAATTCCGCAAGCTCGAACAACAGCGGCATCTGGCCGAGCAGGGCCTGTCGGTACTGCGCGAAAGCGT
>JBDTKM010000191.1:0-6819 GCA_039935315.1 Rhodanobacter sp. | reverse complement strand
TAGCTATTCAACGAAAAGGAGCGGAAAAGCTGGCCAAAACCACGCAGCCGCAGCCGCTTGTGTTTCTACCGCCCACGCTCCTAGCTTAAGGGCAGGCTTCCAGCGATGCGGCGGCAAGCTGTCGATGTCACGATCAAGCGTGGTGGCAGACACGTCAGCACATCGGTGAGCGAGCTCGTGTCCGTTGGCCTTGGCGGTAGCGAGCAGGCTCATGAGGCGGGTGGCGCTTGCCGGTGGGCCCGGACCCGGCGAACAACCAGTTCCTTCTTCCTAGTGCAATCGAGTTGAGAGATGCGAGCTGAACCCATTGATCACGGCACAATGACCGCCGCCAGGACGGTGAATTTCGCTCACCGACCTCAGACGTTTTAGCCCAACAAATTCACTGGGCTGGCACTGTCGCGAGTGGCTTGCCGTCCGCGTTGCACACCTTGCCGTCGGCATCATTGCTACAGCTGTTGAAAGGGCCAACTGTCACCGGCTTGGTGCCCCACTGATTGAACCAGGCGACGCTCTCCTGAAGGGGAAGAATTTGCGCGCTGTGGCCCAACGTCCCCGCTACCGGAAGCAAAATGGTCACGGCGGCCGAAGCACCCGGAGCGATAGCCGGGAAATGTGCGCGACTCAAATCGTTGATGATGACCTCGCCATTGGCATCGACGCTGTGCGCGCCCAAGTTGACGGGAGGATTGCCGGCCGAACTGAGGACCGTCTTGCCTTCATTTGCAAGATTGACCGATACGGCGATGTTCTGACCATCCGCAGTGAGCATCGGAGATCCTAGCAAGGTAAGCTTTACCTTCACCTGATCTGCCGTGAGGGGAGTTCCCGGAGCCTGTACCTGAGCATTCCCAGACGAAGACTTCGCCTGTTGATCAGAGCCCTCTTGACTTGAACTGCAGGCACCCAGCACAAGCAATGAGACAAGCAAGGGGACACCAAGAGCGTTACGCATCGAAAGCATGTTCATTCCTTAGTATGGTTGAATGTTCAAAAACAAATTGGGAGTTTTATTCAGTGCGAAAACTTCCATGACCTTGGATTCCTTCGTAGCATCCTTCGCGTCACTCCGTGTCGCCACCGCTGAAGTAAAGTCTGACGCTGCGCACCGATCTGCATCAAGAGATCATGCCGAGATCAAGCACATGACAACCGTATGCGGCAACTGAACGGGACTCCATTTCGTGCCGCGATCAGGATAATGACTGCTTATCCATCGACGTGGACATGGAGTCACGATACTTGCGTGATGGCTAATCTGCAGCGAGCGATTCGGTGAATGCATGGCTAAGCCCTCCAACGGCCAGCACACTTTGACGCCATTCGGGTGACTGGGATCTACTTCCGCGAAGCGGTTTCAAAAACCTGCAGCGCTGGCAGAGATTCCATCACACCGGCTCGCGAGCCGCCCCACATTGAAATCAGTCGGCGGAAATAGCCGATCGTGTCAAGGATCGGCCTCGCCCGAGCCACCGCTCGCGATGCAACGACCACCTGTTCAGCATAGATCTTTGCAGTAAAAGTCTTGGATGACCAGTCTCGGCCCCTCTCTCCAAGGGACTGTCGCAAGTTTGCGTCCAAGGTCAACTGTTCAAGTGTCGCGCGCAGGCTCGATATCTCGTCGTCTGGCGGAATTTTCAAAACACAATCATCCGGAAGCTCACTATAGAAGCCGGTATCGGTCACTACAACCGCCTTGCCGTGGAGTAGCGCCTCAATCGTTGAGGCTGATGCCGCCTCCAGACTTGGCCAGCGTAGGCAGCAGACGATGTCGGCGTTTCCGAACGCTTGCTCCAAAGCGGCATCGTTCACCTCTCCGGAAACGCGAAGTTTCACGCCAAGACCGCCGGCCAGCCCCTCAAGCTCGTGAAGAACCTCGTCCTGGATCGAACCGACGATGTGATACGAGATCCGATTCTTCAGCAGATCGCTGGTAGCGATGGCTTGGATG
The DNA here is from genome assembly GCA_039935315.1 of Rhodanobacter sp. Taxonomy (GTDB): domain Bacteria; phylum Pseudomonadota; class Gammaproteobacteria; order Xanthomonadales; family Rhodanobacteraceae; genus Rhodanobacter. Next base: position 4,868 of record JBDTKM010000191.1, on the reverse strand, counting down.
ATGCTGGCGGCACGCTTGTTAGGGTTGACATTCCCGACGGTAAGGAGGTGTATGTCGTATTCCTCCTCCTTCTTGTGACCAATGTCAGATGCTGAATCAAACGCGTCGTACGCCAGTGGAACGACGTAGATGGGTCCGGCGCAGGAAGTTTTAACGCGTTCTATGCCCCAGGCACTGTGCGTAATCACGCCAGTTGCCATTGCACAGAGCCATTCGGTCATTGGCGAGGATCTACACGTCTCTTCCACAAATGAGGCGTGAGAGCTTGCAGCAAGGAAATTGCTCGCGACAGCTTCCCCGTACCATTGCTGAAGCACTTCTATGGCTTCAGGACGACGGTTTTGGGCCCAGCCATTAAAGAGATTACCCAAGTAAAAGTCGTGCAGGCAAACCAAGCCAGGGCAATGCTGGAGCCATTCCATGCAGCCGCGATGAAAGGAATAGTTGTCGCCCACCTGGTACACCACCGCATCCGCACCGGATAGCCGGCTCTCGACCGCACTGCGTTCGTTCCAGGCTATCAGCTCTAGTCCAAATGGATGGGGCTCTCTCGCCAGAAAGACCTCGTCCTCGCTGCGAACAATCGTCACCAAATGGCCCGCGCGGCTAAGCTCGCGAGAGACTAGGCAGGTCATGCGGCCAATTGCGGACGCTTTTAGTGCCGGTGTAAATATGACTATATTCATTGCAGCAGCGTCTCGATGGTTCTTGGCCAACTGATAGCAAAGTGGCGCCAAAGTTGACGTGCCGCTTCACCGTACCCACGCGTACGCTCTACGTCACGAAAGATGCTAGACATTGATTGCGCCAATGCGGGCGCGTCGGGCGATGCTACAAAGCCCGTTTCGAAGTTACGCACCAGCCCGAGCACACCGCCACTGTCCGTTGTGCTGATCAAAGCCTTGCCTGCCGTTGCAGCTTCCATCGCTACATAGCCAAGTGAGTCCTCATCGAACGGGAGGTAGGCAACCGCGGCCGCACCATTGACGTAGCGTGCATAGGTTTCACGTGGCAGAAAGCGCAGATCGAGCTTGACACGATCAGCCAGATCAAGGCGTTCTACCACTTCTTGAAGCCTCGTGGCGTCTGCCTGATCGTCGGGCGGCCCAGCAATCAGCAGTTTGACGGCTCTGTCTGCATATGGGAGCGCTTCAATCAGCAAATGCTGGCGCTTCATCGAATTGACCCTGCCTCCGGCGAATATGTAATCGCCCGGCTCTCCGCCAGAGAACAGCTCTGGATCATTGATGGGCGGCAGCAGAATTTGTGCGTTGAAACCGTTATATTTTTCCAGCCGAGCTTTCGTGACTTCAGAATTGCAGAAGATCTTCTTGCTCTCTTGGAAACTCTCGTTATCCGCGTTTCGGATGAGCCTTCGGAGCTCATCTCCTTCCGGGCCACGCGGGAGATTGCTTTTACCTACGTCGTACAAGTCATAAGCCTGACGAAATTGATGAAGCAGCCACAGGGTTTTGTGATGATGTCGGATCAGGTAAGCCGGAAACTTCAGTGCGATCACCCGGTCGACGTTCACCAGCTCAAAAGCCCGAACCATCATCATCTGCGATGGAATACGGGAGGCGGGTTCCCATTGGAACGGTATGCGAAGAACTTCAGACTCATGGCCCGCGGCAATCAAATTGCGCTGCAAATGAACAGCCAGTTCTTCTGCCCCACCCCACACGAACGGCGCCATATTGTTGACGATGAGAATCTTCACGCCAGCAGCCTCTGCAGTACATGCTTCCACGAGATGTTGAGGTCTTGCAGTCGCGCAAGAGACGCCTGGCCCATCTCTGTTGCTCGGGCCCGGTCGAGATAGAGTCGATCCAGCGCCCCGCCAATTGCGATTGGATCGGGCTCCACCACGAAGCCGTTGATACCGTCCTCCACCAGTTCCAAGACCCCCCCTGAATCGGTTGTGGTCAAAACTGGTTTGCCCGCGTGGCTTGCCTCCAAGCTCGGGTAGCCGTACGAGTCCTCGTCCAATGGTAGGTAGGCCGCGCCAAGACAATCCGCCAGCCGGTCAACCTTCTCCGCCTCGCTGATCCAACGGTCTTCCAAGACTATGCGGTGGCCCAGTCCGCCCTCTTTGATCAACTTTCTGAGGTATTTCGCGTAGGCTTCTCCACCGCTGCCGCTCAGGCGGAGACGCACGGGAGTCTGGGTATGTCGCATGGCCTGTATGAGCAGATGCTGGCGCTTGTGATGTTCCATGCGGCAAATGTAGACAACTTCGTCATTGAACTGGCGACAATGGAATCGTTCGGGCGCAAAAATCGGCGGGTAAAGGACCTCGCTATCGACGCCATTGAAGTGCTTGAGTCGCGCAGCGACGACGTTCGAGTTCGTAAATATGTGACGAGCCTCGCCTATGGCGGCATTGTCGGCCGCGACAAGCGAGTCACGGATGCCTTGGTGCTTCAAGTCGTCTGGAAATCCGCGGTATTCACTGTCCCACAAATCGTAGAACACCCGTACATGATGAATAAACCAGAGGATTTTGTGGGGGTGTGTGATGAAATGCGCAGGCGGGCGAAAACAGATGACTCGATCAGCAGAACTGAGATCCACCCACCTGTAGGCAGCCATATGTTGAAAGAGCAACTCAGGACTATCAACTTGCGGCAGGTAGACAAGCTCAACTTGATGCCCTTCCGCTTCAAGCATTGATCTCAACCACTCGACAATATGTCGCGCGCCACCCTGGATGAATGGCACGAACGACGAACAAAGAGCAATTCGCATGATCAGGCCAACGCTGCGACGAGGCCTTCGGCAATTCGCTGCACGTCCTCCCGAGTCAGATCCTGATGGGTTGGCAGGTTGATGCCGCGTTGCGCCCACAGGTCAGCGACTGGATAAGTCGATTTCTCCAAATAAGGCGGCATCACGTGCATCGGATAGAAAACGGGACGCGTCTCAATGCCGCACGCGTCGAGATGTCGCATGACAGCGTCACGCTCCTGCTCGCCACCCTCGCGAAGGAAAACGGTATACATCCAGTAAACCTGTTTGGCCCAGCTTTGCTGCGTGGGCAATACCAGCTTCTCTCTCAGTCCCGACAAAGCATCGTCGTACCAGCGTGCCAAGGTGTCGCGTTCGGATAGTGATTGATCGATTGACTCCATCTGTGCCACGCCGATTGCCGCCTGGATATTCGTCATGCGGTAGTTGTAGCCCACCACTTGAAACCAATATCGGTGCGTCAAATCCATGCCTTGGCCGCGGTATAGCCGCAGCTTCACGGCCAATTCGTCGTCGTCTGTCGTCACCATGCCACCTTCGCCGGTGGTGACAATCTTGTTGCCAAAGAAGCTAAACGTCGCACATGTACCCAAGCCGCCGACTCGCCGCCCCCCCACTTCCGCGCCGTGCGCTTCGGCCGCATCTTCAACGACCCAAAGCCCATGACGGAGCGCAATCTCGTTGACCGCGTTCATCTCCGCTGGGTGGCCATAAAGATGGACCGGAATAATCCCTCGCGTTCGAGACGTTATCTTTTCCTCGATGGCCGCCGGATCGATATTCATCGTGTTCGCGCATACGTCGACAAATACTGGCGTAGCGCCGCAGTAGCGCACGGCGTTGGCCGTAGCAATGTAGGTAACGGTCGGTATGAGGACTTCGTCGCCTGGCTGCAGTCCAAGTGCCACCAGCGCGAGGTGAAGTGCCGTGGTGCCGTTGTTGGTGGCGATCGCGTGCTTGACACCGCAGAACTTCGCAAAGCTCTCTTCGAATGCGCCGATGTACTTGCCGTTCGACGAGATCCAGCTGGTGTCCAGACAGTCCAGCACGTATTTTCGTTCGTTGCCGGCCAGCTTTGGTTGTGCCACTGATATGCGCTTCATCCTTGTCCTTAATTGGTTGCCTTTCTGGTTCAGAATTCGTGCTGGCACGCCGACCGCGGTTACCATCGACGGGATGTTCGAAATCACCACGCTTCCGGCACCCACCACCGTATTCTCGCCGATGGACATCTCAGGGACAACCTTGCAGCCGACGCCAAGCAAACTGCCTGCCCCTACCGTAACGCAGCCCGCCAAGGCGCACTGCGGTGCGATATGCACGGCTCGCCCAATGCGGCAATCGTGATCTATTGTGGCCCCGGTATTGATAATCGCCAAGTCGCCGATGACTGCTTCGGCATTGACAACGGCGCCAGCCATGATCGCCACGCCGACGCCAAGCCGCACGCTGGGCGAAACACTGGCGGCCGGGCTGGTCGCATTCACGAGCCGGAACCCTTGTTTCAATACCGTGTCCGCCAACCGCTCGCGCAGACTGTTGGAACCAAGGGCAATGAACGCCGTGTCGTAGCCGTCATCCCACAAGCGTTGGATATGCTCGTCACCGCAAAGCACTGGCACGCCGGCGCATTCCGCGGGGCCATCGCGGCCGGCCACGCAGCAGGCAACGCTCTCGCCCCCGGCCCGAAGAAGTTCCACGCAAACCTTCGCGTGGCCCCCAGCTCCGATCACAACGACCCCTTTTTTCATGATTTCATTACCCGAAGATGGTCTGTCTGCACACGCAAGGAATTTCGTCGTCGTTTGAGGGAGAAGTCAACAAAGCGCTGAGACGGGCCGCCTTCTCGCGCTTTCATGGACGGATGCAGGCGACCCGACTCGTGTGCGCCTTCGACCCCCGAGCGGCGCTACGAGAGCAGCGCAGGAGACCCTGCACGAGCAAACAAGAGGTTGATTGAGTCTACCTCCTCCAATTGATCCATGGACCAGACCTCGAGGGCTCCGCTCTGCTCGTTGATTGCACGGTACTCAAGGCCAAGCCTAGTGAAGGCTCCAATCCATTCTGAAGACTTGCTCCCAATACGTCGCAGATGCGAAGGGCCAAATTCGGCGATGATT
>JBDTKM010000190.1:0-12272 GCA_039935315.1 Rhodanobacter sp. | reverse complement strand
AGTTCAAGGTGGGCGATATCTACGAGCATCGCCCCGGCCGCACGATCACCGAAACCGACAACACCTGGTTCACCTTGCTGACGATGAATACGCATCCGATGCACTTCGACAAGGAGTACGCCAAGGCGTCGGAGTTCGGCAAGATCATCGTCTGCTCGCCGTTCACGGTCGCCCTGATGGTGGGCATGAGCGTCACCGACGTCAGCCAGAAAGCGGTCGCCAATCTTGGCTGGTCGGAAATCAAGATGACCCACCCGTTGTTTGTCGGCGACACCTTGTATGCGGAGTCCGAGGTGCTTGCCAAGCGCGAGTCCAAGTCGCGTCCGGGCGCGGGCATCGTCACCTGCAAGACCGACGGATTCAACCAGGATGGCAAGCTGGTGAGCACCTTCAGCCGCACCATGCTGATCGCGCGCCAGGGCCACTCGATCGAAGACAAGGTCAACTACTGAGTAACCATGCCATGAACGCACAAGCGAATGCTGCCGACACGCCATTGTGGAGTGCTGATGACGAGCGCACCTTGCTCGACACTATCGACGCGTGGGTCGAGAAGTCAGTCGCCCCGATCGCGATGGAATACGACCAGGAAGACAAGTACCCGCATCACCTCGTCGAGGAGATGAAGGAGCTGGGTCTGTTCGGCGCGACGATCTCCCAGCAGTACGGCGGGCTTGGCCTGCCGGCAGGCATTTACGCGAAGATCGTCACCCGCATCGCCTCGGTGTGGATGGCCCCGACTGGCATCTTCAACTCGCATCTGATCATGGCTTCGGCGATCGAACGTTGCGGCACCGAGGAGCAGAAGCAGAAATACCTGCCGCGGATGGCTACCGGCGAGCTGCGCGGTGGCCTTGGCCTGACCGAGCCCAACGCTGGTACCGATCTGCAGGCGATCCGTACCGTGGCCAAACGCGAGGGCGACCACTACGTCGTCAATGGTGCCAAGACCTGGATCACCAACTCCTTGCATGGGGATATGGTGTTGTTGCTCGTCAAGACCGATCCGAGCGCGCAACCACGATACAAGGGTATGAGCATGCTGATCGCCGAAAAGCGCGACGGCTTCATCGTGGCGAAGAAGATGAAGAAGAGCGGCTATCGCGCGATCGACACCTGCGAGCTGGTGTTCCAGGACTACAAAGTGCCAGTGGATTGCCTGCTCGGTGGTGAAGAAGGCCAGGGCTTCCTGCAGACGGTGGGTGGTCTGGAGCTTGGTCGTATCAACATCGCGGCGCGCGGTGCCGGCATTGCGCAAGGCGCGTTGCGGCTTTCGCTGCGTTACGCGCAGGAACGCAAGACCTTCGGCAAGCCGATCTGTGAACATCAAGCGATCCAGCTCAAGCTGGGTGAGATGGCATCCCGCGTCGAAGCGTCCAAACTGCTGATCGAAAGCGCCGCCCGTGCTTACGACAGCGGCCAGCGCTGCGATATGGAAGCGGGCATGGCCAAGTATTTCGCTACCGAGACCGGGGCGTTCTGCGCGCAGGAGGGCATGCGCATCTTCGGAGGCTACAGTTATTCGACCGAATACGAGATCGAGCGGTTTCATCGTGACGCCATGCTGATGTGCATCGGTGAAGGCACCAATGAAATGCAGCGCATCATCATTTCCAAGCAGCTAGTGGCACGCAACCCGATTTGAGGGTTGTCATCTCGTAGGAATCCCGAGGGCCGGATCGCAGGCTTTCCGGGTTGAACGATTCACGTTGCTCGCGTACCCGTACGCGCTCGGCCATTGACACGCAGGTAGCTTCATGAGTTCTCTTCCGCTGCAGGGTATCCGTGTCCTCGCCGTCGAACAATATGGCGCCGGTCCGTATGGGTCGATGCATCTGGCTGATCTCGGTGCCGAGGTGATCAAGATCGAGTCACCGGCTGGAGGAGACGTATCGCGTTCAACCGGCCCGTATTTTTTGGGCGAAGGTGACAGTCAGTTTTTCCAGACCTTCAACCTCAACAAGCGTTCGTTGCGGCTGGACCTGAAGGCTACTGCGGGGCGCGAGGTGTTTGGCCGGCTGGTTGGCAGTGCCGATGCGGTTCTCAACAACCTGCGCGGCGACCAGCCGGCCAAGCTGGGCCTGGATTACGCCACGCTGGGCATGCTCAATCCCAAGATCGTGTGCGCGCATCTTTCGGCCTATGGGCGCGACAACGAACGCGCTGCCTGGCCGGGTTACGACTACCTGATGCAGGCTGAAGCGGGTTTCATGTCGTTGACCGGCGAGCCGGGCCAGCCGCCATCGCGGTTTGGCCTGTCGATGGTCGACTACATGACCGGGACCACGATGGCGGTGGGACTCCTCGCCGCGTTGCTTGGCGCCGGTCGCAGCGGGGTCGGCCGCGATGTGGACGTCAGCCTGTTCGATGTGGCCCTGCACCAGCTCACCTATCCGGCCACCTGGTATCTCAACGCTGGGCACGAAACCACTCGGCTGGAGCGTTCCGCCCATCCCAGCACGGTGCCGTGCCAGGTCTATCGCACCGCCGACGGCTGGGCGATGGTGATGTGCATGCTGGAGAAATTCTGGCAAACCTTCATCGCCGGCATTGATTGTCCGTCGCTGGCCACCGACGCTCGCTTTGCCGACTTTCCGGCACGCCGCGCGAATCGGGAGGCGTTGACCCCGCTGGTCGACGAGGCGCTGATGACGCACGACACCGCGTACTGGCTGAAGCAGTTTGCCGGAAAGATCCCGATCGCGCCGGTGCTGGATATCGCCCATGCGCTGGACAACCCCTATGTGGAACGGATCGGCATGCTGCAGTCCGTCGATCATCCACAAGGGCCACAACGGATGCTGCGCAGCCCGATCAAGCTGGACGGCGAGCGGCTTTTCGGCAACGCGTGCCCACCGCTTGGCGCTGATGCCGCCGACTTGCTGAGTGAGTTGGGCTACAGCGCCAGTGAGCGCGAGCAACTGGTGGCCCAGGGTGTGGTGTAGACGTGCTGCGGCGGCACTGATTTACGTCACTGCCTGGAGACACAGATGAAACTGGAAGGCGTGCGCGTACTGGAGTTGTCGCTGTTCTTGCCCGGTCCACATCTCACCATGACGATGGCCGACCACGGTGCCGACGTCATCAAGGTCGAGCCGCCGAGCGGGGAACCCGTGCGTGAAGTCGGTTTGAAGCAGGCTGGCGTGTCGACCTGGTTTCGCAATACCCATCGTGGCAAGCGCTGCATCGTGCTGGATCTCAAGAGCGAGGCAGGCAAGGCAGCGTTCGACAAGCTGGTGGCATGGGCTGACGTGGTGGTCGAAGCGTTTCGCCCCGGTGTCGCCGGGCGACTGGGTATCGATTACGAGCATTGCTGCGCGATCAATCCGCGCATCATTTACTGCTCGATCAGTGCATTTGGACAGACGGGTCCCAAGGCTGCTCGTGCAGCTCACGACCTGGCGATGCAGGCCGATAGCGGCGTCGTCAGCCTCAACCTGGGCCCGGACGGCTTGCCTGCATCGCCGCATATGCCGGTAGCCGACATGGCCGGTTCGCTGACTGCGCTGTGCGGCATCTTGATGGCGCTGTACCGGCGCGAAGAGACCGGGCAGGGCGACTATATAGACCTGTCGATGCAGGACGCCTTGATGGCGTGGTTGCCCAACGTGCTCGGGCCGCCGTTCGCGGAAAATCGCGATCCGGTGGTCAAGGAAGAGCGGAGCTGGGGCGGCAATGCCATGTATCGCCTGTACCGTTGCAGCGACGACCGCTGGCTGGCTCTGGGTGGTGCTGAGCACAAGTTCGCCGCTAACCTGCTGGGCGCCCTGGGTCGTCCGGAGTTGGCACCGCTGTGCCATCTGCCGCCGGGCAAGGGGCAGGATCCGGTCGAGACGTTCCTCTCTGGGGCGTTTGCGACCCGTACTCTTGCGCAATGGTGCAAGTTCCTGGAACCGTTGGATGTGTGCTGGGCCCCGGTGAAGACGCTCACCGAGGCCTTCAGCGATCCGCATACGCGCGAGCGCGGCATGGTCTGGACCGCACCTGATGGCGGCAAGCATCTTGGCATTCCGATCCGCTTTGCCAATGAGCCGGGGCGGATCGATCCGGTGCTGGACAGGCTGGGTGGTTCAACTGCCGCAGTATTGGCTGAGCTGGGTTTGTAGCCTGTTCTTCCGCCACCGGCAACGTGCGCATGCAGCATGTTGGACGCGAGGCGCGTGGCGACCTGTATGGTGGACGCGATCGCGCCACGGCGGCTGGTGGCACCGGACGGGTTCAGGCCATTCGGCTCATGATCTCGCTGGATTCGCAAACCAATGCAAAGTGTCGGTCAAGGTTCTGCAGAGCAGCTGAAGCGAGGGCTGCGTCGGAGTATCCGGTGAGATCGCGCGCTATCACCACGTCGTAGTCGAACTGAGAAGCATCCCGTGCCGTCGCATCCACGCAGCCGTTCGCGGCCGTGCCGACCAGTACCGTGGTCTGGATGCCGGAGCTGCGCAGGATCTGGTCCAGGCTCGAACCGAAGAATGCGCTGTAGCGGAACTTCTCGACCATGGCATCTGCCGCATCGACTTTCAGACCCTCGGTCAATTCGGCCCCTGCGGTTCCCTGCTTGCACAGTTCAAGTCGCTCCGGCGCACGTCGCAAGCGCCGCATGATCGCAGGGGACATATGCCTCGGTGACGCTGCCTGCTTGATCCAGACGATCAGTACGCCTGCGTCGCGCATGGTTTTGACGAAGGCACTGAGCGGACGCACGATGCGTTCGTTGGCCGAGATATTCATGCCGGCACGGCCCAAGGCACCCGACGGCGAGCAAAAATCTCTCTGCATGTCGATTACGATTACCGCGATCCTGCTCGGGCTTTCAAGCATCTCGCACAACAGCGCCAGGCGCACGGTGTCAGCATCCGTCGGCAATGGTTGCGTTGTTCCACCCGCTTCAGGCTGCATTTGTCACTACCTGCTTCTTGAAGTCGAGACACAACTGCCGGACATGCCCACCCATCGATGGATACACCGACGACAGGTTGGTGGCGGTAGTCCGATGAGCTTCACTGTTGTCAATTGTCATTGCCGGCCCGGAGGGTGCCGGCAATGACAATCAGGGTGTCGTCACCGGTGACCCATCATTTCCAGCGTGATTTGTCCTTGACGTAACGTCCCGCATCTTCCAGCGAGGTCGGCAGGTAGGACGACCACAAGTTGGTGGGGTACGGCGGCCGGTACGTATCGAACACGTCGCGATAAAGTTCCATCGCCAGCATCGGTTGACGGTGCCGCGCGCGCAGCTCGGCAATGGGGATCCGCGCAGCCACCATTTGCTCCTGTTTGCTGGTGGCCTGGGCGAGCGGCTCGCCGTTCGGCCCATAGATGGCGGTGCCGCCCGAGCCGGGATCATCGAAGAACGGGCCGTTGTCCGGCGAGATCGAGTTGTTGACGATTGAACTGTAGGCCCCGTTGTACATGGCCGTGGCCGGGATATCCATCGGCGAGAACCCGCCCGATGCCGTGCGCAGGAAGATCTCGGCACCCTTGATCGCCATCGCCCGGAAAATCTCCGGTTCGCGCTGGGTGGAACTGGTGCAGATGTTGCCCAGCGGAGTGCGATGCACCGGCAGCACCGCGTCACGTCCGTACATCTCCACATAGCGGTCGAGCACGTCATAGACCGTGGTGGTGAACAGCTCGAAGCCGGGGAACACACCCTTGATGTTCCGCGCCTTCCAGTCCTTGCCGACGATTTCGCCCTTGTTGTTCATCACCGTGGTGATGGACAGCACATGACCCGGCCAGTCAGGATCCTTCGCATACGCGCCAAACACTATCCAGGTGTCGTATTGGCGTGCTTTCTTCGCAAGCGCCTCGGTCTCCTCGCCGGGGATCTCGATGGAAAACCTGTTGATCTCCGCACGATCCCACTTGCGCCAGCCGGTCAACGGAAACTCGTGAAATTGCAGCAACGCGGGCTTCGCCCCGTAGTAGAACGAGTTGTCGATCAAGTGCAGCATGTGCTCCAGGTTGCTCTTTGTGGCAGTTTTCCACTGGCTTGCGTCGAAGGAACGTACGCGCGATTGCACGAGTCCGAGCGTCCAGCTCGGGTTGGCCAGTTGGACCATGTCGTAGGTACCATCGGTATGCATGTCGAGGGGTTGCTGGGCCCCTTTCGGCGTGGCGGCGTGCGCGGCTCCGCTTACGCCAAGTACGCCCAGTGATGCCGCGGCCGCCGTCGCTACCGTAGCGGCGGTTCCGGTGAGAAAATCGCGTCGTGAATTGCTCATTGATATGCCCCGTGCTGCGATGATTGCCATGTCGCAACGGGCATGGCGGAATACGCGAAAATTCGTCGCGCCGTTTGCACAGATCAGGGTTCCACAGGCTCGCCTGCGAAGCTCACGCCAGTGATCTGCTTCCAGTTGTGGCTGACCCGGTGCTCGTCGATCAGGGTGCGCTGAATCAGCCGGCCGCCCTTGTACCACTGCCAGGTGCGGTGGCGATGATTGCTGTCATCGGACAACTGAATCATCTCGTACAGTTCCACGTCGCCCTCGCCCTTGCGCGACCAATGCAGCATCAGCGTGCGATGGAAGTCGTCTTCCGGGATCTCGGTGCACCAGCCGTAGATCAGCTCGTTGTCGAAGATGATCCGGCCGAACGAATACGTGGTGGGGAAGTCGCGCACTTCGGTGCGCCCGTCCGCCCAGCTGTACTGATTGGTCTGGTGGTAGGGCGTCTTGTCATCGCCGGTAATGCGGCAGATGAGTCGCGAGCGATGCTCATCGGTCTTGTTGCCTTCCGTATCGTAGTAACGATAGTCGCCGTCCCAGACGCCTTCGTGGCGAGCCAGGGCGGGCATGTGGCGTTTCATGTCGATCATGCGGGATCCTCTTTTGTTGGGGTACTGCTGGTCATGGTTCAGTAGCCGTGCATGGGTGCGGTCAATTGGGCGGCAGTGGCTCCATTGCACCAGTCGCGATATCCGCGGCGCCAGTCTCAATAGCCTCGGTTTCCTGCTGCACGATGCGCAACACGCGGGCGATGTAGCCCTGTGTCCACTGGCCGCGTTCGGCCTCAGCAGCGGGGTCGGGATGAAATTGCTCGATCTCGGTACGGCTCAACAGCCCCTTGCTTTCCATCACGCGCTCCAGCGCATCCAATCGCTGGCGGGTGACGGCGTGCTCCATCGCGATGACCATGGCAATGGACAGCACACGTTCGACGTCGGGATCCTTGAAAAACTGCGGACGCTTGCCCTTGGCACGGGCGCCGGCCAAGGCGATGGGATCGATCGAATCAATAGTGGTCATTTCCAGGCTCCAAACATGGTCCACAAGGCGGCGCGACCGAAGTCTTCGCCCTCGTCGGTGGCTACGGGGAAGATGCTGCGGTCGACCACGCCGGCTACCTTGGTTTCGAAATAGTGCTCAGGGTCGAAACCGGCATCGGTCATCATCTGGCGCAAGTCGTAGTCATGCATCGTGCTCCAGAACGGCTCGTTGTTGTTGTACGCGTCGCAATCGCGCACGAACTGCTCGTACAGATCCATGCCGGGGTATTGTGGCTGTTCCAGATGGGCGGTCAGCCCGCCCGGCGCGAGCATGCGGTTGACTTCAAGCAAAGTCTTGGGCATCGCCTCGGTGGAGCTTTCGTGCCAGAACATGGCACTGCTGATCAAGTCGAAGTAGCCATCGGGATAACCCGTGGATTCTGCATCGGCCTGCCGAAACTCGAGGTTATTCACCCCCATCGAGCGCGCACGCGCGTGTCCATAACGCAGCATCGGTGCCGCGACATCAATCGCAATCACTTCGGCATCCGGGAATGCCTGCGCCAGCGGCACAACGTTGTGACCCATCGTGCAGCCAAGATCCAGAATGCGTTTGGGCTTGAAGTCGGGGTACTTCTCCTTCAGCCACTGGGCCAGCGCTTGACCACCACCGTCGTGGTAGCGCCCGAGCATGCCGCCGGTGGTGGCGAAGATCCCGGCGTCGTAGTTGGCGCCAGCGGAGATGTCCTCTGGCACCACCTCGGTGTGATAGCCGCCGGGCATGCAGTGGATGTCCACGACACTGATGATGTACGGCATCTTCACCAACGGGTCGAGCTTCAAGGTCGGGGCGTTCGCGTTCAGTTTTTTCGCCTTGGCCATGAGTGGGCCGAGTTGGCGCAACACCAGGCCGCGACCGGCTTGCTGGCGCATCTCCATCGTGTTGCGACGCAGGGCACCCCAAGCCTGGTAGATCGAGTCGCCGAGCATCGCCTTGCGTACTTCGCCCCGAGTCTGCGGCGCGTGTCCCTGCGCCTTCTCGTACGCCGGTTTGGCGCGGACTTCGTAGGCCATGCGGACCTTGGGGCTGAGCTGGGTGGACAGATAACCATTCATGCTGGCAAGAAAGTCGAAGCGTGCGGTGTCGTCGTGCCCGCTTTCCGGAAACATGCCGTGCCGGCCGACGTGTTGCCAGCTGGGGGGGGGAGTTTGTTGGCTCATTGGATATCTCCGTGATGCGGATGAAAGAACAGATTTTTCGTGTCCGCCTGCCGAGGTTCATTCCTGGCGCATGGGGCAGGCAGGCGGGTTGACTCAGTGAACAAAGATCGTCAATGCCCCATGGCTGTCCAGCGTACCGCTGTAGGAGAATGTGGCGCCGCCGATAGGGATGGGTGTCGCAATATGCAGCGTGCCGTCACCGGCATCCACCGATGCGAAATTTGCCGCGGTGTAAGTGCCTTTTGTCAGCGCCGACGTATCCAGTTTGATCACCGTGTCCGACGCGATGCTCAAGGTAGGGTGGCTGGCTTTGGCAGGGTTGTTGTCGCCGGCGTAGATTCCACCGATGTCAGTGCCCACCTTCAGCTCCCGGCCTTGCTCGGGTGCGGCTACCTTGAACTTCAAGGTCGCGCCGCTGATGGTGAGATCCTGTTGACTGGTGGGATAGGGTGACTGCGTCTTGCTGTCGCCGCGGATCGCACCGATGAAGGAGTGCGTCCCGACGTTGATGGTGCCGCCAGAAATCGTGAGGCTGCCCATCGGACTGCTGAAGCTGGAGCGCCCGGTCATGTTCAGGGTGCCACCATGAATCGCACTGTCCGGGCCAATCACCTCGCCATTGGTGAGGTTGATCGTACCGGCCTTGAGCACGGTCTTCATGTTCCACATGGCCGGGCTTTCCCTGTCTCGGAGCAGCCGGTCGTTGGTGACGATATTGAGTGTTCCTCCATCAATCAGCGCAGCGACGTCGAAAGTCCGCTGAATCAGCAACAGAGTCGAACGGTAGTCACCCTGAAGAGTGACCGAACCGCTGTAGAGATTGAAATGGTGTGGTGCCGGAGAGCCAGGCGTGGCTTGCGCAGCAGGCACGACGCCGATCATCAACATGCCGTCGGACAGGTGGATGTCGGGGCCGGAACTCTGGTCGCGACGGCCCACGTTGATATTTCCGTTGCTGAAAAAGGCCAGATATTTGCCCAGCGTCCAGCGGTCACGGTTCAGCCGGTGGCGATCGTCGTACTGGATGGGGGTCAGGTTTCCCGCAACCGTGCCGCTGCTCTTGATGCTGCCAGCCAGGACTTCGATCCCGGTGGTCCCTTGCAGGACGGTGTCGCCGCCACCGCCGCTGGAGGTGAGCCTGCCGCCGTTCCAGATCAGCTTGCCGTTGTTTGCCGCGATGATGTTCTGATTGACCGACTGGAAGTCGAACGTGCCGCCGTTGACCTCGACGTTCCCTTGGGTGCTGCTCAGCTTCCAAGCGGTCTGCTTGCGCGCAGCGGCGATGGCATTGGCTGCCTGTAGCGCAGCCAGGGCATTGGCTTCGGTCAGGTGCTCCGGTAGAACTCCGTTGGCGTCGCTGGAGGTAAAGGCCTTGTCGATGCGTGACAGGTCACCGCTGGCGAAGATGCTCTTGATCTCGGCCGGGGTGTACAGCTTGTAGACCTCGCCAGGTTGACCCGTTTGTTGCGTGGGCTTTTCCTTGTTGTAGAGCGAGATGCTCTTGCCGCGTGCCAGTTCGATGCCGCGCGTGTAGTCCTGTGGCCTGGCAGTGCTGAACTTGCCGCCGTCGATGACCAATCCGTGCTGACCGGTGATGAGAACCGTGGCTGCCTGGATCCCGTCGGAGGCGCGAACGAAGTTGCCGCCATCGACGCGTGTAGCCTCGAGTCGATGGGTACCCGCGCCCGTCTCCCCCCCGTTGGGAAGCGTCGAGGTTTGTGCGACAGAGTTGAGGGCAAGCGTCAACGAGAGAGTGAGAATCGAAACGTTGAATGGCATGCCATGGCTCTTTATGCAGTGAGGGTCGTTCATCGCAATGCGGCTTCTTCGAGCATAGGTTAAATGTCCGGACAAATGCAACTACACTGTGGTTGACTGAAGAGGGGGCTGTGCAGGGCCGTGCAGGGCAGGGTTCGGCACGAAAAATCGGCACGCGATTCGAAGCCCGCTCGACTAAACCGGCCGTTCCGCTGGTGTCCGCAGCCGATCCGGCCTACCGGTCGCGAAGACGTATTGCTTGTTCATCAGGTGGCGCTATCGCTTCGATCCAACGCAAAATCACTAGACATGTACGGTATAATGATATATGTATATATCCTTGCCACTTGAAGATCAAGCGGTGTTTTGTTGTTCCCGCACGTTAGTGGGCGAACCTGATTTTCAGCCGTGAGCAGGATGACTGATGGACAGACGCGATTTTCTCAAGGGTGCCGCTGGTGTTGCCAGCTTGGCTGGCGTGGCGGCATTCGGGTTGGGCGCTAACAACAAGGGGTGGGCCCGCGGTTCCGGCGCATCACGCAGTGACGTTATCGTGATTGGTGCGGGCTTGGCTGGCCTGGCGGCCGCCCATGCTCTGCAGGCGGCCGGTGCCCGCGTTACCGTGCTGGAAGCCAACAATCGCGTCGGTGGTCGTTTGCACACGATCGAACGCGATGGCACGCGCTTCGAGGTTGGCGCGGTTCAGGTGGGTGGCACCTATACGCGCCTGCATGCGCAGGCCGACCGGGTCGGCGTGAAGATCGCGCCACCGGCGGTGGAGGTTCAGATGGGCGGCGCGACGACCTTGCTGCTGTCTGGCCAGACGCTGTCGTCAGTCAATTGGCGCAACAGCGCGCTGAACACGCTCAAGGGTCGCGAGCACGTGATCCCGCCGTCGGGTCTCCTGCGCGCGGCGATGGCGGAATCCGCCTTGCCGCGCCTCGGCGGTTGGGACGCTCCGGATCGGCTCGCCATGGATATTCCGTTGCGCGACTACCTCGCGAGCAAGGGCTGGTCGGAGCAGGCACTGGACTGGATGGACGTGGCCGACAGCTACACCTCGTTGCGCACGATCAGTGCGCTCGATGCGCTGCGTCGCGATGCCGAGCCACGTTGGGGTGGCAAGGCGCCCGTAGGGTGGGTTACCGGTGGCAGCCAGGCATTGCCTGAAGCCATGGCTGCATCGCTGCAATCGCCACCGCTGTTGCGAATGGACGTGGTTTCCATCGAGCAAGGTTCACCGGGTATTGAGGTGATCTGCCGAGATGGGCGGCGTTTCCGCGCCGATCACGTGATTGTCTCCGTACCCAGTGGCCCGTTGAGCCGGATCAAGATCCATCCGGCACCGCCTGCGGCACAAGGCGCCGTCTGGGCAGCGCGCCGAAGCAACTCGTTGACCACGATCCACCTGCGCCCGACCCGCGCGTTCTGGGAGAGCGATGGCTTGCCGACGAACATGTGGAACGACGGTCCGATTCAACGCGTACTCTCCGTTCCCGGCACCGACGGCAAGATCGAGCGCCTGATCGTCTGGTTGAATGGAGCAGGTGCAGATAGCGCCGATCGCTACGCGCCAGCCAAGCGCATGGCATGGGCCATCGATGAACTGGCACGGTTGCGGCCAGCGAGCAAGGGCGCCTTGCGGCCACTGGCTACCTGGAGTTGGGGTACCGACCCGTTTGCGTCCGGTGCGTTTCCGGAAATTGCTCCGGGGCGGGTGGCTCAAACCGTCGAGTGGGCGGCCAAGCCGCTCGGTAGGATTCATTTTGCCGGCAGTGACACCTCGTTCGACCACCCTGGAATGGAAGGGGCCGTCGTTTCCGGCGAACGCGCAGCGGCCGATATTGGAGCGATTCGGCAAGGTGCGTGACGCGATGTATTTTCCTCACGACCACGTATGAGTGGTCCCCCGAAGGGCGTTATTCATGGCACTTGATCCCTGTGATTTGTTTGACATCCGCTCACTGCTCAGCGACGAAGAGCGCATGGTGCAGGACAGCGTGGGTCGGTTCGTCGACGAACGCGTGCTGCCGATCATCGGTGATTGTTTCGATCAGGCGCGCTTCCCGCAGGAGCTGATTCC
>JBDTKM010000189.1:0-17740 GCA_039935315.1 Rhodanobacter sp. | reverse complement strand
TGTTGTTGCACGGGGTGCTGCTGCTTGGCATCACTTTTCATTTCGCCAAACCCCACCCCGACTTGCCGACGCTGGACGTGGCGCTGGTCAATGTGGCCAATCGCGACGCGCCAGACAAGGCCGACTTCCTGGCCCAGGCCAACAATCGTGGCGGCGGCCAGAATGATCGTGCTGCGCGCCCTTCACAGCCGTTTTCCGGAGAGCTGCCGCGTCCCGACCCTGGTGTCGCCGCGCAGCCCATCGCGGACGCCACCCCACCTGCGCGCACCGCCACGCCGACGCGGATGGTCACCACCACCGGGCGCAGCGATTTCAGCGTGCTTAGCGATACCGCGCAAACCCAGGTCGATCCGCAAGCCGCCGCGTCGACCGCCGCTGAACTGCAGCGCCAGCAGGCGATCGCCCAACTCGCGGCCGAGTTGCGCCACCAGAAGATGGCATTGGCCAAGCGTCCCAGGGTCAAGTACCTCACCGCGAGCACCCGGGAATACGCCTACGCTGCGTACATGCGCGGCTGGTCGGACCGGGTCGAGCGGGTCGGCAATCTCAATTATCCCGAGGAAGCGCGCCGGCGTGGACTGCACGGCGACGTCTTGCTCACCGTGGTGCTCAACCTCGATGGCAGCATCAAGAGCATTGATCTGATCCAAAGTTCGGGCCACAAGCTCCTGGACGATGCCGCCGAACGCATCGTGCGCCTGGCGGCGCCGTTTCCACCGGCGCCGAACGTGGGCAACCACATCGATCAACTCAACATCACCCGCACCTGGCAGTTTCAACCCGGCAACGTGCTGCAGACGCGCTGGTAGCCTGCGCCAGGAGTCTTTCGGACTTCGGTCGGCCGGTCTGCGCATCCGCCGGTGCGGCTAGGAGCGTGGGCGGTAGAAACCAAGTGAGCGAGGCAAAGTGGTTTTGAGTCAGGTTTTTCGACCGTTTGAGGCGAATAGCCGTAGCTATTCAACGAAAAGGAGCGGAAAAGCTGGCCAAAACCACGCAGCCGCAGCCGCTTGTGTTTCTACCGCCCACGCTCCTAGCGCACAACTTTCAACCCGAAGCTGAAATCCAGGAGTCTCGATGAATTCATTGAAAGATCTGCTTGCCAACAACCGGCGCTGGGCCGACAAGGTGACCGCGCAGGATCCGACCTTTTTCACCCAGTTGTCGCAACAACAGGCGCCCAAGTACCTGTGGATCGGCTGCTCGGATTCGCGCGTGCCGGCCACCGAGATCGTCGACCTGCATCCGGGCGAGATCTTCGTGCACCGCAACGTGGCCAACGTGGTGGTGCACACCGACCTCAACGCGCTCAGCACCATCCAGTTTGCGGTCGACGTGCTGCAGGTCAAGCACATCCTGGTGGTGGGCCACTACGGCTGCGGCGGCGTCGGCGCGGTACTGAAGGAGAGTCGCCTGGGCCTGATCGACAACTGGCTGCGGCACATCACCGATATCGCCCTGAAGCACGCCAACAAGCTCGATCCGGCGCAGCCATTTGCGCTGCGTCATGCGCACCTGTGCGAATTGAATGCGCTGGAACAGGCGCTCAATGTGTGTCACACCACGGTGGTGCGCGAAGCGTGGGAACGTGGTCAGCAGCTCGCCGTGCACGCATGGATCTACGGGCTGGACGACGGCTATATCCATGATCTGGGGCTGGACGTGCGCGGCCGCGAGCAATTGCCCGAAGCCTATGAGCAGGCGGTGGCGCAATTGACGCAGCGTTGGGCAAGCAAGACGTGAGCGGCGAGGGCATCCGCACCGACGCCGCGCCGGCACCGGTGGGCGCCTATCCGCACGCACGCCGCGCCGGCGACCTGTTGTTTTTGTCCGGCGTGGGACCGCGCCAACCGGGCAGCAACGTCGTTCCCGGCAACGTCCACGATGCGAACGGGCAGCTGATCGACCACGACATCGCCGCGCAATGTCGGCAAGTCTTCGCCAATGTCCGCGCGGTACTGGAAGCCAGCGGCGCGCAGTGGAGCGACCTGGTCGACGTGACCGTGTTCCTGACTGATATGCAACGCGATTTTGCAGCCTACAACCGTATCTACGCAGAATATTTCGCTGGGGTTGATGCGTGCCGCACCACCTTGGGCATCAGCGCTCTGCCGACGCCGATTGCGATCGAACTGAAGTGCATCGCGGCGCTGCACCCACAAAAAAACCCGCCGGCCTGAGCCGACGGGTTCTTGCGTCAACGATGAATCAGCCGCCTGCCGTTGTGGCAGCGGGCGCCGCGGTCTTGGCAGCAGCCTTCTTGTGAGCCTTGTGATGCTTGCTGCTCTTGTGGCTTGCCTGGTGGTGGTGCTTGGCGGCCTTCGGTGCAGTGGCAGCGGCCGGAGCCGGCGTTGCCGCGGGAGCGGTCTGTGCGGTCGGCGCGGCGGCCTGCGCCGCCGCGGACTGGGCCAACACGGAACCGGAAAGTGCCACACCCGCCGTCAGCAGGGAAGCGATCAGAAGTTTGCGCATCATGGTGTCGAACCTCGGACGATAGAGTTGCCGCGAGCCCGGCCGGAACCCGGCAACGCGGGGAGCGCGGCATGCCGACAATGGGGCGCGCATGGCATACCGCCGCTGAACGGATTACCCCGGCGTTTACACGCCAGACACGTCGCCTGGTGGCATCCGTGCGACGCGATCGACGCAGGAGCTTCCAGCACTCACTCCACACAGATCCGCAGCAGCTGGTCGATCACAGCCTGCACATCAAGCGCCTTGACTTCGTCGTACGCGAAGCTTGCCTCGTCCATGTAGTTGAGCTGGACCAACTCCAGTTGCACTGCCTGCACACCGGCATCGGGGTGCGCGTAAT
Organism: Rhodanobacter sp.; assembly: GCA_039935315.1. Lineage (GTDB taxonomy): Bacteria > Pseudomonadota > Gammaproteobacteria > Xanthomonadales > Rhodanobacteraceae > Rhodanobacter. Next base: position 14,928 of record JBDTKM010000189.1, on the reverse strand, counting down.
GACGGGTGATGTAACCGCCCTGGAAGCGGCCATTGACGGCCACACTGAAACGCGATTGCGCGTCGAGACACGACTGCAGCCGCGCCTGCAGCGCGCTGGTGCAACTGGCACCACTTGCAGTACCCAGGTTGAGGTCCGGCAGCCTCCCGTCAAACAGCATCGGCACGCGGCCGCGAATCGAGTGGCCCTCCCACACCACCACCCGACCATGTTCACCGCGCAAGCGCGCAATTTCTTCCCTCAGCGCATCGTGATACGGCTGCCAGTACTCGTTTACTCGCCGTTGAACCTCGGCGGCATCCGGCAGGTTGCCGTCGAGGTACAGCGGCTTGCCATCGAAGCCCACAATCGGCACCAACCCCGTCTCGCGCTGCCCCGGATACAGCGCGTGGCCATCAGCAGGCCGGTTGAGATCCACCACGTAGCGCGACGCCCACGGCTTCAGCACGCTGGCGCCCAGGGCCATCGCCAGCGGCTCGTACAACCGCGCCACGTGCCAGTCGGTATCCCGCGAACGGCGCGCCACCGGATGCATCCGCGCGGAAATCTCCGCGGGAATGAAACTGCCATCGTGGGGCAGACTTATCAACAGCGGCACACTGCCGCGATGCAGAGTGAAAGTGGTCATGCGGTCATTGTACTTGGGGCAGGAACGGAGAATCCCGCAGGGGAATTTCCTGAAAATCGCGGGGAACGGGGAACGGGGAAAAGAGCACAAACACCACCAACCAGACACGGCGCCCCAACTACAAACCAAATCGCGCGGGCGCATAAGGCGCCGGATCAATCGCCGTCTGCGTACCGGCCAGCATCGATGCCACCAGTTCGCCCGTTGCCGCCGACATGCTCACGCCCAGCATGCCGTGTGCCGTTGCCAGCCACAGGTTGGACCAGCGCGTGCATGGACCGATGATCGGCACCTCATCCACACTCATCGGGCGCCAACCCCACCACTCCTCCCGCAATTCGGGACCTTCCGCGTCGCGCAGGTTGGCTGCTGCCCCACGGCGCAATGCGTCGAGACGGGCGCGGTTGAGGCCCTCGCGATAACCGGAAAACTCCATCGTGCTGCCCAGCCGGAAACCATCGTGCCAGTGCGTGACGCAGACCGACGGCTCGCGCAAGGTCAACGGGTGGCGCGGCACCAGGGCGGGGCGGCTGTAGGTGAGCGAATAGCCCTTTCCCGGCTGCATCGGCAAGCGCAGGCTGAGGCGCCTGGCCAACAACGGTGCCCAGGCACCCAACGCCAGCACGATGCGTTCAGCGCGGAATACACCACGGTTGCTCTGTACTGCGCTGACACGTGCGCCAGCGGTTTCGAAGCCGTCGATACACGCGCCGGTTTCGATCACGCCACCGAGTTCCACCACGCGCCGGGCCAGCTCGGCCACGTAACGATCCGGTCGCAAGGACGCGTCCTGCGGATGCAGCAGGCCACCCACCACCCCGGGCTTCAATGCCGGTTCCATTGCCTCAACCTGATCGCCGGCCAGCCGTTGCACCTCGATGCCCAGACGCTCGAGCAAGGCCGCGTGCTCCTTCTCGTCGGTGTGCTGCAATTTCGCCGTGCGATAGACCAGCAGCGTACCCTGCTCGACGAATTCGCACGCGAGCTTGTCGTCGCGCACCAGCTCGCCAAGCAGCTGGCGCGAGCGCCGCAGGATCGCCAGCCGTGCCTGCGTCGCCACCTGGAAATCGCGCCAGTTGCAATGCCGCGCAAAGCCAAGCAGCCAGCGCAGACGCGGTCCATCCATGCGCGGGTTGAGATACAGGGGCGCGTCGGTACGGAAGATCGAACGCAGCGCCACACCGACCATCCCCGGCATTGCCAGCGGCGGCGCATGACTGGGCGTGATCGTGCCGCAATTGCCATGCGAACTGCCGCAGCCGGGTGTGCCCTGTTCCAGCACCCGCACGCTGGCTCCGGATTTGAGCAGATAGAGCGCGCAAGCCAGGCCGATGATGCCACCGCCGAGGATCAAGACATCGTTGCGTGAGTGCATGACTTGCATTCTATCCAGCCACGACACGACACGGACACGATTCCACTTGTGAATTTCAAATTACGCGCGCAATCTCAGTCAGGACTACAACCGTAATCCATGGAGGAATGCGAATATGCCCAACCAGCCTGCTGCCATCAGCGAAGCGGAAAGCCGCGTGATGGAGGTTCTGTGGCAGCAATCGCCGCAGACTTCCGAAGAGATCGTCGCCGTGCTGGTCGAGCCTACCGGCTGGCATGAGAAAACCATCAGGACCTTGCTCAATCGCCTGCTCGGCAAGCATGCCGTCAGTGCCACGAAGGACGGCCGACGTTATCTGTACTCAGCGCGACTACGTCGGGAAGACTGGCAACAGCAGGAAAGCCGCAGCCTGCTCGACCGCGTATTCGGCGGCAAGGTCGCGCCGCTGTTGGCGCACTTCAGCCAGCACGAGAAGCTGTCGCCCAAGGATCTTGTCGAGCTGCGGCAGATGATCGATGCGATCGAGAAGAAGGGCCGCTGAGATGACGCTTCCCGCGCCGCTTTTCCGCTTGCTCTGGCACAGCCTGCTTTACATCAGTTTCGGTATGGCGATGGTGCTGCTGCTGCGCCAGCCAGCCCGGCGCGCCTTCGGTGCCGGTCCCGCGTTCACGCTGTGGCTGCTGCCTGCGTTGCTGGCCAGCCTGCCGTGGCTGCCAGCTACACCGGCCATCTGGTCGCCGTTGCGGGCGGTGAGCGTGTGGTCCGACGCCACCATGTTCGTCGTCAGCGCGACGCCGCGGGTGTTCGCCCTGCACTGGCCTCTGCGGCTGTGGCTGGGCGGCAGTTGCCTGTGCCTGCTGCGGCTGGCGCTGCATTACCAGCGTCTGCTGCGACAAAGCCAGCGTCTGCCCGACAGCATGCGGCAAGCACTGGCGGAGCAGCTGGGTGCGGGCGAATTGCAGCGTTTACGGCTGCACGCCGATGGTCCGGCGGTGCTGTGGGCTCCACGCAGCCGCGTCTTGCTGCCAGCCGACTTCCTGACCCGCTTCGATGCACGCGAGCAACAGTTGGTGCTGCAACATGAGTTCACCCATCTGCGGCGCGGTGACGCGTTGTGGAGCGTGCTCGCCGAGCTTGCCGCCGCCCTGCTCTGGTTTCACCCGCTGGCCTGGCTGGCCCTGCCGCGGCTGCGCCTGGATCAGGAACTGGCCTGCGATGAGCGCGTGCTGCGCCACTCGCCGCAGGACGAAGCGAGCTATGCGCACACCTTGCTGCACAGCATCGGCATGCAGGCCATGCCGATGTTCATCCCGTGGCTGACCCAGCCCCAACTGAAGGAGCGCTTGCACATGATCCAGCGTCCCCGTCCCGGCACCCTGCGCCGGCGCAGCGGCTTCATCGCCCTCGCCTTGGCGATGGCCAGCACCGCCTGCATCACCCAGGCCGCCAGCAGTTACGGCCAGCAGGCTCCCGCCACCGACCAAGGCATGAACACGGTCACGCAGCGCTCGCCGATCTATCCCGCTGACGCCATCAAGCGCAAGCAACAAGGCACCGTGGTGCTGCTGGTGCTGATCAGCCCTGACGGCAAGCCGCTCAAAGCCAAAGTTGAACCAGCGACCAAGGCGGCCCCCGATCTGATCCAGGCCGCCACCGACAGCGTGATGACCTGGCGCTTCGACCCGGCAACCAGGAACGGCAAACCGACCGAGGCCTATGCCCGAGTGCCGATCACCTTCAGTCTCGATCCCACACCGCCGGTGGCCGCGCCGCCACCGCCGCCACCACCAAATTCGTCCAACTTCTGAGGACTTCCTTCCAAACCATTGATTTGATAACCTCGGCGCGTCTCACGCCGAGGTTACTCGATGCTCCCGGATCCACTGCCCCGTTTCAGCGTCCTGCCGACTCGGCCGCCGCTGCTGCGCCGGCTCGTGCTGACTTGCGCCATCCTGTTGCTGGCCGCGTGCGCCAGTGCGCCGCAGCGCCAGGAAAGCACCTTCAAGTCCTCGCATTCGGCGCTGGCCAACCAGCCAGCCCGAGCACCCACAGGTGACGCGGCGACCGCCAACGACGTCCTGTTCCGCGCCATCGGTCTGGTCGGCACGCCCTACCACTGGGGTGGCAATACGCCGGCTGGCGGCTTCGACTGCAGCGGTCTGATCGATTACATCTACCGCACAGCCACCGGCATCAAGCTGCCGCGCACCTCGCACGAAATGGCTGCCATGGACGCCCACAAAGTGCGGCGGATGACGCAGCTGGCCAGCGGCGACCTGGTGTTTTTCGATATCGGCGGCAGTATCAGCCATGTCGGCGTATACGTCGGCAAGGGGCGCTTCGTGCATGCACCCAACAGCGGTGGCACCGTGCGACTGGACGATATCGACGGGCCGTACTGGGGGGAGCATTTTGCTTATGGGAAGCGGGTGCTGGATTGAGAGGTTTGTTGCTGGGTCTCCGGGATGGTTGGCCGTTGGCCTCGCGCGCGCATCGACAAACTGCAGAGCCATGACGGCACGATTCTTTTTCTGGACTCTGCGCCAGATCGCACCCTCACCCCAACTTCCTCGATTGGACTAGCCAGGGGTCGCCGAAGGGACAGGGGTCGCCGAAGGGAGAAGCAAAGAACGAAAAACGGCGCCAGAGGCGCCGTTTTGATTTGATCCGATATCCGCCGGTCAGTGCTCCGCACTGCCCGGCGGATGAGCATGTCCGTGTTTGAGTTCTTCTTCGGTGGCGTCACGTACTTCGCCGATGGTCACGTCGAAATGCAGGTCCTTGCCGGCCATCGGATGGTTCAGGTCGACATCGATCGCGCTCATGCCGACCTTGTGCACGGTGACCGCGCGCTGACCGCCTTCCTTCAGGTTCAGCAAGGTGACCATGCCCGGCTTGAGCCGGTTGGCTTGCGGGAAGTACTTCTTGGACATGCGCTGGATCTGGCCTTCCTGACGCTCGCCGTAGGCATCTGCGGCAGCGATATCAACGGACAGATCTTCGCCCGCCTCATGGCCTTCCAGCGCCGTCTCCAGACCGGCAATCAACTGACCGTGGCCGAGCAGTACCCACAGTGGTTCGTCGCGGTCGTGCGAGCTTTCGCGCTTCTCGCCCGCGACGGTCAGCGTGTAATGGAGCGAAACCACCTTGTCCTTGCCAGCTTTCATCGTCAGTCTCTTGAGGGTCTGCAAACCGGCGATTCTATCAGGAGCCTGGCTTGCCGAAGCGGACGCCCTTCACCTCCGGCCCCAGCCACGCGAGCAACGCCAGCAAGATGGCGACCACCACCATCCACGAGCCCATCACCAGCGCGTAATTGCCGCCATTGTGGTCGGCCAGCCAGGATTGCGCGGTAGCGGTACTGGCTGCCAGCAAGTTGCCGAGCTGATAGGCAAACCCGGGCAAGGTGCCGCGCACATCGTCCGGCGACAGCTCGTTGAGGTAGGTCGGCACGATGCCCCAGGCCCCCTGCACCATCACCTGAATCAGGAATGCGCCCAGGCCCAGCAAGACCAGCGAACCGCCATGCGTCCACAGCGGAATGCATGGCAGTGCCAGCAGCGCCGCGATGATCATCCCGCGTCGTCGACCGACCTTTTCGGACCACGCCCCGAAGCTGAGGCCGCCCACGATGGCGCCGGCGTTGAGCAGCATCGTCAGCACCGTCACGGTGCCGACGCCCAGATGCAGCTGCGATTTCAGGAAGGTGGGATACATGTCCTGCGAGCCGTGGCTGAACATGTTGAAGGCCATCATCAACAGCATCATGTAGAGCAGCCGTTTCCAGTGTCCCTGCATCGAGTCCAGCAGGTTGCGGCGCTGGCCACGTGCACGGCTCGCCTGCCAGACCGGTGACTCAGGCACCTTGCTGCGCAGATACAACACCAGCAGCGCCGGCAACACGCCGACCACGAACATCGCGCGCCAGTTCATGCCTAACACGTCGAACACCACCCAGTAGGCGATGGCGCCCAGGAAATAGCCGCACGGGTAACCGCTTTGCAACAACCCGGAAACAAGTCCACGTGACTTGACCGGCACGCTTTCCAGCGCCAGCGACGCGCCAATGCCCCATTCGCCGCCCATCGCGATGCCGAACACAAAACGCAGCACCAGCAACACCGTCAGCGTCGGCGCAAACGCACACGCGAGCTCCAGCGCGGAGAACAGCAGCACGTCGATCATCAGCACCGGCCGTCGGCCGAAGCGATCGGCCAGCCGTCCAAACAGCAACGCACCGATCGGACGCGCCGCCAGCGTCAGCAGGATCCCCAGCGTGACCTCGGTCTTGTGCACATGGAAATCGGTGGCGATGTCGCCCAGCACGAAGACCAGCAGGAAGAAGTCGAACGCATCCAGGGTCCAGCCCAGAAAACTCGCAAACACCGTGTGCCGCTGGTTCGCATCAAGTTCGCGCAACGGGGAAAACCATGCCATGGGAGGAATCCTGGCCGCAGCGGGTTGGCAGCCGTACGTCACATATGCAGCAACTCGACCCTGCGCGCAATGCCACGCCGATCATGGCCGCCGGGCAGCTGCTAGGCTGGCTCTGTCCCAGCGTCAGCCAGAACCTGGATGGACCGCCGCACACGCCAGTACATATCCTGCCGCTACGAAAGCCGCCTGCAGCGTTGCTACGTGCGCAGCAAGCTGGCCACTGACCCGGTGTATGCCGCAACCAGCACCGTGCTCGCCGGCAGTGCGCTGGCGCTGCTCGACATCGGCTGCGACATCGGGCTGCTCGGACAATACCTGCATGCGCAGGGCCACCGGGCGCCCTATCTCGGACTGGATCACGACCGGCGCAAGATTGCCGCCGGGCAACGCGCGGCGCAACGTGCCGGCCTTGGCGCGGCGATCCAGCTGCGCTGTGCTGACGCACACGATCTGCCGCCCATGCAAGGTCACGTCGCCCTGCTCGACGTACTGCACTATCTGCCCGCACAAGCGCAGCTGAGCTTGTTGCAAGAGGCCACCCGGCACCTGGCACCACACGGGTATCTGATCATCCGCAACGTGCTGCGCGAGCCCAACTGGCGCTTCCACGCCACCCGCGTCGAAGAGTTTTTTCTGCGGATTTCCGGCTGGATACCAGCTGGGGCGCAACATTATCCGGTAGCCAAGGAAGTGTGCCGGCCGCTGGAAGCCGCTGGCCTGGCGGTCCGCATCGAATCGCTGCGTGGACACACGCCGTTCAACAGCTACCTGGTGGTGGCGCAGCAGGCGCGCTGACGCCGAGCGCGCACGACGCCACGGGTTCGGTTATACTTTCCGGCGCGGTCGCCTTCCGTGGCCGCTGCGGCACACTGCCGCCATCCCTCTTTCCTTGATCCGCAACACGGTATGAACACTCCGGGTTGCCCAGGAGTGTTACATGTCTTTTGATTCGCTGGGCCTTGCGCCCGCGTTGTTGCGTGCGCTCGCCGATTACGGCTACACGACACCTACCCCGATCCAGACCGCGGCGATACCGCTCGCGCTGGAAGGCCACGACCTGCTTGCCGCAGCCCAAACCGGCACCGGCAAGACCGCCGCCTTCGCGCTGCCGCTGTTGCAGAAGCTGTCGAGCAGCGGCGCCACCATGACGCGCCGGCCGCGCGCGTTGATCCTGACGCCGACCCGCGAACTCGCCGCGCAGATCCACGACAACATCAGCAGCTACGGCAAGCATATGCACGTCAGCAGCACGACGATTTTCGGCGGCGTCAGCATCGGGCCGCAGATCAACGCGCTGCGCCGCGGCGTGGACATCGTCATCGCCACTCCCGGCCGCTTGATGGACCACATGCAGCAGCGCACGCTGGACCTGTCCGCGGTGGAAACGCTGGTCCTGGACGAAGGCGACCGCATGCTCGACATGGGTTTCCTGCCCGCGCTGAAGCGCATCCTGCAGGCGCTGCCGAAGAAGCGCCAGACCATGCTGTTCTCGGCCACCTTCCCGCCGGCGATCAAGACGCTGGCAATGGAATTCATGCACAACGCCCGCGAGATCTCGGTGTCCGCACCGAATACCGTGACCGCCTTGGTCAGCCACCAGGTACATCCGGTTGACGCTTCGCGCAAACGCGACCTGCTGCTGCATGTGTTGTCGCAGGACAGCCGACGCCAGGCGTTGGTGTTCAGCCGCACCAAGCACGGTGCCGACAAGCTGGTGACGTTCCTCAATGCCTCCGGCTTGCGCAGCGCCGCGATCCACGGCAACAAGAGCCAGAACGCCCGGACCCGCGCGTTGGCGGATTTCAAGAGCGGCCGCGTTACGGTGATGGTCGCCACCGACATCGCTGCGCGCGGCATCGACATCGAGCAATTGCCGGTCGTGATCAACTACGACCTGCCCTCGGTGGCGGAAGACTACGTACACCGGATCGGCCGCACCGGCCGCGCCGGGGTGGAAGGCCTGGCGCTGTCGCTGGTCAGCCATGACGAAAGCGGCCTGCTGTACGACATCCGCAAGTTGCTCAAGCAGGACATTGCGATCAACCCGGTGCCCGGCTTCGAACCCTCCGCGCCGCTGCGCCTGGATGCCGGCGCACCACGCCCGAAGCAGGGCGGTGGCGGTGGCGGTGGTCAACGTCAGTCACGCGCGCCGCGCCAGGGCAAGCCGGCCGGATCACCGCGACCGAGTGGCTACGCACCGCAGGGTCGCGGTGAACATGCCGCCAGCAACCAGCGCCGCCGCTCGAATCACCGGCCGGCCGCCAAGGCCTGAGCGGGACAAGCCTGCGCGATAGTGAAAGTGGCGGCCCGATGGCCGCCATTTTCGTGTGGAACAACGCCCAGCAGGCTCAGCGAACCTTTGCCGCAAGCACGTGATCCTGCCACTGCCCGGCGATCTTCAAATAGGCACGCGCGTAGCCCTCGCGCTCGAAGCCGAGCCGTGCCAGCAGTCGCGCGCTGCGCTCATTGTGCGGCAGGTAATTCGCCATCACCCGATGCAGGTCCAGTTCGTCAAACGCCCAGGCGAGCGTGGCCTCCAGCGCCTCGTGCATCAAGCCCGTGCCGTGCCAGCGGGCACCGATGCCATAACCGAGCAGGCAGGCCTGAAACGGCCCGCGCATGACATTGGACAAAGCCACACTGCCGCGTATCTCCTGCTCGTCGGGGTCGAGCAACACCAGCGGATAACCGCGATCCAGCAGGGCCACCTCGCGCGCATCGACTGCGACCTGGCGGCACTGCTCCAGCGTGTAATAGTCCGCCGCGCGCAATGGCTCCCACGGCGCCAGGCGCTCGCGGTTTTCCAGCCGATACCGCAGCAAATTCGGCGCATCGGCCCGTTCGGGCAGGCGGATCACGCCGCGCGCGGTTTGCATTCTCGGCAGCGCCATCACGGCAACTCCAACGCCTCGGCGCGATCACGTGAATCGTTCTCGATGAAGCTGCAAGCCTGCTGCGGCACCTGCGGCGACGGGTACACGGCAAAAAACATCGGGCCGCCGCAGGCTTGCGACAGATGCCGGTGGCACCCCTGGACGCTACCATGCAAGCGCTGTTCGGAAATCATCCTGAACTTGGCCATCCTCGTCTTGCCCCATGTCAGACATCCGCTGCGAAGCATAACTGCAGGAAGCTGCAGGCAGACATTCAGCTTGCCGCACCACGCGGTTGCGCCGAGGCTGGTAGAATATGCCCGTGCGCGCTGCATTCGCAGCGCTGCCCTGGTTCCGAGGTTTCCCCATGTCTTCCCCTACTCCCGACCACGCCCCGGTTCCGTCCGGTTTTGGCGCACTCGGACTGCATCCTGACGTTATGCGCGTGCTGGCTGATGTCGGCTACGAGTCGCCTTCGCCGATCCAGGCCGCCACCATCCCGCCGCTGCTGGAAGGCCGCGACGTGCTGGGTCAGGCCCAGACCGGCACCGGCAAGACCGCCGCGTTCGCGCTGCCGATCCTGTCGCGAATCACCCCGCGCGCCGGCAAGCCGCAGGCACTGGTGCTGGCTCCTACGCGTGAGCTCGCGATCCAGGTCGCCGAAGCGTTCCAGCGCTATGCCGCGCACATCCCCGGTTTCCAGGTGCTGCCGATCTACGGCGGCCAGAGCTACGGCCCGCAGCTGCATTCACTCAAACGCGGCGTGCACGTGGTGGTCGGTACGCCGGGCCGGGTGATCGATCACATGGACAAGGGCACGCTGGACCTGTCCGAGCTGAAGTATCTGGTACTCGACGAAGCCGACGAAATGTTGCGCATGGGCTTCATCGACGATGTCGAGAAGGTGCTGCAGGCGACCCCGCCGCAGCGTCAGGTTGCACTGTTTTCCGCCACCATGCCGACCCAGATCCGCAAGATCGCGCAGCGCCATCTGAAAGATCCGGTCGAAGTCACGATCAAGTCCTCCGCCACCACTACGCCGAACATCCACCAGCGCTACTGGTTCGTCAGCGGCATGCACAAGCTCGATGCGTTGACGCGCATTCTCGAAGCCGAACCATTCGACGCGATGATCATCTTCGCGCGCACCAAGCAGGCCACCGAGGAACTGGCCGGCAAGCTGCAGGCACGCGGCCTGGCGGCCGCCGCGATCAACGGCGACATCGCCCAGCCGCAACGCGAGCGCGTCATCCAGCAACTGAAAGACGGCAAACTCGACATCCTGGTCGCCACTGACGTCGCCGCTCGCGGCCTCGACGTGGAGCGCATCAGTCACGTGTTCAATTACGACATTCCGTACGATACCGAAAGCTACGTGCACCGCATCGGCCGGACCGGTCGTGCCGGGCGCAGCGGCGAGGCGATCCTGTTCGTCAGCCCACGTGAGCGCGGCATGCTCGGCGCGATCGAACGCGCCACCCGGCAGCCGATCGAGCAGATGCAGTTGCCCTCGGTTGAGGTGGTGAACGACGTACGCATCGGCAAGTTCAAGCAGCGCATCACCGACACGCTGGCGCAAGGCAGTCTCGGCCAGTTCCAGCAATTGATCGAGCAGTACGAACAGGAATACAACGTGCCAGCGGTCGAGATTGCCGCTGCATTGGCACGGATCGCCCAGGGCGACCAGCCGTTGCTGTTGACGCCGCCCAAACGCGAGAAATACGAGCCTGCCTCGCGCGAGCGGGTCGAACGCGCGGCGCCGCGCGAGCGCAGCAGCAGCGAGCGGCGCCCGCCGCACGTGCGCGAAGCCGCCGCGCCCGCTCATCGTGCGCCGCACGAATCGAAGCCTGCCGAACATCGGCCCAGCGAACACCGGGCAGTTGACAGTGCACCGCCGCGCGAATTTGGCCAGCGTCCGGTGCGCGCGCACGCCACCGAGGAAGGCAAGCGCACCTATCGTGTCGAAGTCGGCCACGAGCACGGCGTGAAGCCAGGCAATATTGTCGGCGCGATTGCCAACGAAGCGGGGCTGGACAGCCAGTACATCGGTCGCCTCAGCATCCGTGACCACTACAGCCTGGTCGACCTTCCCGATGGCATGCCGCCGGAAGTATTCGAGCACTTGAAGAAGGTCTGGGTGGTGCAGCAGCAGCTGCGCATCCACGAGTGGGACGGCACCGATACCGGCACCAGCACGCCGCCAGCGCACAAGCCGGGCGGCTTCAAAAGGCCCGGCGGATTCAAGCCCGGCGGTCCGAAACCGGGCAGCGCCAGGCCGGGGGGTCTGAAGCCACGGCACGGTGGTTTCAAGCCACCGCAGAAGTAGTTCGGTGGCCGCAGATCCAGGTCTCCTGTGGATTTCGATCGGACGACGGGGTGTTGCCGGCACCCGCGGATGGGGTAGCTAAACACCCCTGCTTCACGGGCGACCCTCACCGGTAGATCACGCCATGTCCCGCTTGCCCAGCTTGTATATCTCGCACGGCTCACCGATGACCGCGCTGCACCCCGGCCCGACGGGCGAACGGCTGGCCGAGCTGGCCGCCGTGCTGCCACGACCCCGGGCGATCGCCGTGGCCAGCGCGCACTGGCTGTCACACCAGCCGCAGGTCGGCGCGGCGACCACACCCGAAACCATCCACGACTTCGGTGGCTTCCCGGCGGCCCTGTATCAACTGCACTATCCGGCGCCGGGCGCTCCGGCGCTGGCCCGGCATGTGCTGCAGCTGCTGGATCAAGCCGGCCTGGCACCGATGCAGGATCCCGACCGCGGCCTCGATCACGGCGTCTGGGTACCGCTGCGGCTGTTGTATCCAGCGGCAGACATTCCGGTGGTGCCGGTTTCGATCCAGCCTGAACTCGGACCGGCCCACCACTACGCGCTGGGCCAGGCGCTGGCTCCGCTGCGCGATGAAGGCGTGCTGGTGATCGGCTCAGGCAGCATCACCCACAACCTGCACGATCTGCGCGCCGGCTACAGCGACGAACGGCAGGCTCCGTACGTAAAACCGTTCATCGAGTGGATCGAACAGAAGCTCGCCGCCGGCGACATCGATGCCCTGCTCGACTATCGCCGACAGGCCCCGTTTGCCGAACGCGCGCATCCTGCCGACGAGCACCTGCTGCCGCTGTTCGTGGCATTGGGGGCCGCCGGTGTAAATGTGCATGCACAACGTATCGATGCAGGGATCGACATGGGCCTGCTGGCGATGGATATCTATCGGTTCGACTGAGCGGACAGCGTGCCGCCGGAAGCTGCCGCTGCGCGCGAATGATCTGCAATCTTTGGTTTTTCCAGCCATCGCGCATGCATTTCACTCCGGACCGTGCTGGACGCGCGGCGGCCGTTGATCGTCGTCAGCGCGTCACCCATGTCCGCGCTCAGGCCGCACCGCCCCCGCCAATCGAGCTGACCTGTCGCGTCGGCTGCAACGCGTGCGCCGCCGCCGTGAATGGACCGGCCGTCTTCAGCCGGAGAACGCCGCTCGTCCTGGCTGGCAACGTAGCCGGCTTGAACAGACGATCCACCCGGAACGTCGCACTCTTGCGGGGTGGTGAGACCCCACCCGAAAGCGGCGAAAAACTTTACGTCGAGGGGGGTCAGGGGAAAGCCGAGGCGCCGCGCCGGCTGCAGCGACGAGTCGTCGCATTTTTACAGTGGCGAGTCGGACCAGGTGTCGGTGGATTTTGCATATTCGATCGAACCGACAACGCTGAACCAATAAATTATTCAATGATATCAATGCTATATATATTCTCAACGATCGATGCTTGAGCATCGCTCGAAACCGTTCAATGTGAATCGGAACTGGGAAAGCAAGAAATGTCGATGACATCTTGGCGCCAAAGTCGGTTGTCTGGTGCTCGCTGCCACAGCCATCGCGATCGCGGTCGTGCCGGTCGCGCAAGCGACGACCTTCAACTACAACTTCACCGTGAACCCGACTTCCGGCCCGTTTTCGGGTGCGCGCTGCATTTGGTTGCCGCGGCCCCGACCGGCAGCAGACCGCGGAAGCGCGTGACTTCAGAAATTCTCACCCGGACCCATGCAGGTTGGCACGCCCCATGCTTACCCAAGGTCAGAGCAGAAATGCGCGCCCATCGCTGCTGACCCGCAAGTGTGACCATCAGCAAGGAGCCACGAGTGTACCGAACCCATCCACATTCGCCATGATCAGGGATCACGCTGGTCGCGCTGTGCTGCATGCCGCCAACAGGTTGCGGCTGACGGATCGTGTCAGGGAAGACGACACGGACCCTTGCTCGGTCGATGCGCACAGTCAGCAGGCACTCTGGCTGCGCGAGCTGTACACGGGCATGGTGGGGTTCATCGGCGGCGGTGGCGCAGGCCTTTTCTACGTTTTCCGCACTTGGGACAGCGGGTCCAATCGGGTCTCGCTTGCGCTCCTCGGGTTTTTTTCCATCGTGCAAGCACTGGTGGTGTGGTTCGGTCGTGGGCATTTCGTCACTCCGACTCAGCGCAGAAGGTTCTCCATCGTATGGAATGTCAGCACGTATGCGTTGATCGCTACGGCATCCGCTCTGGACGGCGGCATCGGAAGCCCCCTCGCGTTGATCTGGGTGCTGCCCACGCTTTATTTGTTGATGGGGTTTTCCAGAGCAGCCGTCTTGTTTTGTGGCTCGTTCGCCATAGCGCTGTACCTCGTGGTGGCGTGGCTCACCCCCGGCGGCCTGCACTCCGCCGCGTTCGCGATGCAGGTCGTGGTCCTTGTCGTTGCCGTGTTCATGGTGTTTTTGGGGGCGGTGGCAAGAGAGGAGCGGCAAGAAGTGCTGGAAGCCGTTCAACGCCAACTTTCGGTGCTTGCGACCACCGACGGCCTGACCGGTTGTCTCAACCAGCAGGCATTCACCCATCTCACAGCCACCGAGGTCACCCGGGCTGTACGTTACCAGCATGACATTTCGATGCTTGCGCTCGACGTGGATCATTTCAAGTCCATCAACGACGAGCATGGCCATCTCATCGGCGATGAGGTTCTGCGTCAGCTGGGCGCCGCACTCCGTGCCAACGTACGCGGTACGGACATCGTCGCCAGGGTGGGCGGGGACGAACTGCTCGTGCTGTGCCCCGAAACCGGTCTGAACGCGGCCACTGAAATGGCTGAACGCCTGCGGTCATCGGCGCGGCAGTTGCAGGTCCCGGCCAGAGTGACGCTGAGCGTCGGTATTTGCACGCTGCGTCCGAACACGCCAGACCCGCAGCCACTACGTGAATACGCGGATCGGGCCTTGTACGAGGCCAAGCAGCAAGGGCGCGATCGCTACGTCGTCTTCACTCCGCCGGATCCTCTTGCCGTCGCATAATCGCGTACTTGCAGGCGGGCGGTAGCAGCGGTCCACCAGCGCCGATATGTTGGCTTCACGCTCGACCCCGCTCACATCAGGCAACGTTGAGCATGAGGCTCATCTGCCTTTTCTTCCAGCCAGATGAATGGGCAGCACACCAGCTCCACTGGCGCAGACCAACCAGGATCTGCAACGAGAACTGAGCAGATCGCCTTGGTCAGCCGTTCTGCAGTGAACCAGGGGGTACCGCAACGCAAACACATCTGCGGCATGGGATGAGGTCAGAGTGCACCGCAGGATCCACGTCAGGTGGATTCCAGAATGCGCCAGGGTCGCTGCCTCGCGGG
>JBDTKM010000188.1:0-31671 GCA_039935315.1 Rhodanobacter sp. | reverse complement strand
CGAGGTCGGCGGCCAGTACAGCAAGTCGCCCGCACCCAGACTCAGGCCGCTGCGATGCGCCAGCAGGTCGCGGATGCGCATCTCGTGAGTCACATACGGGTCGGACATGCGAAACCACGGCAGGTGGGCGATCACCCGATCGTCCATGTTCAGCTTGCCCGCGTCGGCCAGCTGCTGCAGTGCTGCCGCGGTGAACGCCTTGGTATTGGAGGCAATCGCGAACAGGGTGTGTGGATCGACCTTGGCCGGCTGGCCCAGCTCGCGCACGCCGAAACCGCGCTCCATCACGACCTTGCCGTTCTTGACGATCGCCACGGCGATGCCGGGCACCTTGAACGTCTTCAGGGTCTCGGCCATGTAGGCATCGAAATCATCCAGTTGCGCCGGCAACAGTGGCCGCACGCTGTCGCCCGTCGACACCGGCGGCGCGAACGGCCGGGGCGCAGGTGCCTGCGCCAGCGCGGCGCGGGCAACCAGCAGCAAGGCGCAACAACTTGCCAGGCTCACGAAGAACGGACGCAGTGAATGGAATCGCTGTGACATCTGGAACTCCCCCGGCTGGCAACCGGTCAACTATCGCCGCAATCCGCGCGCAAGACCAGCGCTGGAAGTCATGTGCACAATTCGCTCGACGCGATCCCTCGCAACGCCGATCATCCGGCCACGACTACAACGCGGAAGCCCGCATGAGCCCGATGGTGGAATGGATTGCGGCGCACGCCCTGCTGCTGTGGGCACTGCTGCTGATACTGGCGCTGCTGGGCGGCGACCTTGCCTGGCAATACAACGCGCGCTGGCAGCGCCGCGCAGCCCGTCTCGGGCTCGCGCGGACGGTGTTGCGCTGGCAGGTCGGCATGATCCTGCTGCTGGCACTCGTCTTGTGCTTCGCTGCGATCGCGCTGGCGCTGTTCGGCAGACACACCTCGGCCCTGGCGGGTTTCGACGCCGCTCTGGCCGAAAGCCTGCGCGACCAGATGCCGCTGCCGGTGCTGCGCATGATCGCCACGATCACCCACCTGGGCGACAAGCTGTGGGTGGCGTCTGCCGCTGTGCTGGTGCTGGCCGCCCTGCTGCTGCGGCGGCACTGGCGACTGGCGCTGACCTGGGCGGTGGCGCTGGTGGGCACGGTGCCGATCAATGACAGTCTGAAGGCACTGTTCCGGCGGACGCGTCCGCTGCACGATCATGGCTTCATCAGCCAGCCGGGTTGGAGTTTCCCCAGCGGCCATGCGTTTGGTGCGGTCGTGTTCTACGGCATGCTCGCCTACGTGCTGCTGCATCTGTCGACGCGTTTCCACCGCGTCCTCGTCGCCGCCGCGATGCTGCTGATCGGCGTGATCGGCATCAGCCGAATCCTGTTGCAGGTACATTATTTCAGTGATGTGCTGGCTGGCTACACCGCTGGCGCGGCGTGGCTGGTGCTGTGTATCAGCGCGGCGGAAATGCGGCGCACACCGACCAGGCCGACGCGGCCATGAACAAGCCGCGCAAGGCCACCCACCGGACTGGCCAAGGCATTCGCGTGGGTATCGGCGGCTGGACCTACGCGCCGTGGCGCAACAATTTCTATCCAGACAGGCTGGTGCAGCGGCGCGAGCTGGAATACGCCAGCCGCCAGCTGCGCGCGATCGAGATCAATGGCACGTTCTACCGCGCGCAGAAACCTGCCACCTACGCCAGGTGGGCGGCGGAGACGCCAGCGGGTTTCGTGTTTTCGCTGAAGGCGCCGCGCTACATCACCCAGTCCACGCGGCTGGCCGACGCGAGCAAGGGCGTGCGCGGCTTCATCCAGGGCGGGCTGGCGGAACTGGGCGATCGGCTGGGTCCGATTCTGTGGCAGTTGCCACCCTCGCGACCATTCGACGCCGACGATCTGGCCGCCTTCCTGGATGCGCTGCCGCAGCAGTTGAACGGACAGCCGCTGCGTCACGCCATGGAGGTGCGCGATGCCACTTTTCTCGATCAACGCTACGTGACACTGGCGCGCTCACACGGCGTGGCGACCGTGTTCACCGACTCACCCGACTTCCCCGCCCTGGCCGACCTCACCGGCGATTTCGTCTACGTGCGCCTGAAACATAGCGTCGACGGGATCCCCACCGGCTACTCGTCCGCTGCGCTGGATCAGTGGGCACGCCAGAGCCGCGACTGGGCCGCCGGAAAAGATGCCGCCGCGTTGCCGCATGCCGGCGCCGCACAGACCCGGAGCGACCCCCGCGACGTGTTCGTGTTCTTCATCGGCGCTGCCAAGCAGCGCAACCCGGCGGCGGCGTTGGCATTGCAGCAGCGCATCGATGCCAGCGGTTGATCAACCCGACCGGTAATAATCCATTTCTCGATAGCGGCGCGCATACAGTCCGAACGCCAGTGCAGCAAGCAGCGCGAACGCGGCGAAGAAGAACATCTGGAATGCGGTCACGCTGAAGCCGGTGGCGGCGATCGAGCCGGTTATCGCCGGATTACGCACCGCCGCGTTGGCCAGCAGCACCCACAGGTTGCCCACCGTGGTGGTGAGGTTCCAGAAACTCATCACCACCCCTTTCATCGAGGCCGGCGCCTGGCTATAGGCGAACTCCAGTCCGGTCGCCGAGACCAGCACCTCACCAAAGGTCAGCAAGGCGTAGGGCAACACCTGCCACACGATCGACAGCGGATCGCCACCGTCGAGCACCACCTGCAAGCCACCCACCACGATCCACGCCAGCCCGCTGAACGCGATACCGGCAGTCATCCGGCGCAGCGCGGTCGGCTCGTACCCAAGTCTGCGCAACAGCGGGTACAGCAGCAGGTTGTTGCACGGAATAAGCAGCATCACCAGCAGCGGGTTCAGCGCCTGCATCTGGGCGGGCTCGAACCACGACGGCATGGTCATCTCGCCGCCTTGCACGATCCAGGTCGACGCCTTCTGGTCGAACAGCGAGAAGAACGGCGTGGTCAGCGCGAAGATCACCAGCACGCGCAGCACGTTGCGCGCGCCATCGACCGCCTGCTCCGGATGCCGGCCACGCGCCCGCTCCATCTGCAACCATGCGCCACCGCCAAGGCCGCCAATCAGCAGCACCAGCGCAAGGCATGCCGAGATCACGAAGCCGAGCACCGGCACCAGCCCAAACGACGCCAGCGCCACCACCACGCCCACCACCGCGACCCACAAGCCCGGCCGCGCCTGCCCCGGCCGCTGCGCCAGCAAGGCCGTGCGGATCACCCGCGAGAACGCATGCTGGTCCGGTGGTCCCGGCGGCACCATTACATACTGTTTGCGACCCAGCCAGAACACCACGGTGGCGATGAACATCAGCCCGCCGGGAATGCCGAACGCCACCGCCGCGCCGTAGTGACGCAGGAACAACGGCATCAGCAAGGAAGCGAAGAACGAACCGAAATTGATGATCCAGTAGAACGCGTCGAATACCATTTTCGCCAGGTGCTTGTTCGACTGGTCGAACTGATCGCCCACAAACGACGCCACCAACGGCTTGATGCCGCCCGCACCCAGGGCAATCAAGCCCAGTCCGGTGAAAAAGCCGAGCCGGTTGTTCTCGAAAATCGCCAGGCAGGCATGGCCGGCCACGTAGATCAGGCTCATCCACAGCACCGTGTGGTACTTGCCGAAGAAGCGGTCGCTGATCCAGCCGCCGAGCAGCGGGAAGAAGTACACGCCGATCACAAACGTGTGGAACACATCCTTCGCCGCCAGGATGCGCTGTCCCTCGGGCAGGTACAGCAGCAGGGTGGTGATCAGGAACGGGGTGAGGATGTTGCGCATCCCGTAGAACGAGAAGCGCTCGCAACCTTCGTTGCCGATGATGAAGCCAATCTGCCGCGGCAAACGGCCCTCGGCGTGCTCGGGGGTGGGTCTCATCCAGACTCCAGGCATCGGGGGCGGCGCGAACTGCGTCCACCGGACGCCGAAGTTTGCGCAATTTCTTGCGCTTGCGATACCCCGAGTGCCGGCGCCCTTCGTCACTTTGCTAAGCTCGCGACGCTCCCCTTCCACCGCGAACCCGCATGCGTCTGCTCAAACCACTGATCGTGCTGGCCTTGATCGCCTTGGCGGTGGTGATGTGGCAGCGCCACGCCGACACCTCGCCAGCTGCGGCCCCGCCAACCCCGATTGCGCAAGCCCGGCTGCCCATCACCCCTCCAGCGCAGGACAGCCTGCCGCCCGAAGCGCATGCGATGCTGGCGCGCATTGCCCGCGGTGGTCCGTTCGAGCACCGCCAGGATGGCGTCGTCTTCGGCAATTACGAAGGTCTGCTGCCGCAGCAACCACGCGGCTATTACCACGAGTACACGGTGGAGACGCCGGGCGCACGCACCCGCGGCGCGCGGCGCATCATTACTGGCGGTACGCCGCCGGCCGTGTGGTACTACACCGGCGATCACTACCGCAGCTTCCGCCGCATCGAGGTGAACCCGTGAGCCGGCGCGATACCGAGCTGGACCTCACCCGGCCTGCGCAGAATGGCGTTTATTTCGTGGGCGCCGACGATCTCGGGCGGATGGCGCGCGAGGCCGCACGCCATGAGCTGCATGCAAGCCGCACCGACCTCGCCGGGTGTCACGACAAGGCTGACCTGCTGCAACGGCTGGCCGTGTCGCTGTCACTCCCGGCGAGCTTCGGCCACAACTGGGATGCGCTGGCCGACTGCCTGCGCGACCTCGACTGGCTGCCTGGCTGGGGCCATGTGCTGCTGTTCGAGCACGTCGACGAACTGCGACAGGCGGCTTCAGAGGACTACGATATCCTGCTCGGCATCCTCGATGATGCCGCCACCTTCGGCAATGACCACGACCTGCCCTGGTTCGCCTTCCTCGCCATGCCCGATGTGGCATCCGACGAGGAGTAGCAGATCATCAGTCGCGAGCCCCCGCTTTCACACGGAAACACCATGCAAAAGATCGAATTTGAACTGGAAGGCGACTACGTCGAGCTCAACATGCTGCTGAAACTGGTGGGCTTGTGCGACAGCGGTGGCGCCGGCAAGGCGATCGTGGCGAGCGGCGCCGTCAAGATCAGCGGAGCGATTGAATTGCGCAAGACCTGCAAGATCCATGCGGGCCAGGTGGTAGTCATCGACGACACCGAAATTCACGTCCTGGCCGATCCGCACGGCATGAAAGATGGTCGTCCGCAGGCCGGCCGTGCACATTGACCGGCCTACGGCAGGCTTTCCAGCTGCCGATCGACGTCAGCTCCAGCCGGAATGCGCAGCAAGAACTCCTGCTCGACCAGCTGCCGCAGCTCGGCCACGGTGCGCAGCACGCGATGTTCCGGTTCGTGCCCCAGCCGACGCACCGTGAATTCACGATTGAACAAGCTGAGCCGGCGATCGGCCGGCGTGCGCCCCAGGATGAGGTTGTTGACGAAGCGCGACGCGGGATGAGTCGACACATAGTGATTGGCCACTACGTAATCGACCAGCGCTGTCGGCCGTAGCTCGAAACGGTACAAACTGCGCCATTCCCCGTGTGCCAGCGACTGCATGCGCCACTCGGCGTCACATTTGCGCAGCCGGAACGGCTCATGGCCGGTGGGCTGTTCGATGTCAGGCTGCAGCTGCAGCACGCCAGTCAGCACATGACCGCCGAAACCCACGTCAGCCAGCCAGCTTTCGCCGTCCAGCCTGACTTGCAGCAACATGTGGGTCTGTGGCGTGCTTGCATCGTCCGGCTGCCCCCACAAGACCCGTGCGATCAAACCAGTCACCTCGAAGCCGATCGCCCGCAACATCGCCTCGAACAGCAGATTCTGCTCGAAGCAATAGCCACCACGCGCCTCGTGCACCAGTTTGTGCTGCAGCGCAGGCAAATCCAGCTTCACCGGCACGCCCAGCAGCGGATTGAGATTGGCAAACGGGATCGCCGCGACATGCGCCATGGCCAGGCCGCGCAAGGTCGCCAGGTCAGCCGCCACGGCACCATCCCAGCCAATACGGCGCAGGTAGGCGTCCAGATCGATCGCGTCAGACATGCACGGCTCCAGAGGAATCACGCCTATGGTAGCCACGCTGAGGAGCCGTTGCAGGTAACCGCCAGCGACCTCGCGACGAATAACCCAATGAGCGCCTTTCGCTGCACATGCATCCGCTTGCGCCACTTCGACGTAACTCACCGTGCATGCCGCAACTTCGCGGATGCCCATCGCCCGCGAGGTTAGCCATGATTCGCTACCGTGCATTTCGAGTGTTTCCCGTGGTCGGCGCACTACTGCTGGTCGGCCTGGCCGCGTGCCAACCGGTGGCGGCGGCAAGAGAGATCACCCGGCTACCCGCTCCCATCGTCGATGCGAGCAAAGCGCACGCCGGTCACAGCGAGGAGGCGGTGCTCGCCGGCGGCTGTTTCTGGGGCATCGAAGCGGTATTCGAGCACGTCAAGGGCGTGCACAAGGTCACCGCAGGCTACTCCGGCGGCGCCGCCGCCACTGCGCAATACGGCATGGTCAGCAGCGGCAGCACCGGTCACGCCGAATCGGTGAAAGTCGAGTTCGACCCGGCGCAGGTCAGCTACGGCACCTTGCTGCAAGTGTTTTTCTCGGTAGCCTTGAATCCCACCGAACGCAACCGGCAAGGGCCGGACAGCGGCTCGCAATACCGTTCGGTGATCTTCTACGGCAACGCCGAGCAGCACAAGATCGCCAACGACTACATCGCCCAGCTCAGCCGCGCGAAAGCCTTCGACGCACCGATCGCGACTCAGCTGGTGCCGCTCAAGGCGTTCTACGCGGCCGAGGATTATCACCAGCATTACTACGACCTGCATCCGCACAATCCGTACATCGCGATCAACGATGCGCCCAAGGTCGCGCACCTGCAGAAACTGTTCCCCACGCTCTATCAAGCTGCGCACGACCAGCAGTTCGTCGAGGTGGATCTGCACTGAAGCATGGCGACTTGCGTGAGGCGGTACGGCCCCCATCTCGGGAGCTCCGCGCCTTGTCGCGCGCGTTTTGACACTATCCCCACGTGCCGCCTCACGCCACCATTCCCGCCCCTGAATCGACGGAGATCACCCGCAGTTTCCTCGGTGTATTCCGTTACAGCGGGCGCGCCTTGGTGCTGGTCTGGAGCACCAGCCGCGCGCTGACCGTCGCGCTCGCCCTGGTCACCCTGGTCGCCGGGCTGCTGCCCGCCGGCATCGCCTACGTGGGCGCGCAAATCGTGGACTCGGTGGTTGCGGCAAGTCGGTTGTGGGCGGCACATGGACAGGCGCCGCTGCGGACGATCTTCGAATGGGTTGCACTGGAAGGCGTATTGGTGGCGGCATTGGCCGGTGCCCAGCGCGGCTTGTCCTTGTGCCAGTCGTTGTTGCGGGCTCAGCTGGGCCAGCGCGTCAACGTGATGATCCTGGAGAAGGCGCTGACCCTGGAGCTGGCGCACTTCGAGGATTCGGAGTTCTACGACAAGCTCACCCGCGCCCGCCGCGAAGCGTCGACCCGACCGCTGTCACTGGTCACGCGCACGTTCGGGCTGGGCCAGAACGCGATCTCGCTGATCAGCTACGGCAGCCTGCTGTTTCAGTTCTCGCCGTGGGCGGTCGCCGTGCTGGTGCTCGCCGGCCTGCCGTCCTTCTTCGCCGAAACGAAGTTTTCCGGCGACGCGTTCCGGCTGTTCCGCTGGCGCTCGCCGGAAACCCGGATGCAGCTGTATCTGGAAACCGTGCTGGCGCGCGAGGACCACGCCAAGGAAGTGAAGCTGTTCGGTCTCGGTCCGCTGCTGCTGCAGCGCTACCGCGACATCTTCCATACCCTGTACAGCGCCGACCGCGAACTGGCCGTGCGCCGCGACAGTTGGGGCTTCGGCCTGGGCCTGCTGGGCACGCTCGCGTTGTATGGCGCCTACGCCTGGATCGCTGCCAGCACCGTGGTCGCCCGCATCACCCTGGGTCAGATGACGATGTACCTGGCGCTGTTCCGCCAGGGCCAATCGGCGGTCTCCGCGATGCTGTCCGCGATCGGCGGCATGTACGAAGACAACCTGTACCTGTCGACCCTGTACGAATACCTGGAAACACCGGTGCCGCCATCGATCGGAACCATCCAGCGTGGCGCCAAACCCGACGACGGCATCCGCTTTGAGCAGGTGAGCTTCAGCTATCCGGGCGCCAGCGAGCCCGCGCTGCGTGATATCGACCTGCATATCCGCCCCGGCGAATCGCTGGCCCTGGTCGGCCAGAATGGCTCGGGCAAGACCACCCTGATCAAGCTGCTCACGCGCCTGTACACGCCCGACAGCGGCCGCATCCTGCTCGACGGCACCGACCTGCGCGAGTGGGACGAAGCCGTGTTGCTGCAACGCATCGGGGTGATCTTCCAGGACTTCGCCCGCTACCAGATGCGCGTGGGCGAAAACATTGGTGCGGGCGACGTCACCCACTTCGACGACGAGGCGCGCTGGCGCGAGGCCAGCGACAAGGGCATGGCCAGCGATTTCATCGACGGCCTTCCGGCCGGCTTCGATACCCAACTGGGCAAGTGGTTCAACGACGGCCGCGAACTGTCCGGCGGCCAATGGCAGAAGGTCGCGCTGGCCCGCGCCTTCATGCGTTCACGCGCCGACATCCTGGTGCTGGACGAACCGACCGCGGCGATGGACGCCCAGGCTGAAGCGAGCATCTTCGAACACTTCCGCGAGTTGTCTGGCGACCGCATCGCGATCCTGATCTCGCACCGCTTCTCCACCGTGCGCGTGGCCGACCAGATCATCGTGATCCAGGACGGCCGCATCATCGAACGCGGCAATCATCAGCAGTTGATGGCGCAGCACGGTCACTACGCACATCTGTTCTCGTTGCAGGCACAAGGCTATCGCTGAGCATTCATCGCGACGAGATGCTTGCCGCTGGCTCGATCCGCGATCGAGACAGGTCCCGGGAATCCTGGCGATTCAACCCGGGGTGTCACCCGCCGCCGCGCTCAGCTCGATTTCCACCTTGACCGAGCTGCCATCATCCAGCCGGTGGACGCCGAAACCCAGTTGCTCGGCCATCCGCAGCATCGCCGTGTTTTCGGCAAGAACTTCACTGAACACCCGGCCTATGCCGCGCTGGCGCGCGTAGTCGAGGATGCTTCGCATCAGGCAATAGCCGAGGCCGACGTCCTGCATGTCCGAGCGCACCATGATCGCGAACTCGGCGGTCTCGCCATCCGGATCGGAGAGCAGGCGCACCCCGCCAAGCAGATCCGTCCCGTCAGGTTCGAGCGCCACCAGCGCCATCTCGCGGTCGTAGTCGATCTGGGTCAACCGCGCCGAGAAGCCATGGCCGAATTGCCGCCTCGGCGCAAAGAAGCGCAACCGTATGTCGTCCGGTGAGGACTGTTCGAGCATGGCGGTGAGCGCGAGCTCGTCTTCGGGTCGGATCGGACGCAGCAGGAAGTGCCGACCGCTTTGGGTCTCGACCTCCTGTTCCAGCTCGCGCGGATAGGGACGGATCGCCAGCGGTCGCCGGGTCGTTCCCCGTGGTCGCACCACCACGCGCGCATCGAGCGCGATCACGCCCTCGGCATCGGCCAGCAGGGGGTTGATGTCGAGCTCGGCCACGCGATCCAGATCCACGACCAACTGCGAGAGTTTCACGATGGTCAGCGCAATCGCATCAAGATCGGCCGCCGGCCGGTCGCGATAGCCGCGCAGCAGGCGCGAGATCCGGGTCCGCTCGATCATGTCGTGTGCCAGCACCAGATTGAGCGGCGGCAAGGCGACCGCACGGTCGCCAATCACCTCGACCGCCGTGCCACCCTGACCGAACAGGATCACCGGACCGAAGGTCGCGTCCTCGGCAATCCCCAGGATCAGCTCGTGCGCACCGGGTCGACGAATCATCGGCTGCACGTTGAAACCATCGATCCTCGCTCCCGCTGCCTTGTGCCGGATCGTCTCGAGCATGTCGGTCGCCGCCTGCGCCACCGCGGCTGGAGAAGCGAGGTTGAGCACGACCCCGCCGACGTCGGATTTGTGGGTGATGTCGCGCGACACGATCTTCAGCACCACCGGACCGTCGATACGCTGGGAAAACAGCGCGGCTTCGGCGGGATCCCTGGCCACGAAAGAGTCCACCGTCGGGATGCCGAACGCCGAGAGCAGTTGCTTGGCTTCGGGCTCGGTCAGGATCGTGCGGTCGTCGGCAAGCACGGCATCGATGATCGCCTCCGCCTTGGCGCGATCGATCGAGACCAGGTCCGATACCGAAGGCGGTGTCTGCACCAGCAACAGCTGGTTGCGGCGGTAGCGCAGCAGATGGCCGAACGCCTGGACGGCCTGCTCCGGACTCTCGAACGAGGGAAGTTTGTTTTCCGCGAACAACTGGCGTGCCTGCGCGGCCGCGCCCTCGCCCAGCCAGCAGGTCAGCACGGTGGCATGGCGATGCTCCAAAACCTTCACCACCGCTTGCGCCGCGTCGAGGCTGTCGGCCACGGCGGTCGGGCAGTTCAACACGAAAGTCGCATCCGCCTCATCCGCCTCAAGCAGAACTTCCAGCGCAGCGGCATAGCGCTCGCCCGACGCGTCGCCGAGGATGTCCACCGGATTCGCGTGCGACCAGGGTGGCGGCAGGATCTTGTCCAGACGCGCGATCGTCGCCTCCGAAAGAACTGCCAGGCGGCCATCCACGTCGGCAAGCTGGTCGACGGCGAGCACGCCAAGCCCACCGCCATTGGTCAGGATCGCCAGGCGGTCGCCCCTGACCCGGATGCCGGTGGCGAGCGTGCCGACAGCCTGGAACAGTTCGCTCGAAGTCTGCACTCGCAGCATGCCCGCACGGCGAAACGCGGCATCGTAAACGGCATCCGAACCCGCCAGCGCACCGGTGTGCGACAGCGCGGCCCTGGCGCCGGCCGCACTGCGGCCGGCCTTCACCACCACGACCGGTTTGGTGCGCGAGGCCATTCTTGCCGCCGACATGAATTTGCGCGCGTGGGTCACGGATTCGACGTAAAGCAGAATCGCGCGGGTCTTCCCATCCAGCGCCAGATAGTCGAGCAGGTCGCCAAAATCGACATCGCTCATCGAACCCAGCGACACGATGTGCGAAAAGCCGATACCTCGCGCCGACGCCCAGTCGAGCACCGACGTGGCCATCGCCCCGGACTGAGTGAGGAACGCAATGTCTCCGCTGTGCGGGGTCAGATGCGCGAAGCTCGCATTGATGCCGATGTGCGGCGACATGAAGCCCAGGCAATTCGGTCCCACGATGCGCAGCAGATGCGGCCGCGCCGCATCCAGCATCGCTTGCATCAACTCCTTCCCGTCGGCCCGATCGCCCTCGCCAAAGCCCGCCGTGATCACGACCGCGGCGCGGCAACCGCGCGCACCCAGCTCGCCGATGATCGCCGGCACGGCCTGCGGTGGCGTGCTGATGACGGCAAGATCCGGAGCCAGCGGCAACTCCGCCACGGATCGGTAATTCAGGGTCGAGCGGATCGCCAGCTCATGCGGGTTCACGGTCAG
Organism: Rhodanobacter sp.; assembly: GCA_039935315.1. Lineage (GTDB taxonomy): Bacteria > Pseudomonadota > Gammaproteobacteria > Xanthomonadales > Rhodanobacteraceae > Rhodanobacter. The sequence continues at coordinate 20,227 of JBDTKM010000188.1, read as the reverse complement.
GATCGGTCCCTTGAAGCCGCCCTCGAACAGGTTGCGGGCCAGCACGGCACCGACCGATCCGGACCGGTTGCTGGCCCCGACCAGAGCGATCGTGGTCGGTTCGAAGAGTGCGTCGAGATTGCGAATGGACAAGGTTGTTGTCCTCCAGCGGTGCGACGAAGGGGAGCGGCCAGTCGCGTGACTGGCATCAGTGAACAGGAATCATCTCATCCACGCAACTTCTTTCCCGCTGCAAGGCGGCTGGAACCGAGCGTGCGGTGACCGTGACATCCGGCCCATGCAAACCATGGCGTCGCGCATCGAGATGACTTTCGCCGCCGGGCTGTGATCGCGCCGCTTGACCGTCATGATGGGCTGACCAAAACGCCGCCAGGAGCTGCAACCATGACACGACGCGCCCGGATCGTGATACTCGGGGCCGGCACCGCCGGCTTGACTGCGCTCAAGGAGGCGCAACGTCATACCGAAGAGGTACTGCTGATCAATGACGGCCCTTACGGCACCACTTGTGCGCGGGTCGGCTGCATGCCGTCCAAGGCCCTGCTTGAGGTTGCCCACGCTTACGCGCGGCGCCAGTGGCTCGCCTCGATCGGCGTCGAAGGCAGCAGAGCTCTCGGCGTCGATCTCGCGGCCGTGATGGCGCACGTGCGGAAACTGCGGGACCGTTTCATCGCCGGGCCGATCGCGCTCGCCGAAGCGCTCGGTGAGCGCAGCATCTCCGGTCGGCCACGCTTTCTCGACGCGCAGACGCTCGAGGTCAACGGCGAGCGGATCCATGCCGACGCGGTGATCATCGCCACCGGCAGCCATCCGATCGTGCCCGCCCCCTGGCGCGTGGTGGGTGAGCACCTGGTCACCTCGGACGAGGTCTTCGAGCTGGCGGCGCCAGGCCGGCGGGTTGGCGTGATCGGCCTCGGGCCGGTCGGGGTCGAGCTCGGCCAGGCGTTCGCCCAGCTCGGCGGCGAGGTGCACGCTTTCACGCGCGGCAGCACCGTCGCTGCGCTCAGCGATCCGGCGGTCAGCGACAGTCTGCTTGAGGCGCTCCGAGGTCAGATGACGGTAACCACGAAGGCGACGGTGAGCGTACGGCCAGGCGAGGGCGGCGTGGTGCTGGACGACGGCAACAAACGGGTAACGGTCGACTGGGTGCTGGCCGCGCTGGGGCGGCGAGCCAACCTCGACGACCTCGGCCTCGACACCCTTGGCGTCAAACTCGATCAGCACGGCATGCCTGCGTTTGACCCGAAAACCCTGCGTCTCGGCGACCTGCCGATCTACATCGCCGGCGATGTCAACGAACAGCGACCACTGATGCATGAGGCCGGAGACGACGGGCGGATAGCGGCCTGGCACGCCCTGAACCCTGCTGCCGAATGTCTGGCACGGCGCGCACCGCTGGGCATCGTCTTCACCGAGCCCGGAGCCGGTCGGGTCGGTCTGTCATATCGCGAGCTGCCGGCTTCCGGGGTGGTTACCGGCAGCGCGGATTTTTCGCGCCAGGGGCGCGCGGTGACGGCCGGGCGCAATGCAGGCTTGTTGCATCTGTATGCCAACCGTGCGGACGGGCGCGTGCTCGGGGCCGAGCTGGTGGCACCGGATGCCGAGCACCTGCTGCACCTGCTCGCCTGGTCGATCCAGCAGCGTCTGACGGTGGACGCGATGCTGCAGCTGCCGTTCTATCATCCGACCGTCGAAGAGGGTCTGCGCAGCGCGTTGCAAGCAGCTCGTCGCGCGTTGGGCGAACGGCAGCAACAGCCCGATCTACCGCTCTGCCGCAAGGCGATCGACTGGGCGCTCGGCTGATGTCTTGCGGGCAGGTGTTGACCGAGCGCGCTTGTTCGGCGGAAGTTCGACAGACTCCCCCGCCAGGCCGCAGACCACGCCGTACGACTCGAACTCGTCGGGTGGCCCGCTGATCCCGCTCAACGAATAATTACCGACCGATTGCTACGCTGAACCGCCGTGACGACGACGGAGAGTGTCATGTCGCAAACCAGCGTTCACCCAATCACTGGCCGGAAATCGGCAACAAACACGCCACCGCGCGCCGGCTGGCACACCACCCTGGTCGGCGACACATCGGCGTGGATTCGACCGATCGACGAGCAGGATGCCGAACTCGAACTCGAATTCCTCAACAGCCTTTCGCCTGAATTCCGCAGCTTGCGGTTTCTGGGCCTGATTCGCGAGCCGAGTCCCGACGTGGCGCGCGAACTCACCGATCTCGACCCGGCCAGTGCCGCCGGTTTCATCGCGCTGATTTCGCAGCATGGCCGCGAGCGCCAGATCGGCGCCGCCCACTTTCACATCAATGCGAAGGGCGATGGCTGCGATTGCTCGGTCACCGTGAGCGAAGCGTGGCAAAAGCGCGGCGTTGGATCATCACTGATGCTGCGCCTGGTCGACGCGGCGAGGGCGCGCGGCGTCAAGCACATGCGCACCCACGCTCCGGCACGTTCCGACGGCAGCCATCATCTGGCGGCGCGCATCGGTTTTCGACGTCGCCTCGATCGCCGTGATCCGGCCACCGTCGTCTACCATCTGAAGTTGAGATAGGACACGGCAAGACGTGCTGCGGCGATTCAGCGGGCAGCCCGTCACGTTGTCGCCGGAGCGCGAGGCTCCGAACCGCCAGCCATCGCTGACACTGAAATGACTCGCACCGTCTTTTCCTGTCCCAATACACGTTGCGGACTGCCACCAGGCAGCTGAGCCAGCCTTGACCCGGCCGGCCCCCGCGCTGCATGCTTCGTCGTCTTTGTCCACCTGATTTACACGCATGAGTAGTCGCTACGACGCCGCCGACATCGAAGTCCTGTCTGGCCTGGACCCGGTCAAACGCCGCCCTGGCATGTACACCGACACCAGCCGCCCGAACCATCTGGTGCAGGAGGTGGTGGACAACTCGGTCGACGAGGCGCTGGCCGGCTACGCGACCACCATCGAGGTGGTACTGCATCCGGACGGCTCAGTCTCGGTCAGCGACGACGGCCGCGGCATGCCGGTGGATATCCACCCCGGGGAAGGCGTCTCCGGCGTCGAACTGATCATGACCCGCTTGCATGCGGGCGGAAAATTCAGCGGCAAGAGCTACAGCTTCTCCGGCGGCCTGCACGGGGTCGGTGTGTCGGTGGTCAATGCGCTGTGCGACCGGGTCGAGGTCACCATTCGCCGCGACGGCTCCGAGTACGCGATGGCGTTCGAGCACGGCGACATGGTCAGCCCACTGGAAGTGATCGGTACGGTGGCAAAAAAACGCACGGGCACCACCCTGCATTTCTGGCCTGAGGCCAAATACTTCGACTCGCCGAAAATTTCGTTGGGCAAGCTCAAGCACCTGTTGCGGGCCAAGGCGGTGTTGTGCGCCGGGCTCAACATGAAGCTCACCGACGAGGCCAGTGGCGAAGTCATCGAGTGGCATTACGAGGACGGGTTGCGCGATTACCTGCGCAGCGAACTCGATGGCAACGAGGTGTTGCCGAACGAGTTGTTCGTGCACCAGATGGCACGCGACGCCGAAGGGGTCGAAGTGGCGCTGGCGTGGTTGCCGGAAGGCGATCTGGTGCAGGAGAGTTACGTCAACCTGATTCCCACGCTGCAGGGCGGCACCCACGTCAACGGACTGCGCAGCGGCCTGACCAGCGCAATCCGTGAGTTTTGCGATATCCGCAATCTGTTGCCGCGCGGCGTGAAGCTGGCACCGGAAGACGTGTGGGAGCGGATCTCGTTCGTGCTTTCCGCACGCCTGCAGGACCCGCAGTTTGCCGGCCAGACCAAGGAGCGGCTGTCCTCGCGCCACGCTGCCGGCCTGATCGAAAATGTCAGCCATGACGCCTTCAGCCTGTGGCTGAACCAGCACGTGGAGACCGGCGAACGCATCGCCCAGCTTGCGATTGAACGCGCCAGCGCACGTTTGAAAGCGGCCAAGCACATCGTGCGCAAGAAGATCACCCAGGGACCTGCCCTGCCCGGCAAGCTGGCCGATTGCACCGCCACCGACCTCAACCGCACCGAGTTGTTCCTGGTCGAGGGCGATTCGGCCGGCGGCAGTGCGAAGCAGGCACGCGACAAGGAGTTCCAGGCGATCCTGCCGCTGCGCGGCAAGATCCTCAATACGTGGGAAGTGGAATCAAATTCGGTCCTCGCTTCCGAGGAAGTCAACAACCTCTCCATCGCGATCGGTTGTGATCCGGGCAAGGACGACTTGTCCGGGCTGCGCTACGGCAAGGTCATCGTGCTGGCCGATGCGGACTCGGACGGCCTGCACATCGCCACCTTGCTGGCGGCGCTGTTCCTGAAGCACTTCCCGCGGCTGGTGCGCGAAGGGCATGTGTTTGTGGCGATGCCGCCATTGTTTCGCGTCGACGTGGGCAAGCAGGTTTTCTATTGCCTCGACGAAGGCGAAAAAGAAGCGATGCTGCAGCGAATCGAGCGCGAGAAAATGAAGGGCGCCGTGAGCACCACGCGCTTCAAGGGCCTGGGCGAGATGAATCCGCCGCAGCTGCGTGAATCGACCATCCACCAGGACACGCGTCGCCTGGTCCAGCTCACCGTCGATGACGCCGAAGGCACCAGCAAGCTGATGGACATGCTGCTGGCGAAGAAACGCGCGGGCGACCGCAAGGCATGGCTGGAAGAGAAAGGCGACCTGGCTACGCTCGAGGTGTGAGCGGCTTGCGTCTTCGCGTGGATTTCACTTCGCTGAACTCCAACCGGCCGCGTTGCATCCATCTTTGCGCTGGCCGCGTATCTCCAGTTGCTTCCAATCCGCGAAGCGGAAAATTCTGGAGAATATTGATGAAGACTCATTCCCGCATGCGCGCCTTGGCTCTCGGCCTGTCGATCGCACTGGCGACGGCGGCCGTCGTCCCGATGGCCATGGCTGGCCAGAGGGGCTCGATGAACATGCAGAAGACGGTGATGGTGGGTGGCGCGGCGATGTATCCGTCAAAGAACATCGTCCAGAACGCGATGAACTCGAAGGACCACACCACCCTGGTCGCTGCAGTCAAGGCTGCCGGCCTGGTCAGCACACTCGAAGGCGCGGGTCCGTTCACCGTATTCGCGCCCACCAACGAGGCATTCGCGGCGCTGCCCGCCGGCACCGTCGACACCCTGCTGAAGCCGGAAAACAAGGCCGAGCTGACCAGGATCCTCACCTACCATGTGGTATCAGGCAAGTACACCGCGCACGACCTGGCCGAGCTGGCCAAGGCCCACGGCGGCAAGGCCATGCTGAAGACGGTCGAGGGCGAATCGATCACGGTCGCCAAGGATGACGGCAAGTGGACGGTGACCGATGCCAAGGGCCATGTCGCCGACATCACCATCGCCGACGTGACCCAGTCCAACGGCGAAATCTTCGTGATCAACAAGGTGCTGATGCCGTAACGGAAAAACTGCGACAGCTGCAGCAGGCCGCCCGACCTTGTCGTCGGGCGGCTTTTTTTGTGTCGATGCCGGCGCTATGGTGCGATCTGGTTTCTGACGAGCGACCCGCATGGCCCTGCTGCCACCTTTGAATCTGGAGCGCTGGATCGATGAACATCGCCACCTGCTGAAACCGCCAGTGGGCAACAAGTGCATCGTCGATGGCGACTTCATCATCATGATCGTCGGCGGCCCCAACGCGCGCACCGACTATCACTACGACGAAGGCCCCGAATTCTTCTACCAGCTGGAAGGCGAAATCACCCTCAAGGTGCAGGACGACGGCACGGCCCGTGACATCCCGCTGCGTGCCGGCGAGATCTTCTACCTGCCGCCACGCGTGCCGCACTCACCCAATCGCGCGGCCGGCTCGATCGGGCTGGTGATCGAGCGCCGGCGCATGGCTGGCGAGAAAGACGGGCTGCTGTGGTTCTGCGAGCAATGCAATCACAAGCTGTACGAGGAATACTTCACCCTCGAAAGCATCGAGCGCGATTTCCCGCCCGTGTTCGAGCGCTTCTACCACTCACGCGATGCGCGCACCTGCGACGCCTGCGGCCACCTCAACCCCGCGCCAGAAAAGTACCTGTAGTACGCACTTTTGCGCGCTGCAGAGCATCGCGCAAAAGCTCTCCTACAAGGTCTGGGCCAGCCATTTTCGGGCCATCCGTCGCAGCGACAGGTCGAGACTCTCGTCGTTCGACACTTCGGCTATCGGACGCCATGCCAGCCCGCGTGACTCCGGATTGGCCACAAACGATTCGTCTGCTCCCGCGCGCACCACGTAACGCACGTCGTAGTGCCAGTGCTCCGGCTCGCGCGCGGGGGCGGGGGCGTGGCCGCGTTCGCCTGGCACGAACGCGGACGGCGAAGCCGGTCCGTCAGCACAGGCCGCAGGGATGCGGCCAGCAATGCGATGCCGGTCAATATCGAAAATCGCGTCCTCCACGCGCAGGCCGGGCACGCCGGTTTCCTCCTGCGCCTCACGCAACGCAACGCGTGCGAGATCGACATCGCCATCCGCATGGCCGCCCGGCTGCAGCCAGCGGTCGAGCTTGCGGTGATGCATCAGCAGCACGCGCTTGCCGTCGGCGCTGACCAGCCACGCCGAGCCGGTGAAGTGGCCCGCCAGGTGGCTGCGTTCGAACGCATCCGCGGATGTATTCAGGAACGCCTCGAACTGCTCGATCAAACCCGCCTCATCATGCCATTGGTCACGATAACGCTGGAAGGCTTCGATCATGGAGACAATGGCTTTTTGCATGACGATCCGCAGAAGTGGCTTGCAACCAGTCGCGACATGCTTCGCCGCAACATGCGTGAAGGTTGTACAACCTTTGCTGCATGGGATATGTTGGCCCGCCATTGTCCAGCCTGTCGATCCACTCGCCCCATCGCGGACCCAGGCGCCAGAAAATATTTGAGGGGAACTCGATGATCAAAGGTCTTTTTGCCACCCACGGCATCGAAGCGATGCCTCACGTCGATGCCGGCGAGCCCGTCGAGGGCAGCGGTACCGGCGAGGTGACACTGAAGCGGGTGCTGACGGCACGTCATCTGGTCATGCTGGGTATCGGCGCGGTGATCGGAGCGGGCATCTTCGTGCTTACTGGCACGGCCGCCGCGCAGTTCGCCGGCCCGGCGCTGGTGATCAGCTTCCTGATGGCCGGCTTCGCCTGCGCCCTGGCCGGCCTGTGCTATGCCGAGTTCGCCGCGATGCTGCCGGTCTCCGGCAGTGCGTATTCGTATTCCTATGCGACGCTGGGCGAAGTCGTTGCGTGGTTCGTCGGCTGGAACCTGGTGCTGGAGTACCTGTTCGCGGCGTCAACTGTGGCGGTGGGCTGGTCGGGCTACTTCAACGAGTTGCTGGCGATGATCAGCAGCTGGATCGGGATCAACGTCTCGTTGCCACATATGCTGGCCTCGGCACCACTCAACTTCGACGCATCCGGCCACCACATCATCACCACCGGCACCTTGATCAATCTGCCGGCAGTGGCGATCGTGGCGGCCATCAGCTGGCTGTGCTACCGCGGCATCACCCAGTCGGCCACGGTGAACTCTGTCATCGTGGCGATCAAGGTGATCGTGATCCTGTTGTTCCTCGCGGTGACCTTCCACTACCTCAATCCGAGCCTGTGGCACCCGTTCATTCCCGAGAATCAGGGCGGCTTCAAATACGGCTGGAGCGGTGTGATCCGTGCGGCCACGCTGGTGTTCTTCGCCTACATCGGGTTCGATGCCGTGTCGACCGCCGCCGGCGAGGCCAAGAATCCGCAGCGCGACATGCCGATCGGCATTCTCGGCTCGCTAGTCATCTGCACCGTGTTGTACATCGCAATGGCCGCGGCGCTGACCGGCCTGGCGCCGTACGCCGACCTCAATACACCCGAACCGGTGGCGACCGCGCTCAATTACGTGCTGGGCACGGTGGCGCCAGGCAGCAGCGCCAGCCACATCCTGGGCACGCTGAAGATCCTGGTGGTGTTTGCCGCGCTGGCCGGGTTGAGCTCGGTGGTGCTGGTGATGCTGATGGGCCAGCCGCGCATCTTCTATTCGATGTCCAGGGACGGCCTGATGCCCAAGCTGCTCGGCAAGGTGCACCCGAAACACCGCACGCCGTACGTGGGCACCGTCATCGTCGGCACGATTGCCGCGATCCTGGCTGGCCTGTTCCCGGTGGACGTGCTGGGTGACCTGGTGTCGATGGGCACCTTGCTGGCATTCACCACGGTATGCATCGGCGTGCTGGTGCTGCGTTATACGCGACCTGATCTGCCGCGCGCCTTCCGCGTTCCGTTCGTGTGGGTGGTTTGTCCGCTCGGTGCAGCGGCCTGCCTGTTCCTGTTCTGGCAGGCGTTCGAGACGCGCTGGTGGCTGATTCTCGGCTGGACGGCGATCGGTTTCCTGATCTACGGCTTCTACGGCTACCGCCACAGCAAATTGCGCCAGCGCCCCGCCTGACCCTAATCGCGGCCGACGCCACAGCGTCGGCCGCGATGCTTCTGCCGCCCCGTACCGTGGCCGCCAAACGGCCTCTTTGCCAAGACTTCCAGCCCATGCTCAACCAGCTGCTCGCGCGCAAGACCGATTTCAGCAACGACGACCACGCCCACGGCCCGGCGCTGCGGCGTACGCTGGGTCCATGGGGGATTACCGCACTGGGCATCGGTGCGGTCATCGGCACCGGCATCTTCGTGGTCACCGGCACCGCCGCGGCCGAACATGCCGGGCCCGCGGTGCTGATTTCCTTCATCATCGCGGCGATCGTCAGCGGCTTCAGCGCGCTGTGCTACGCCGAGTTCGCCACCCTGATCCCGATTTCCGGCAGCTCATACTCCTACGCCTACGCCTCGCTGGGCGAGCTCGCCGCCTGGTTCATCGGCTGGAACATGGTCGCCGAATACGGCATCTCGGCTTCTGCGGTGGCGGCCAGCTGGACGGGTTATTTCACCAGCCTGCTCGACCACATGGGCTTGCACCTGCCGATCGCGCTCACCGAAGCGCCGCTGGCCTATACCGGTGGGCACCTCGTGGCCACCGGCCATTTGTTCAACTTGCCCGCGGTCGCGATCGTGCTGGCGCTGACCTGGCTGTGCTACACCGGCATCCGCGAATCCTCCGGATTGAACGCGCTGATGGTGCTGGTCAAGGTCGGCCTGATCATCATCGTGGTGGTCGCCGGCTATCGCTACGTGAATCCGGAAAACTGGCACCCGTTCATTCCGGAGCCGCAGGGTGACGGCAAATACGGTTGGTCCGGCGTGATGCGCGGCGCGGCCATGGTGTTCTTCGCCTACATCGGTTTCGAGGCGACATCGACGGCGGCGCAGGAATGCAAGAATCCGCAACGCGACCTGCCGTTCGGCATCCTGGTCTCGCTGGTGATCTGCACCGTGCTCTACCTGGCGATGGCTGCGGTCCTCACTGGCCTGGTGCCGTATACGATGCTGGACACCGCCGAGCCCGTGGTCACGGCGGTGGCTGCCATCCCGCAGCTGGGCTGGCTGCGTCTGATCGTGGAGATCGGCGCGATGATCGGGCTGTCGTCGGTGATCCTGGTGATGATCATCGCGCAACCACGCATCTTCATGATCATGGCCCGCGACGGCATGCTGCCGGGCGTCTTTGCCAAGGTCCATCCGCGCTATCGCACACCGCATATCAACACACTGATCACCGGCGGCATGATCGCCCTGCTGGCCGCGGTGTTCCCGCTGGACCTGCTGGCCAACCTGACCTCGATGGGCACCTTGATCGCGTTTTCGGCGGTGTGTGGTGGCGTGCTGATCCTGCGCCATACCATGCCGGACTTGCCGCGCACATTCCGCGTGCCGTGGGTCTGGTTCACCTGTCTGGCCGGCGTGGGCAGTTGCTTCGCGCTGCTTTTCAGTCTGGACTGGTTCAACTGGGCGATCCTGGGCGCCTGGACCGCGCTCGGGTTCGTGATCTACTTTCTATACAGCCGGCGGCACAGTGTGCTGCGTCTATCTTCGAAGAATAACCAAGTGACTAAATTCCGTTAAAAGCGAGCATCTTCTGCGATAAGTGATGATAGTCTGGTTAATACGTCCAAGTTCGTTATTTTATTGATTGTGACAAAAGCTATGTCATTACTCGTGATACACATGCCAAGTTGTTGATTTCAAGCGTTTTATCAGGTGGCTTACGACGTAGTCCCCTGCAGGGGATCGCCCATTCGCCAAGCTCGGGAGTATGATCCTCAGTCCGAGGGATATCACTTGGCAGTGGGCCCCGGATCGCGGCCCGGCGCGTCAGGCAAGCAGCTCCTCAGCCTGATGTTGCCGGGCCGCACTTTGTCCGTCTCGCGCGCGCCATTCACCGTGACGCGATCACCCGGCCACATCGCACGCCGACACGAAGCGCCGTCGGCTTGAAGCCTGCGAGATCATCGCCCACATGGGCAGAGCGCCATCGGACGTTGCCCAGCTGGCGAACTGCACGCACCACAGCTTGCTGTGATTGAACCCGATGCCGCGGATTCCCGACGGCGTGCTGCAGGCTGACTTGCCCAGCGGCATCCGCAAGCAGATCAACGCTCCGCGCCGGCAACCACGCACAAACGAAGAGGCCGGCGAAATCGCCGGCCTCTTCCCTTGCACTGCGCTGCGCTCAGGCTGCCTTGGGCGAGTGCGACACGCACCAACCCTTCGCGTTCACCGAGTGGCCGGGGAACAGCTGGCATGGGCCACGGCCGGTGGGGCCGCCGGAGTAGAACTGGCAATTGGTGCAGTCATCACCCGCCTTGTGCTTGGCGTTGGTCGACTTGGTGTTGTCTTCCACATAGGCCAGAGCCTTGGCGGTCGGGTCCGTCGCCGGGAGCGGCGGCAACTCGGCAGCGCGTGCAAAACGTGGCAAGCCACCCATCACCACCGCAGCAGCCGTCGTGCCGGCGGCAACCTTGAGGAATCGGCGACGCGATTCGATATCTTTCTCGTTCGACATGGACAAGTCTCCATCGTTTGCACCCGACACACTGTGCGTCGGTTCCACTGGGATGGTACGCCCGCGAGCGCAATGTTTCCTGACTTGCGAGAATGGCTCTCATTCCCGCATGAAGCCACCATGTCGCGTGCTACCATCACACCCTCATTTGGACGTCTAAATTACATGCGTCAGACCTTGCCCGCCACGATAGCTGCCAGCCAGTTCAACGCATGCGCCGAGCGCATTGCGACGACAGCGCGCGAGCTGGCAAGCAAGGGTTGGACGCCCGCGACCAGCAGCAATTTCTCGATGCGCGTTGATGCCAATCACGCCGCCATCACGGTTTCCGGGCGCGACAAGGGCAAGCTCGGTCCGGACGACATCATGCTGATCGACCTGCACGGCAACGCCGTCGGCAACGACGCCCGTCCCAGTGCCGAAACCGCCCTGCACACCCAGCTCTATCGCCGCTGCCCTGCCGTTGGCGCCGTGCTGCACACCCATTCGCACAACCAGAGTGTTGCCTCACGCCTGTTCGCCGCCGAGGGCGCGATCCGCCTGCAGGGCTGGGAACTGCAAAAGGCCATCACGGGCCAGGACACGCACGAGAGTGTGCTGGAAATTCCGGTATTTCCGAACACCCAACATATGCCGGAATTGGTCGCCCGGGTCGACGCCTGGCTGGACGCAGGCATGCCCTTGCATGCCTACCTCATCGACGGCCACGGCATCTATGCCTGGGGTCGCGACATGGCCGAAGCCGAGCGACATCTGGAAGCACTGGAATTCCTGCTTGGTTGCGAACTGGACTTGAGAAAACTGAGGTCATCATGAGCCGACTACGCATTTTTGATGAAGGCGAGCCGCAAACAGCGCGCCTTACACTCGACCATCACGCGGCAATCGCTGCCGAGCTCGGCAAGATCGGCGTGCGCTTCGAGCAGTGGGCAGCGAACAAGCCGATTGCCCCTGGCGCCAGCCAGGATGAGGTGATCGCGGCCTACCGCAGCGACATCGACCGTCTGATGGGCGAAGCGGGTTACCAGGCGGTGGACGTGGTCAGCCTGACACCGGATCACCCCGACCGCGCCACGCTGCGCCAGAAATTCCTCAGTGAGCACACCCACAGCGAAGACGAGGTGCGCTTCTTCGTTGCCGGCTCCGGTCAGTTCACCCTGCATGTCGACGGCAAGGTCTACGACATCCTGTGCGAACAGGGCGACCTGATCGGCGTGCCGGACGGCACCCGTCACTGGTTCGACATGAGCGAATCACCGTACTTCGTGGCGATCCGTCTGTTCACCAACAAGGACGGCTGGGTGGCGAGCTTCACCGGCGACGAAATTGCCACGCACTTTCCCCGCATGCAGCCAGTCGCGCGACATCCATAGGGTCGCTCGGGCACGATGCGTCATCCGCCCGTCGCTCCAGAATCCCGAATCGCGAGCCCCAAGTCCATGGTCGACATCCACGCCATCGTCACCGACATCGAAGGCACCACCAGTTCGATCGACTTCGTCCGTGATGTGCTGTTTCCGTATGCGCGCCAGCGCCTGCCCGCGTTCATCGAAACGCATGCCGACCAGCCCGACGTGCAGCATTGGTTGCATGAGGCTGCACGCGAAGCGGGCATGATCGAAGCCGAGCGGCAGGAGGTCATCGAACTGCTGCTGCAATGGATCGATCAGGATCGCAAATCCACCGCGCTGAAAGCACTGCAAGGCATGATCTGGAAGGACGGCTACGCATCCGGCGCCTATCGCGCCCACCTGTACCCGGAAGTTGCCGCGCGGATGCGCGAATGGCGTGCCGACGGCCTGCGCCTGTACGTCTATTCCTCCGGCTCGGTGCCGGCCCAGCAGCTATTCTTCCGGCACAGCGAGGCCGGCGATCTGACCGCGCTGTTGGCCGGTTATTTCGACACCGAAACCGGGCCCAAGCGTGAGAGCGAATCGTATCGCCGCCTCGCCGAGGCCATCGGAGAGCAACCCCAACACCTGTTGTTCCTGTCCGACATCGTTGAAGAACTTGACGCGGCGAAGACCGCCGGGTTCCACACCGGCTGGCTGGTACGCGAACCGCAACCGCTGCCCACCGCGCCTCGCCATCCGGTCTATCGCGATTTCGACACCGTCCTCGTGACGGCTTGACGCACGGGCCTCGCGATGCGGACTGTCCTGACCATCCTGTTGGCCTTTGCCGCTGGCATCGCGTTGATGCTGTCGATACCGGGTCGCGCGCCCAGTGCGGCGCGGTCAGCCCAGCTGGCGCCAGCGGCACGCTTGTCAGCGGCGACCGTCGCCGCGCCAAGCTCCACCGAAGCGATCGCCACCCATGCCAGCGACGGCGACGACTGGCCTGACTCGGCCCCCAGCCCGGAGCAAGTGCTCTACGCGCAACCGCAGATGGTCCGCGATGCGCTGGCCCGGCTTGCCCCGCGCGTCGTCGGCAAGCCGAACCTGTACCTGCTGGCTTTCGCGGGCGACGGCGGCGAAGACGTGTTTCGCAACGAAGCCGAGTACGCCGCGCAACTTTTCACCACGCGCTTCGGGCCGACCGCCCACAGCCTGGTGCTGGAAAACAATCCGGCCACGCTGACCACCCATCCGTTGGCCAACTGGAGCAACCTGGAGGCTGCACTCGGCGGCCTCGAGCAGATCATGCATCCGAACCAGGACATCCTGCTGCTGTACGTGGCCAGCCACGGTAGTGAGGACCACACCTTGCTGGTCGACATGGATCCGCTGCCGCTGGACCAGATCGACGCGCAGGACCTGGCCGGCATCCTGGCCATGCATCACTTCAAGTGGAAAGTGCTGGTCATCAACGCGTGCTACTCCGGCGGTTTCGTGCCGCCGCTGCGCGGTCCCGGCACGCTCGTACTTACCGCTGCCCGCAGCGACCGCAGCTCGTTCGGCTGCGGCAGCGAATCGGACATCACCTACTTCGGTCACGCGTGGCTGGAAGATGCGTTGAACCACACCGACAACTTCGTCGAAGCATTCAAGCGCGCCAGCACTGAAATCGCGGCGTGGGAAAAACAGGACAAGTTGACCCCGTCCCAACCGCAGATCGACATCGGCCACGGCATCGAGCAGCAGCTGGTGCTGTGGCGCCACGGACTCAAGCCCGGGCCGGCGGTGCCGTTCGAGCCGGCACACCCCGCGCCTGCCACTCCCGCTTCCGCGCCATAGTCAACTTGACGCCATCGACGACATGAACCCGCCAGGCCGCAGCATGAAGACACGACACGTTCTGTTGATCATCCAGACTGCGTTGCTGGTCGGTTGCCAGACACCCGTTCCTGCGATCGTGGCGAAGACGCTGACTTATGCCTGTGCTGACGGTCGCACCGTACAAGCCGTCTACCCGGACACCGACAATGCCGTGTTGAGGTTTGATGGGCAAACCCATCAACTGCACATCGCGGTCTCTGCCGATGGCGCACGCTATGTGGGCCAGGATTGGCAATGGTGGACGACAGGGATGCATGAAGGCCGGCTGGCGCCACTCAAATCGGGCGAAACGATTGCGTCCGCCAGTGGGGTCTCCTGCATCGCACCGTGAGATTACGCAGGCATCGTTCCTGGCCTCTCTGTCACGCGTAGCGCCTGAAACCGTATCCGGCAACGCCACGAGCCTACGTCGCTGTATCCGCCCTGCCCCCATCCACCGCGGCCCCGGCGCCTGGCCCGCGCTCCAGGGCCAGACAATCCGCGAGCCATTCCATGAAAACCCGGACCCGGCGAGGCAAATGCCGACGACTGGCATACAGCAAGGTCATCGGCATCGGCTCGGCGCGATAGTCGCGCAGGATTTCCTGCACCTGTCCGGTATCGACCAGGTGTTGCATGCCGGCGCTCGGCGCCTGGATCAGGCCCAGTCCGGCAACGCAAGCGGCCTGGTAGCTATCGGTGTTGTTGACGGTAAGCGCGCCGCTGACCGGCCGCACGTGCACCCCGGTGTCATCGACATACTCGAAACCATCGGGCGCGCCGCCGAAGCTCTGCGCGTAATGCACCATGCGATGGTCATCCAGCTCATCGGGAGTGCGCGGCTCACCGTGCGCCTTGAGGTAAGCGGGGCTGGCAAAGGTGCCGATGTCGCAGGCACCCAGCGGCCACGCCACCAGGCTGTCGACATCCGCCAGCGAGCCCACCCGCAGCACGCAATCGAAACCCTCGCGGACGAGATCCACCCGCCGATCCGCACAACTCAGTTCCAGCTCGATGTCAGGATGGGCCGCCAGAAACCCGGGCAGACGCGGCAGCACGAAGGCACGCGCGGCGGTGGTCGGCATGTCCACCCGCAGTCGGCCGCGCAAATGGAGTTCATCCTCGCGGAACATCGATTGCAGCTCGTCGATGTTGTCCAGCGTGTCACGGCAGCGCTCCAGGAAAACCATGCCGTCCTGGGTCGGCTCCACCCGCCGCGTGGTCCGATGCAACAGTCGCGTTCCCAGCAGTGCCTCCAACTGTTGCACGGCGATCGAGGCGCTGGCCTTGGGCAGCCCCAGGTCCGCCGCCGCCTGGGTGAAGCTGCCGCGTTCCGTCACGCGGACAAAGACCTTCATCATGTCGATCTGGTGCACGAGTATTGTTATCCGATCATGAACAGTAAAATAATATTTTGCATATTTATGTGATCCATGGCAACCAATAGTCTGGCATTCCGGCACCACCCCGCCGGATCTCCCTTCGTGACCACCAGGAAATTGCCATGACCACCCCCTCCCCGATTGCCCTGATCACCGGCGCCAGCCGCGGTCTCGGCCGCAATGCCGCCATCGCACTGGCCCGCCAGGGCACCGACGTGATCCTCACCTATCACCGTCGTATCGACGAGGCCCACGCCGTGGTGGCCGAGATCGAGTCACTCGGTCGCCGCGCCGTGAGCATGCAGCTGGACGTCTCCGAGACAAGCCGGTTCCCCGCTTTCGCCGACGCGGTGCGCGAGGTCCTGGCCGAGCATTGGCAATGCGAACATTTCGACTTCCTGATCAACAACGCCGGGGTGGGCTTGAGCGCACCCTTCGCCCAGACCACGCCGGCCCAGTTCGACCACATGTTCGCCATCCATCTGAAAGGCCCGTTCTTCCTGAGCCAGGCATTGCTGCCACTGATCGCCGATGAGGGTCGCGTCATCAATATCTCGTCCGGCCTGACCCGCTTCACCCTGCCCGGCAGCGCC
Source organism: Rhodanobacter sp. (assembly GCA_039935315.1). Lineage (GTDB taxonomy): Bacteria > Pseudomonadota > Gammaproteobacteria > Xanthomonadales > Rhodanobacteraceae > Rhodanobacter. The sequence goes on along the minus strand of JBDTKM010000188.1, from coordinate 4,159 downwards.
GCCTACGCCATCATGAAAGGCGGAGTGGAAGTGCTGACGCGTTATCAGGCGAAGGAGCTTGGCGGCCGTGGCATTCGGGTAAACACCCTGGCACCGGGCGCGATCGAGACCGATTTCAGCGGCGGTGCGGTGCGTGACAACCCGCAACTCAACAGCCTGGTCGCCAACAATACCGCGCTCGGGCGCACCGGACTTCCCGACGACATCGGCGGCGCCGTGGCCGCCTTGCTCGGCCCCGGCAGCGGCTGGATCAACGCGCAGCGGATTGAAGCGTCGGGCGGAATGTTCCTTTGAAGGTGGTCGGGGCGGCGTTGATCCAGGCATCGCCCCGACCCGCCACACCCGGTCGCGCAAAAGCAGCGCATCGAGCCACCAAAGGAGCGCCGCCGGGCTGCCATCCGCGCAGCGACAAACCCTCACGCAACAGCATCAGGCCACCGGTTCGGTCCCGCTGCCGGAATCGACCGCGATGCCGCTGGTGGCTTGTTCCGACCCGTTATCAGGCACATCCCGTGCGTCTTTTTGCGGCCACGCCACCGCAACCAGCCAGGACTCCTTGCCCGCCACCGCGCAAGTCGAGCGGCTGCAGGATTTGCCTGCCATTCTCACTATGATGCGGCGAGCGCGTGCACCCACCGGCGGCCCCAACCTGGGCCGCATCCTGCGGGCTTTGGACACACAAGGGCATGACGATGATCAGGACGTTGCGCACGGCCGTGATGGGCATCTGCCTGATGCTCGCGAACCAGGCCTGGGCGGATAGCTGCAAGTTGATGTCCTACGGCACGCTGCAGGTGACCATGGTCGGTGAGAAGCCGATGACCACGACGAAAATCAACGGCGTGAATACGCAGTTCATCCTCGATACCGGCGCCTTCTTCAATATGATGTCGCGCGCCGACGCGCTGTCGCTGGGGCTGCCGTTGCAACCTGCGCCGTTCGGGTTTCGCGTGGGCGGCATTGGCGGCTCTGCCTCCGCGCAACTCACGCGCGTGCAGGATTTTGGCATCCTCAGTACCACGATAAAGCGGGTCGAGTTCATCGTCGGCGGCACCGATGTCGGTCACGGACTGCTCGGCGCCAACCTGCTCGATGTGGCCGATCTGGAAATCGACCTGGCCAAAGGCAAGACGACTCTGTTCAAGCCGCACGACTGCAGAAAGGAAAGCCTGGCGTACTGGACCAAGGGCGGCAATTACAACGTCGCCGACATCGAGCCGGCCCAAAACGAGAACGACCGGCCCACTTTCCTCAACGTCATCATCGACGGTAAAAAAGTGCGCGCCGTGCTCGACTCGGGTGCAGCGTCGACCTTGCTCACTCGGGCGGCCGCCAAACGGATTGGGATCGACCTCGATGGGCCGGGCGTCAAGAGCGGCAGTCGCAGCTTCGGCATCGGCGCCAAGACGGTGAAGACGTGGACGGTACCCATCGCCACGTTCTCTGTCGGCACGGAAACCATCCAGCACAGCCAGATGCAGGTGATTGATGGCCGTCTCGGTGACACTGACATGTTGCTCGGCGTGGACTTCCTGCTTGCCCATCATGTGTATATCGCCAACAGTCAGCGAAAAATGTATTTCACCTACAACGGCGGGCGCGTATTCACCTTTGCCAAAGCCTCGGACAGCAGCACGCCGACCGAAACCGACACGGCCATGGACAACGCCGGCGCAGGGCCGAAGGCCGCCAGCGATTATGCGCAGCAGGGTGAGGCATCCCTGTCGCGTGGCGAACCGGCGACGGCCGTGGCCGATCTGAGCAAGGCGATCCAGATGGCCCCTGCCGAGGCTGCGTACTATGTGGCCCGGGCACGCGCCTACGCCGCCCAGAAGCAGATCAAGACGGCACGGGCCGATCTGGACAAGTCGTTGAGCCTTGATCCGAAAAACGTCGATGCCTTGCTGCTGCGCGCCACGATTCGCCTCGCGCACAAGCCCAAGGATCGAACCGGTGCCCAGGCCGATGTGGCGGCGGCAAGCGCACTGGTCGTCAGCGGATCACCCCAAGCCCGGCTGATCGCGTCCCTGGACATCCAACTCGATCATCCGGCTGAGGCGCTGCCCCTGCTCGACAGCTGGATTCACGTGCACCCCGATGACGCCGTGCTCGGCGTCGCACTCAACTCGCGCTGCTGGGCGCGCAGCCTGACCAATCAGTTGCTCAAAAAAGCGTTGCACGATTGCCGCAAGGCAATCAGCCGCGATGGCAAAAGACCCGCCTACCTCGACAGTCTCGGTCTGGTGGAACTGCGACTGGGCAACTATCCGGAATCGATCAAGGCCTACCAGCAGGCCGTGGCGCTGATGCCGCATTCGGCGTGGTCGAGTTATGGCCTTGGCCTGGCCGAACTCGGCAGCGGTCAGGCGATCGCGGGCAAAGCCGACATCGCAATAGCCCGCGCGCTGGATCCGAAAATCGACACGCGCGCGGCCAAGTTTGGATTGATCAGCGCCGGGAAATAGATCGCCCACAGCCCGCTCGACACGGTTGCCGATGGCATTGCAAGGTCGGGGGCGGGGTCGGCGTTGGATCTGCCGGAGCGCGCTCATGAACACCGATTCAAGCCGAGCTTGAGGCCAAGCAACTGCGCTTGAAACCGGAGCAGAGCACGGGGTCAGGTGGCAGCATGCTGCAGCCATCTGCTTCTGCGCTGGATGTTTCGATGCCAGACCTGAACCTGCCGCTCCTGTGATCCTGCCACTCCGCTCGCCTTCAGCCGGCCGCACCCGCAGCTGCCGGTGCCGCGCGAACTGCGCGGCAACCCGCGCTTCGGACAGGCCCTTGTGACGCTTTGTCACGCGAAGCCCCCAGTTGTTCGTGCGAGAATGTCTGGAGCCTCGTCAAGGCTACCGCCCCAGTGAAGGAAGTCAGCGTGTTCAGGCGTGTGACCCATCGTCGATTTGCAATGTGGCTGGCCATGATGGCCATGTTGCTGGTTGCCGTGATGCCTGTGGTGTCGCGCTGCCTGCCACTGCATGCCGGCATGTCCGGCATGGGCGCCGGCAGCATGTCGTCCATGCAAGATGCCCATCATCACGCCCATGGCACGCCCGGCGATCCGAGTGATCCAACCACCAAGTGTGGTTTTTGCACCCTGCTTGCGCATACCCCGCTGGTGGCGCTCGATCTCGGCGTCACTTTGCCGCCGGCTTCGGGGCCTGCACTGTCGCCGTCGACACTGACATTCCGCCACGCTTCGGTTGCGCCGCTGCTGAGCGCACAACCGCGTGGGCCACCACGCATCGGCTAACCGACAGCGGAACAGGTCATCGCGCCGCCGCTGCGGCAGCTGAGCTTTCCCTCCCGCCGTCTTCCCCCTGAGCGAATGCGATGCCGCGGCGCCACCAAGCCGCTCGCCGTTCGCGCGGGAATCCGCCGTTTGCCATGCGCTGGCGAACCACCGCGGTGGTCGCAGCCAATCCAAGGAACTCCACTGATGCGTGACAAGAATTCCCTCCACCCGATGACGAAGCCGCTGGCTTCGATCATTGGCCTGCTTGCCTTGGGCCTGCTGCCGCAGGCCGCGCACGCCTGCGCTACCTGTGGTTGCACACTCAGCACCGATGCCGCCACCGGCTATTCGACTGCATCAGGCTGGCGCGTCAACGTTGATTACACCTATATCGACCAGAACCAGCTGCGCAGCGGCGGCAGCAAGGCGACGCCAGAGCAGGTCGTCAACCAGCCGTCCGACCCTTCCCTCGGCGGTAGCGAAATCGAGAAAGGCACCACCAACCGCTACATCAACCTTTCCGCAACCTATCGTTTCAACGCGGACTGGGGCGTGACCTTGGTGCTGCCATATGTATCGCGCGACCACGCCACCTATGGCACGCAGCTGCAACCCTATACGCCGGCCGAGAGCTCGCCCGAACAGATCAGCGGCGCGCACGTGGCGGGTATCGGCGATGCCAAGGTCCTGGCCAGCTACCAGGGCTTCCTGCCCACCCACAACTTCGGCGTGCAGTTCGGCGTAAAGCTGCCCACGGGCCACTACGGTGGCCAGACCGACGATGGCAGCTTCGTCGGCCATCCGAGCACGTTCAATACCGGTCCGGGCATTGGCCAGTCGCTCGATACCAGTCTGCAAGCGGGCACCGGTAGCACCGACCTGATCGTCGGCGCGTACTATTTCCAGCCGGTCAGCCAGAATTTC
>JBDTKM010000187.1:0-18785 GCA_039935315.1 Rhodanobacter sp. | reverse complement strand
CGATGGCGTCGGCCTGCCCGAGGAGATCCAGCGGCGCGAAGATCGCCTCGCCGCGATCGCCCGCGCCAAGGCGGTGATCGAGGCGCGTGCCAAGGCCCGCGACGAGCTCGAACAGGCCGAGTATCAGGCCAGGCTGGCCCAGCGCGAAACCAGGCAAGAGGCGACCGACAAAAAGTCCGGCGGCAAGCAGCCCAAGCCGCCGCAGGCCGGTCCGCGCGCAGACGATCAGGTCAATCTGACCGACGAAGACTCGCGCATCATGAAGGTGTCCGGCGGCGGCTTCGAGCAGTGCTACAACGGTCAGGTCGTGGTCGACACCGAGTCGATGCTGATCCTCGCACCGCACCGCACCCAGGCCGGCAACGACGAGCAACAAGTGACGCCGATGCTGGCCGCGCTACAGGCGCGCTACTGGCGTTGCCTGACGGATGGAGCCCGCCCCAGGCGTTGCTGGCTGACACCGGCCATTTCAGCGCCCCGAACGTCGAAGCCTGCATGGTTGCCCGCATCGAACCCCTGATAGCGATCGGCCGCAACGCGCATCACCCGGCGTGGCGCGAACGCTTCGAGGAACCGGCAGCGCTCGAAGCGCCCGCCAGCCCCGTCGAGCAGATGAAGCACGCGCTCAAGACCAAGAACGGCCGCGCCGCCTACGCGCTGCGCAAGCAAACGGTGGAGCCGGTATTCGGCATCACCAAATCAGTGATGAACTTCCGCCGGTTCCTGCTGCGCGGGCTGGCGCACGTGAGCCACGAGTGGACGCTGGTGTGCCTGGCGTGGAACTTCAAACGGATGGCCATGCTGCGCCCGAAATCCGCCCAGAGCGCCTGAAACCGCTGGAAATCCGTCCGTTTCGACGATAGTGGCCGCTAAAAACCCTTTGGGCTCACTACGTCGGTGTAGCTTTCCTTCTCTGCGCGCGCATCGGCGTTGTGCTGACCTCAAGTCCGACAGGCTGCTACAAGTCTGTCCGGCTTTGATGGTCGAGGCGAGAGTTCGGCTGTGCGAGAACAGCATTTGACGATACGCCGGTCCATACATGGTTCTATGGACCACGGGTCGGCGGATAGTGAACCGCACAGGCGGATTCGCCGCCCGGCCAACCAAAGTTCGACAGACTCCTGGCGGTGTGGACGCCGTGTAAAAACTTGCTACGATTGGATCAACGGTTGCACGGGGGCAATCGGGAGTGAATATATGCAAACGCCTTTTGAACACCCCGCCGTCTGGCGGGGAATGTTGCTGTTTGCAGGGATGCTGTGGGGGAAGTTCATCAAGCCAGCCAGGCCGGAACCTGCGTTGTCGCGGGATAGCGACCTCGTCTCGTGGCAACCTGGTGCCCATTCGCGTCGGGAGGATGAACTTGAGCGTATGCGTCAGTTGGAATGACGCAAATCGTCAGGACGATGCGGCTGGACTTGTCTTGTGCGCCCGGGCGCTGTGCAGCTCTTGAACAACCTGTCTGAAGAGTCGCGCGGCTCAATCCGGTAGACTCGGAAAACGTGCCGCAGTCATTGCCGCGCGCGCTTTCGTGCGCTCGCGCCAGCGAATGGCGGCAGATCCCGACCGACGGTCACGGGCGCCGTATCATCTTCTTCGTGCCGCCGCACCGCTGCCCATGCGCGCAGCCCGGCCGTCAAAACAGGTATCAAAATAATGACCAGACAAACCATTTCCCTGATCGGCGTACCGACCGATATCGGCGCCGGGGATCGCGGCGCCTCGATGGGGCCGGAAGCGATGCGGGTCGCCAAGCTTGGTCCGCGGCTTGCGCAACACGGACGTACCGTGATCGACAAGGGTAATCTGCACGGGCCCCTCAATCCGTGGCAGCCGCCGATCGCCGGTTACCGTCATCTGGACGAGGTGGTGGCCTGGAACCAGGCGGTCTACCAGGCGGTCAAGCAGGAGCTTCATGCTGGGCACCTGCCGATCATGCTTGGTGGTGATCATTGCCTGGCGATCGGCTCGATCAATGCTGTCGCGGAGCATTGTCGTGCACACGGCAAGCAGTTGCGGGTGCTCTGGCTGGATGCGCACACGGATTTCAACACGGCCGAGGCGACTCCATCGGGAAACATTCATGGCATGCCGGTGGCCTGCCTTTGCGGCCGCGGCCCGAAGCCCCTCATTGAACTCGGCGCCCACACCCCCGCGACGACCCCGGATACCTTCCGCCAGATCGGCATTCGCTCGGTCGACGATACCGAAAAACAATTGGTACGCGATGCCCACATCGGCGTCTATGACATGCGTCGGATCGACGAAGAAGGCATGAAAAGAGTGATGGAGCAGGCGCTGGATGGCGTGGACGGGAATACCCACCTGCACGTGAGTTTCGACGTCGATTTCCTCGACCCCAGCGTCGCTCCCGGCGTCGGTACCACGGTACGCGGCGGTCCGACCTATCGCGAGGCACAGCTGTGTATGGAAATGATCTGTGACAGCGGACGCCTGGGGTCAATGGATCTGGTCGAACTCAATCCTGCATTTGATCGACGCAATGCTACCGCGAAGGTCGCGGTGGATCTGATCGAGTCGTTGTTCGGCAAATCGACCCTGATTCGCTGAGCCACCACGCAACCCGTTGCCGTCAAGCATCAGTCACAGCGCAGCGGTAAACATGGGACGGGCATTGATCCGCAAAGACGGAGAGAATCGTGAAGTCACGCCACGTGCTCGGCATGCCCAATCCCGCTGCGGCGCAAGCCGCCGTGACTGCGTGAGTCAGGCGAGCGCCTCCGGTGATCACATCTGGCTGATGTCCCGCAAGGACAACGAGAACGACCTGGTGCCTGATGACCTGCGGGACCCTGGCGCTGATTTTGGTCGCGGCGACGTCGAGGGCTTGTTGCAGGGAGGCGCTATCGGGCGTAGTGCGGGGCCCGGTTGCCGTACCGGTTCCTGCCATCAGCATGCCGCACGCTGGCGCCGCTGCGATGGTGGTCGGGCGCATCCACGCCCCATTCACCGGACGGCGGGCTTCGCGTCGTCGGGCCGTCCGCGTTGAAGGAAACCGCGACCGGCACAGGCATAGGTGACCGCGTCTGCAGCACGCGGCCCGTGCGTTACACTGGGCAGCGCGATCTGACTTGAGGCAAGCACTGTATGGGCAATACCAATCTCCCGCAATCCGGTGCCGCGCATCAGGAAAACAGTCTTGATACCCGCCGTGGCGCAGGGCAGTTGACCGATGCACAGCAAGAAGAGGTCCGCGCCCGGGGACCCGTCACGATCGTGGCCCCGAATCCGAAGGTAACCCTCGCGCAGGCACTGGGCGGGTATACGGGCACGGGTCACTCGCCTGCAGATGCGACCTGAGCGCCGCCGGCGAGGCAGGCTGCCGGCCACTTTGCTGCCGTCCGCGGTGTGCTCCGGGGCGGCTCGACGATCGTCCTGACGTCAGCCCCGTGGTGATCAGCGGCGCGGCTGCCGCATAGCGTTCGCAGTCGTTGCGGGGACGGTTCCCGGTACCCGGAGGTTTCGCTTGGCAGCTGTACCTGATGGCAGGTCGCGGAGTTGGATTTTCAGCAATGTCGCGGCGACGCTGCCGGCCGAACACACAGCGATTGCCTCGATCAAGTGATGTCGTAAACTGGCGCTTTACTTGCGCGGCGCAACATGCAAACTCGAGTCCTCACCGGCATCACCACCACCGGCACGCCGCATCTGGGCAATTACGTCGGTGCGGTCCGCCCGGCCATCGCGGCCAGCCAGCGCAGCGATGTCGATGCCTTCTTTTTCATGGCCGACTATCACGCACTGATCAAGAGCGGTGATGCGGCGCGAATCGAGCGTTCGCGTCTGGAGATTGCCGCGACCTGGCTGGCTGCGGGCCTCGACCCGGCACGGGTGACGTTCTATCGGCAGTCGGATATTCCGGAGATTCCCGAGCTGACCTGGTTTCTCACCTGCGTCGCGTCGAAAGGCATGCTCAATCGTGCGCATGCCTACAAGGCGGCGGTGGACCGCAACGCGGACGTCGGCGAAGACCCTGATGCAGGCATCACGGCGGGCCTGTACATGTACCCGGTGTTGATGGCAGCCGATATCCTGGCCTTCGATGCCCATCAGGTGCCGGTCGGGCGCGACCAGATCCAGCACATCGAGATGGCCCGCGACCTTGCCCAGCGGTTCAACCACCTGCATGGCCGCGAATTTTTCGTGTTGCCGGAGGCGCTGATCGAGGAGCAGGTCGCGACGCTGCCCGGCCTCGACGGGCGCAAGATGTCGAAGAGCTACGACAACACGATTCCGCTGTTCGCTGGTGGCAAGAAGCAGTTGCGTGAGGCGATCATGCGCATCGTCACCGACTCGCGCGCGCCGGGCGAGCCCAAGGATCCAGACAACTGCGCACTCTTCACCATCTTCCGCGCCTTCGCCAGCACCGCCGAGACCGACGCATTTCGTCGTGCCCTGCTGGATGGGATGGGCTGGGGTGAAGCCAAGCTGGTGTTGCATGACCGCGTCGAGACTGACCTGGCGCCGCTGCGCGAACGCTATGAAACGTTCATGGCCGACCCGGCGGCGATCGAGGCCATCCTGCAGGAGGGCGCGCGCAAGGCGCGGGCGATCGCTACGCCAAAAATTGCCGCCCTGCGCGAGACGCTGGGTTTGCGTCCGATGACGACCACCCGGGCGCCCCGGCGCGAGACCGCTGCGCCGCTGAAGCCAAACCGCGTCCCGCGGCTGGCCAGTTTCCGCGATGCCGATGGGCAGTTCCGCTTTCGACTGTTTTCCGCCGAGGGTGAGGAGTTGCTGTTGTCGGTGCCTTTCGCCGACCCCAAGACGGCTGGAGCCATGCAAAAGCGTCTGAAAGGTCTGGGCGCGGCCGCTGCAGTGATCCAGCGGCGGGCAAAAGGCATGGTGCTGCAGGTCGACGGTGAGGCCGTGGCCAGCACACCCGAATACCGTGATGAGACGGCGTGCGAGCAAGCGTTGTCACAGCTGCGCGAAGCGCTGGATCAGCTTGCTGCGTAGGATGACACGGGGCGTACGCCAAGCAAGCCCCCTCTTGTCACCTCTTCCTGCTGCCACTGGTGACGGCCGCCGCCATGCCAGTCCGCTCACCGTGCGTCGATGCCGTCTTGTTGCTGGAGCAGGGTGAGTTTGTCGCGTCAGCAGGGCGAGCTGGCGCAGCAGCGGCTGAGCGCCGTTCGTCCGAGCCGCCTTCACTGCTGCGCTCGTCCGCGTTTGCCGCGGGGGATGGCGTGCGTCGGGGCGGTGTCGGCCGTGCGACCGCGCCGCGGTGTTGTGGAATGAAACTCTGTTGCCATGCAATGCCAGCAGTCCCTTGATCGCGCCCGGCAGTGCGAGAATGCGCGGCATGACGCCGCTCAGATATCTCCAGGCCTATCCCGAGGCCTTGCAGCAGCAGGTACGCGAGCTGATTGCGCAGGGTCGCCTCGGCGAACATCTGTCCGCGCGCTATCCAGAACGTCACGCCGTGCAGAGCGACAAGGCGTTATATGCCTATACCACCGCGCTGAAACAGCAATATCTCAAGAACGCTCCGGGCATCGACAAGGTGCTGTATGACAGCAAGCTCGACGTGGTGCGCAACGCACTCGGTCTGCATACCGCCGTTTCACGCGTGCAGGGTGGCCGGTTGAAGGCCAAGAAGGAAATCCGCGTGGCGGCGCTGTTCAAGGCCGCCGCGCCGGAATTTCTGCAGATGATCGTGGTGCACGAGTTGGCGCACTTGAAGGAGATCGAGCACAACAAGGCGTTCTACCAGCTGTGCGAGTACATGTTGCCGGACTACCATCAACGTGAATTCGACCTTCGCGCCTATCTCACTTGGCGCGACTTGCCAGCCGCATCGATCAACGAGAACCCGTATGGATCCTGAAGCACTCCAGAGCTGCCTGCTGCGCCTGTTCGATCGCCATGACGTGGCGCTGGAAGCTGACGACGACGGCTGGCTGCTTACCGACGGTGATTTTCCGGCGATCCGCGCCGAGTGGCATGAAGGTCTTGCCGGCGAGCCTGGGCGGCTCGACGTCGACGTCGTGTTGGGTGAGGAGCGCCGCATCGAGGAGAGTTTCGCCGGGACGGGCGGAGGCGAGGCCGGTGTCCGCGATGCGCTGTCCACGTTCGAGCACAGCGTCTTCCATCCGCTGCTCGCCGCGTGCTGGTATGTCACCGATGACCGCAAGATGAGGATCACCACGTGGACCATCGGGGCGCGTAGCTGGGACGTGTTCATCGGCCCGTTCAACGTACGCGGAGCGACCGGCGTGGAGATGCCGCCCGACGCCCTTGGCTCGATCGAGACGGCGCTCAAGCGCGGCGCGCTGAGCGCGGAGTTGCACTGGCTGCGACTGGTGCACAGTCATGCGCGCGATGGCAACTCCCGCTGTGAGGCGTTGCTCGACAACGAATTGTGGACCGCCGGCACGCTGGCGCTGAACGCCGTCGCCTGGCCGCCAGCCGGCGATTACAGTGCGCGCTGCTTCGTGCTGCTGGACGTGCGCGACTATTGACAGCACGCCAAGGGCGCGATGGAACGTCTGACTCCAGCGGCGCGCGCATCTGGCGAAAGAGGTGCGGCAGTTGCGGCTTGCTGGCAGAACGTCGCGGTGCCCCTTCGGCTGAATTTGTGCGGTTTCGTTCTCGCCCCATTTGTTCGTCGAAGGTGACATGCGTGGACATGACGCATCGCATATTGACAGCGCAATCGTTGGGGACAAAGCTACAACGCCTGAGGCAGGCCGAAGACTTCTGCACGAAGCCGGCGTCAGCCCAGGCCCACCTCTCGTTACTGTCGTCGACAAGGGCTCGGCATGGACGGCAGGCTGGCAAAGCGCACTTGTCGAGTGGAGGTGCAGTGCGGGCAACGCTGGATTTCGGGGTGCTTCAACGGCGGAAGGAGAGACGTTGCGGGCGGCAGCTTGAAGGGGAGGGCCGCGTCGCACGAACTGGCGTATCAATGAACTCGCGAGCCGCGCGCGGCCGTGGCCACTGCGGCCGGTTGCGATGGGCTGCAGGCGCCGTTTCGCCAGCCAGCTGGTTTCCACAAATTGCTTCACATGCAGTGCGTGCTTCATTCATTGGCGAACGAATGAGTGAGGACGCGCTGATACGTAATCAGGTCTCAGATGAGGATGTGGAATGAGCGAAATAATTCGGCGCACGTCAGGTAACTGCATGATCCACCGGAAAGCACTGACCTTGGCCATTGGTGGTTCCATTGCATTGGCTGCGGCAGGTGGAGCGTTTGCGCAGTCGATCACCGGCACCATTCGTGGCACGGTCCCGGCTGCTCCCGATGAAACGATCCAGATCACCGGCGGTGCGGGTTTCGAACGTAATATTTCGGTGGGGTCATCTGGACGATATTCGATCACGTTGCCTGTTGGCACCTACACAGTCACCCTGATGCGACAGGGGGTTCCGGTGCAATCTCGCAAGGGCGTCACCCCGGCCGCCGCAGGCGCGGTTACTATCAATTTCTCCGCCACAGCGCCGGCTGATGTCAAGACCTTGGCTGCGGTCAAGGTCGTCGCCAATGCGATTCCGCCGATCGATGTGACCACCACCAACCAAGTAACCACGATCACTGCCGCACAGCTTGTGAGGCTTCCGTTGGCGCGCAGTGCCGAGGCGGTTGCCATGCTGGCGCCGGGGGTGGCGATGGGAGCTTCGTCGCTGGGTACCGGACAACTGGGAAATCCCTTGTTGTCGTTCGGTGGCGCCTCGGTCGCGGAAAATGCCTATTACATCGATGGCATGAATACGACTGATGCCATCACGGGGCAGGGTGGAGTGCCGTTGCCATACGGTGCGATCGAGCAGCAGCAGACGATGACGACCGGGTATGGTGCACGTTATGGTCGTTCGATTGGCGGCGTGCTCAGCCAGATCGGAAAGTCCGGCTCCAATGAATGGCACTTCGGGTTCAAGGCTCTGTGGCAGCCGGCCAGTTTGGCTGAAGGACCCAGGAATGAGTACTGGTCGAATCCATCATATACCGGACCCAACGCCCAGGAGACGGTGGGCAACCTGGAGCAATATGCGGAAAACAACAAGCAACAGGAAGCCGTTTACGATGCCTATATCAGTGGCCCTCTCATCAAGGACAAATTGACTTTCTTCCTGGCCGCGGAGCAGGACAACACCCGCGGTCAGTCAACCGGATCAGTCTGGTCGCCATTTACCACGAAATTCCAGACGCATCAGCCAAAGTTGTACGCAAAGATCAACTGGAATATCAATGACAGCAATATTCTTTCAGTAACCGCAGTACAAAACTCGACGAAAGTGTGGCCATCAAACTACAATTTCGACTACAGCACGTTTAAAAATGGAGACTTCACGTCCCTGCCGCTGGCCACCAAAAGTGTCTACCGTTTGTGGGTGGCAAATTACACATCGGACATTACTGACAGCCTTACCTTGCACGCCATGGTTGGCAAAGTGCGCGGTGCGTATCCGTTGGTTGAAGAGCCGTATCCGGGATTTGACCCCACCCTGCCGAATATTGCGGGCGCTTCTTCGCAGAACCCCGCGTTTATACCTAATGGGCCAGTCTCGAATACACAAACCTCCCAGACCATTTCTGATCCTTCGCATACCTCGGTAGAGATGAATTATCGTCTTGATTTGGAATACCAGTGGCGCAAGCACGATTTCCGTTTCGGAATCGACAACCTTCAGACCTGGGACCACGACGACGGCGCGATCGTGACCGGTCCCGGCTACGGCTGGGCTTACGGGCAGGGTGATTCCGGCACACCGATCGTGGGGGGCAATCCCAATCTTCCGCCGTACGCCGGATCGCCCGATTCGAATGGCGCGAACCCGGGCGGATATTATGTTGCGAAGGTAATCAACAATCTGGTCGCATCAACTCGCTTGACGCAGCGGGCGCAGTACGTCGAGGACCGCTGGCAGGTGACGCCCGACCTGTTGCTGGACCTTGGTCTGCGAAACGACCAGTTTGTAAATGACAGTGCGTCCGGCATTCCCTTCGCCAGGTTGACCAAGCCGCAGTGGTCGCCGCGTCTCGGATTCGCTTGGGACGTACACGGTGACTCCACCTTGAAAGTATTCGGCAACGCGGGTCGGTACTATCTCGCGCTACCGGCGGCGGTGTCATTCAACTCCACCGCGACGGCGCTCCAGACGTCCGAATACTTCACCTACTCCGGGATTGATCCAGCGACAGGCGTGCCGTTAGGGCTGGTGCAGATTCCGCAGAACAACGGGGGGCGATCCGGTTTGGGCGTGTCTGCGTTCAACGCTTATGGTCAACCGGTGGATGCCCATGAAGCGGCTTCGACCAACATCAAGCCGGAATATTCCGACAACTTCGTGTTGGGGATGCAGCAGCAGTTCCATATGTTGGGCGCAAATTACGTGTTTGGTGCAGACGTCGTCTATCAAGACATGGGCCCCAACATCATCGATGATTGGGATGACACTGCGGCCATGTGCCGAGCTGCGGTCGCACAGGGCCTGACGTACGCCGGGGCAACCATGGACGACAAGCTCAGCAGTTGCAGCGATGTGGCACCGGGTTTCATCCTGATCAACCCGACCCAGACGACCAACATGCTGATCAAGGATGGGAACGGGGCTTTGCACCAGATTGTAGTCACCCCGCAGGACCAGGGGTTCCCGCGAAAGGTTGAACGCAAATCCTACGCCGTCAATCTCTCGCTGGAGCATTCGTTCGACGGCAAGTGGTATGGCAACCTTGTGTATACCTGGTCGCGCTCGTGGGGTAACACGGAAGGGCCGGTAGATTCGTTGGCCGGGTTGTCCGGTGGTGGTGGTGGCGGTTCGATAGCGCTCACTCCGCAGTGGGACGCCCCGTCGTTGATGGAGTACTCGTACGGCGTGTTGCCGAACAATCACACCAACGCGTTGAAGGCTTATGGCTACTACCAGATAAATCCGGATTGGCGAGCTGGGGGAAGCCTGTATGTCTCGTCCGGTGCCCCCAGAGTCTGCCTGGGGCAGTACGGTCCGGGTGAAACCGATCCCGTGGGCTACGGCAGCGTCTACCACTGGTGCGCAGGCAAACCGTCGCCCATGGGGTCGTTGGGTTCCATGCCGTGGTTCCACACGGTTGATCTGAACGTCAACTACAACCCCGCCTGGATGCATCACAATTGGAATTTCAACCTCGCGGTGTTCAACGTGTTGAACGACCAGGCGCCCACGCAACTGAACTATAGTTACGGGACCAGCGGTACTCCCAATCCCAGTTACCTTCTGCCTCAGGGCCGCAGGGCGCCGCGGATGGTTCGTTTTGACATGTCATACGACTTCTAGGGGAGCGTCGGAGGTCCTTCGGCTCGGTTGAGGCGAGGGACCTTCGACCACACCGCCAAGACTGTCTGCCCGTACCGCTTTCGGGTCCACTGCCACCACGGTCGCTGTGCTGAGCTCATCCCAAGCTTGCGCTCATGCATTCCGCCCCATCTTCTTTCGCCATGTGGCGCACGGCAGCCGACGCCACCCGGCCTTGCCCGGGCACGTTTATGGTCAGCGTTGACATGACTCGGGCAGCGCGCAAGCTCCACCTTGTTCATGAAACGATTCCCGTTCGACCTGGGTCGCTGACGTTGCATTACCGCCAGTGGCTCCCGGGTTACCCCGGGGCCGCGTGCTCGGAAGGCGCGGCTTGGTCCGGATCGACCAGGGTTGGCATGGGCGTCAGTGCTGCCGGCTTGCTGCGTTCCACACGCGTGACCTGCAACTAATCCACACGGCAGAACACCGCCTTCAAATAGCGACCTTCGGGGACGTCGGTGCGAAACGGATGATCCGCGCCTGCGCCGCGCACTTCGAGCACCTGAATCGCGCGCCCGGCGTTGAGGGCAACCCGGCGCAGCATTTCCAGGAACTCGCCCTCGCTGACCAGGCCGGTGCACGAGCAGGTCAGCAGCAGGCCGCCGGGTGCGATGATGTCCAGCGCCATGCGGTTCATCGCGAAGTATTTTTTCAGTGCGTCCATGACCCGGTTGCGGTCGCGCGTGAGCTTGGCCGGGTCGAGCACCACGGCGTCATAGCGTTCCCCGCGTGCGATCGCCGCTCTCACCCAATCGAAGATGTCAGCCTGCTCGAAGTTGACCTTCACATCGTTCGCTGCGGCGTTGGCACGGGCCACACCCAGTATGCCGGCGTCGATATCGACCCCGACTGCCTCGCGCGCACCGGCGGCCATCGCGTGCACCGCGAAACCGCCCGCGTTGCAGCACAGATCGAGCACGCGCCGGCCTCGCGCCAGTTCCGCGAAACGCTTGCGGTTGTCGCGCTGGTCGGCGAAGAAACCGGTCTTGTGGCCCGAGCCGGGCGCGGCGTGGAAGCGCAGACCGTGCTCGTGCACCTCGAACGGAGCGGGTACGTCGGGGCTGCGGCAGTCGAATGACTCCTGCTTCTGCACGTGCGACTCGGCAAACCAGTACAGCTGCGTGCCAGGGAAATGATCGAGCAGGGCGGTGTGGATCGCTTCGCGGAATTTCCACATGCCGGCGGCAAAGTACTCGATCACCAGGATGTTGGCGTAGCGGTCGACGATCAGGCCGGATAGATCATCGCCTTCGCTGTGCACCACGCGCCACGCATCGCTGAGCTGATCCAGTTGCAGCCAGTCGCGCCGAAGCTGCACCGCCCGGGTGATTCGCGCGGCGATCCATGCCGCGTCGATGCTGGCATCGGGGTGGGTGTCGAGCAGACGCAACGCGATCCGCGCGTGGCCATTCCAGAACGCGTGGGCGACGAAGCGATCCTTTGCATCCCGTGCCTCGACCACGCTGCCGGGCGGCAGTTTGGAGTCGGGCTTGTGCACCTGCGCCGACCACACCCACGGATGGCCGGGACTGCGATCGGACTTCAGACGGATGGCGGGGGGCGGGGCGGGGCTATTCATCGGTGCATGATAGCGGCTCGCGCCCGCGTGCCGAGAGGCCGCATCGGTTCACGAGTTCGGCTCACGTCGCTGACACCTGCGCCGACACGTCCGGGCGGCAGCTCGCGAGCGGCCGAAACTCAGTGGATCATCTCGTCGATCTTGGCGGCAAGCACTTCCAGCGAAAAGGGTTTGCTGAGCATGGCCATTCCCTTGCCCAGGAAATCCGCGCGGTGAGCGGCGTTCTCGGCGTATCCGGTGAGGAAAAGAATCGGCAGGTCGGGTCGATGGCTGCGCGCAATGTCGGCCAGCTGACGCCCGTTCATGCCCGGAAGTCCCACGTCGGACAGCATGAGGTCGATGCTGCAGCTGGAGGTGATGATGGGCAAGGCGGTGTTCGCATCCTGCGCCTCAGCGCTCCCACGCGCGGGCTTGGTCCCGGGGGTGGACCATGTCGTTCCAGCCTTCGCCATTGGTTGAGCCCACCGGCACGCCCGTGTACTCATACCAGCGATGGTTGAAATAGTCGTGGCAGCCGTCGGGCAGGGCGGTCCAGACCATCGGGTCGATCGAGTTGGCGATGGCCTGGAAGCGGGCGTCGCTGTCACGCAGTTCCCGCAGGCGATCGCGCATTTCAAACTGTTTCTCGCGCAGTCGCAGCGCCGAGCCCACCGTGCTGAGCAACGAGACCCTGCCGAGCGGTCGCTCCAACACCACGCTGTTGGGTACCAGCTCGAGGAATGCCAGACGCGACGCTTCGGCGCGCCCGCTCCGCCCGGATGGCGGCGCGACCAACAGCACAAAGGGCACATCCGACCAGGCCGGCTGCTGGCCCAACGCCTGCCTGGGCACGGACATATCCTCTGCCACGGCTTCCTGGGTGAGCAGGACGGCGTCGGTGCGAATACCTATCTGAGCGGCGATTGCGCGCGTATTGGCGCAGATCACCGCTTCGTGGCTGGCCTCACGCAACAATGTCGCCACGGTCTGCGCATCGCGCCCGAACGGTGCGGCAAGGAGTACCTGATGACCTTCGTGCTGATCACGAGCGCCGGCGCTGCGCGTCGCCGCATCGCGTCGCGCGTGGTCGGCGACGCTAATGGTCGCGAGCGCGGGACTCCATCAACGGCGAGTCGCTGCCCACGTATTCGGGCGTGCCGGTGACGATGTCTTTGAACGCCGAGAGTGCGCCGCCAATGCGCAAGCGCTGGGCGTCGATGCGCAGTTCGCGGATGCCGTCCTCGTGCATGCCGCCACGGTTCTTCAGCACCGAGATTGCCTTGCGGATCCGCCCGTCCGCCTCGAAGAAGCGCAGCAGCAGGACTGCATCGGCCACATAGGAAATATTGAGGCTGGTTGCCATGCTGCCGACCACGCCGTGCTGCGGGTTGATCAGGAAAGCCACTACCCTGCTGGCTCAGGCAGGACAGCAATTCGTGCATTTGCAGGGTCAGTTGCTGTTCCTGCGGCATCGCGGCCATGAAGCCGTTGATGCTGTCGATCACGATCACCCGTGCCCGGCGTTCGCTGAGCTGCCCGCGCACGCGCCACGTGAACTCGCCCGGGGAAAGCTCGGCCGGATCGATCTGCTCGATTACCAGCAGCCCATCGTCGATGTGTTTTTGCAGGTCGAGCTGGAACGCGTTGGCACGGGCTATCAGCGTGCTGATGCGTTCGTCGAACTCATAAATCGTGCAGGGCTCGCCACGGCGGCAGGCGGCATCCACATACTGCAGTGCGATGGTGGTCTTGCCGGTGCCGGCCGGGCCGGTAATCAAGGTGCTGGTGCCGCGAAGCGGGCCGCCGCCGAGCAGCATGTCCAGCTCGGTGACGCCGCTGGGTATCGTCTCGCCATTGAACTGCGCGTGATGGGAGGCGGCAATCAGCCGCGGCCAGATCGCCAGCCCACCCTTGCGGATGGCAAAGTAGTGATAGCCGGCAGTGAGATCCACGCCGCGCAGCTTCTGCACCTGAAGGCGTCTGCGTGCGGCGCCGAAATCCAGGGTGAGTCGTTCCAGCGTGATCACGCCGTGGCAAAGGCTGTGCAGATGCGCATCCACGCCCGATTCAGTGCCGCCCATGTCGTCAACCAGAATCACGGTGGTCTGGCGTCCGGAAAAAAACTGCTTCAGCGCCAGCACCTGGCGGCGGTAGCGCAGCAAGTCCTGCGCCAGCAAGCGCAATTCCGAGAGACTGTCGAAAACCACCCGACTGGGCTGGACGCGCTCCACCTCGGCCTGGACCAAGCGGATGGTCTCGCCCAGTTCCATCTCCCACGAATGCAGGATCGATTGCTCGCTGCCACCACCGAGCACGTCGGCGGCGGAACTGAACTCGAACACATCGAAGTCATCGATGCTCCAGCCGTGGGATCGAGCCACCACAGCCAACTCGTCGCGCGTCTCGGACAACGTGACGTACAACGCGCGCTCGCCGCAGCGCACGCCTTCGCGCAGGAACTTGCAGTACCAGGGTGGTCTTGCCCGAGCCCGGTGCACCCTCCAGCAGGTACAGCCGATTGGCCGGCAGACCGCCGGTGAGGATGATATCCAGGCCGGCATTGCCCGTTGAAACCACGGCAGGTGCGTTTTCGCTCGAGATCACTCTCCGAGGGGCAAGGCTGCGGTACCCACAAATTGCTGCGGGCTCGGGCCCGTCCGGTGAGGCAGCGCAAAGCTTGTCATCCGCCAGAATGCCCACGCGCGAGCCCATGCGAGGGCGTTGTCACGGCGGCAAGCACAGGAACAGAACGGCCGGCACGGCCATGCTTCTGTCGGCAAACCCCGCAGGACAGGCTTCAGCGTGCAGGCAGGAGTTCCGTCAATACGTGTTTCAGGGATGTCATGTCGTAGGGTTTCTGCAGCACGGTGGCCTCAGCGAAGTGTGGCGGGACGCCGTCGCGTCCGTGACCGGAGGCGAACAGAAAGGGTACCCCGCGCGCGCGCAACTGTTCCGCCAGGGGGAAGCTGTCATCTCTGCCCAGCCTCACATCGAGAACGGCCAAGTCGATCGTTTCAGTGGTCGCCAGGGTGGTGGCGTGGGCCAACGTGGCCGCCAACAGCACCTCGTAACCGGCTTCTCCAAGCAACTCTTCCAGCAGCATCGCTACCATCGGCTCGTCTTCGGCGACGAGAACGCGGATCCGTGGGTGTTGATTGTCCAATCGCAAGTTCCTCCGGTTCAGTGGGGCGGGCGCGTGGACCGGGCGCCGGGGCGAGCGGGGCTTGGCCGAGACGAGCTGAGCAAGCCGCCACGTGAGTACAACGCCAACCAGAGGCCGGCGGCACCTGCAGTCAGAAAGCCAGCGTTGACGGGGATGAATTCCGAGTGTGAAGAGTGGCAAGCCCGACCATCGTTGCCGATGTCGAGTCAAGGTCCTGTCACGAAGTCCGACAAACCCTAGCGAAATCTCAACGCCAGCCAGGACAGCAACGCCAGCAGGTTGATGCCCAGCCGCGATACCGCCGGGCCGGCGGCTGCCAAGGCGAAACCCTGGCTGCCCAGGTGCCAGTCGATGGCAAGCCTGGGCGTGCTGTGCATGATTGCAATCACATTGACAAACCCGCCGCTGTGCAGCGCATAGCTGAACAGCGGCGTGGCGATCAATGGTACCTGCAGCAGCTGCGCCCACAGTGACATGCGAATGCCGCGCTCGCTGCCATCGATCAGCTGCACGCCCGCGGCCAGCACGAAGCCGAACAAGGCCAGCCCGATCAGTGCGATCACGCCGTCGTGGGTCGAGCCCAGCGGCAGCAGGTGGCGCAGCATCGCGGCCACCCCGTACAGGCCGCCAGCCACTTCGAGGATGCCGATCAGGCGGAACAGTATGGTGCGCATGCCGAACTCCGGAAAACGGCGGATTGTACCGGGGCGGGAGAACCGGGACAGGGGTTCGGCGTACCGTTGCCGGCTTTTCGGTGTGGCGTTGCGCAAGCGCAAGACGGTGGATTATTCCAGCAGGTCGGACAGATCGTGCAGGTCGGTGATGTGTTGCTCCCACCAGCGTGATTCGGCGGCGAACGGGAACGCGGTGGGAAAGGCCGGGTCATGCCAGCGGGCAGCGATCCAGCCCGCGTAATGGAGCTGACGCATCGCGCGCAGGACCGGGATCAGCGCCAATTCACTGTCGTCGAAGTGGCGGAACTGGCGGTAGCCCTCGAGCAACGCAGTCAGCGCACGCTCGTCGTTGGCGAGCATCCACAGATCTTGCACCGCCGGCCCGGTGCGGGCGTCGTCCAGGTCCACGAAGTGCGGGCCGGCGTCCGTCCACAGCACGTTGCCCGGATGGCAGTCGCCGTGCAGCCGCAGTTGCCGCACCGGGCCGATGGCGCCAAGCCGTGCGCTGATGGCAGCGTCCAGGCGCGACGCGGCCGCGCGGTAGTTGGTGTGCAGCGAAGCAGGCAACAAGGACGCACCGAGCACCGCCAGCATCGGCTGCGTCACCATCGTGTCGCGATCGAGTCGCCCGCGATGGACGAACGCCGTGCGTGCACCGACCCCATGCATGCGGGCGATCAAGCGACCCATCCACTGCAATTGGTCGCTCGCTTCGAGTTCCGGCGCGCGGCCGCCGTGACGTGGGCACAGTGCGTAGCGGAAGCCTTCGTGGCACAGCAGCGTGTGCGCGCCGAACGCCAGTGGTGCCACTACCGGCAGCTCGGCGTCGGCCAGTTCCCGCGCGAATCGGTGTTCTTCGATGATGGCCGCATCCGTCCAGCGACCTGGTCGGTAGAACTTCACGACAACCGGTGCGCTGTCCTCCAGCCCGACTTGCCATACGCGGTTCTCATAGCTGTTCAATGCCAATAGCCGTCCATCCGGCCACAAGCCGCAGGCGCCGACCGCATCCAGTACCAGGTCGGGCGTCAGGCTTGCGTACGGCGTGTCTGCGGTCTTCACGTGGCGCGCCTTTTACGTTCGACTGCTCTCCCTGTTGAGGAGACGACCGCATGGATGCAGCAGGTAGAGCAATGCGGGGAGCAATTGCCGAGGATGCAGATGAGCGGCTGATGTTCGCGCGGACGCAACATCAACGTGGACCTGCCACGCGCGCCGGCACCACGGCCATGGTGATGCGCGAGATGCACACCAGTGAACCTTCCTCGCTTTCGATGCGAATCTCCCAGACTTGGGTGGTGCGCCCGAGGTGCAGCATTTTTGCGGTACCGGTGACGCTGCCGCTGCGCACGCCGCGGATGTGGTTGGCATTGATATCGAGCCCCACCACCAGCTCCTGGGCGGGGTCTACCGTGAGCATGGCGGCGGTGCTGCCCAGGGTCTCGGCCAGCACCACCGACGCACCGCCGTGCAGCAGGCCGTAAGGCTGGTGGGTGCGGTGGTCGACCGGCATGGTGCCCTGCAGCCAGTCGTCGCCGACGGCGGTGATGCGGATGCCCAACGTCTCCATCATGGTGTTCGCACTCCACTCGTTGATGCGCGCCAGGTCGGGTGGTTGCTTCCAGATACTCATGGTTGATTCCTGTGCGGTGAAACCGCATTGTTGTCCGCTGTGGACGCGGCCACAATGTTGATGCTGCGCCGTCTGCTTCTGCACCGTTTCCTGGAATCAATGTGCAGGGCGCTCAGAGCCAGTGACGCGTGCACAGCATCAACCAAGGCCGAACTCTTGTTCACCGTGACTCTCAAATCTTCCGGCCGTCAGTTTTCGGTGGCGCCTGATGAAACCGTACTCGAAGCGGCGCAGCGGGCCGGCGTGGCTTTGCCGTATTCCTGCCGCGCCGGCGTCTGCGGCAGTTGCAAGGCGACGTTGTTGCAGGGCCGCTGCCACTATCCGCGCAATCCACCGCTGGCGTTGGACGCCGGTGAGCTGGCGAATCATGCGGTGCTGCTGTGCCAGGCCGTCCCGACCAGCGACCTGTTGCTTGAGGCGCGTCCGGTGACCTCGGTCGAGGACATTGCGCGGCGCCAGTTGGGCATGGTTGTGACCGCCAAGTGGCAGCTGGCCGCAGACGTGATCGGGGTGCGTCTGATGCCAGCGGCGGGCGAACGCCGGCTCAAGCGGCTCCCCGGTCAATACCTGGATGTGCTGCTGGAGGACGGCCGGCGACGACCGTTCTCGATTGCCAACCATCCGCAGGCCGACGGCATGATCGAATGGCATGTGCGGCATGTGCCCGGCGGCGGCTTCACCAGCTGGGTCAATGAGAAGCTGCAGGTGGGCGACCGGTTGCGCGTCGAGGGTCCGCTGGGCACCTTCGTGCCACGCGAGGATTCCGAGCGACCCATGCTGTTCGTGGCCGGTGGTACCGGATTTGCCCCGATCAAGGCGATCGTCGAACACTTCATCGCGCTCGGTACGCGGCGCTCGATGGACGTTTACTGGGGTGCGCGCAGCCCCGCGGATTTGTATCTGCGTGAGCAGGCTGAACACTGGCAGCAGGAACTGCCGCATCTGACGTTTCATCCGGTGGTGGCCGATCGACGATCGGCCGATGGCCTGCGTATGGGGCTGGTGCACGAGGCGGTGCTGGCCGATTACCCGGATCTGTCCGGCCATGATGTCTACATGAGCGGGCCGCCGGCCATGGTGGACGCCGCCCATCAGGCGTTTCTCGGGGCCGGCCTGCCCGGCGACCGGTTGTATTACGACTCGTTTGAATACGCGCCGGATGTGCTGGCGCAGATCATGGCCAGCCGCGCCGGCATCCGGGATGTACCGCCATCGTAGGAGCCGGCTCGCTGCCGATGCTCTTGCTTTCCCGAATCCCGAACCAAAGGCAGCGCCCGCTTGCAGGCGGCTAGGAGCGTGGGCGGTAGAAAACAAGTGAGCGAGGCAAAGTGGTTTTGAGTCAGATTTTTCGATCATTTGAGGCGAATAGCCGTAGCTATTCAACGAAAGTGAGCGGAAAAGCTGGCCAAAACCACGACGCCGCAGCCGCTTGTTTTCTACCGCCCACGCTCCTAG
>JBDTKM010000186.1:0-7243 GCA_039935315.1 Rhodanobacter sp. | reverse complement strand
CACGCCGCCATGCGCCCGGATCAGCTCCAGTGATTCGCGTACCGCGGTGCCGGCGGTCATTACGTCGTCGACGATCAGCACGCGCCCCGCGAGCGGTGCGCCAACCAGCATGCCGCCTTCGCCGTGGTCTTTCGCCTCCTTGCGGTTGTACGCCCAAGGAAGGTCACGCTGGTGCTCGTCGGCCAGGGCGATGGCGGTGGTGGCGGCCAGCGCGATACCCTTGTACGCGGGGCCGAACAGCATGTCGACCTCGATTCCGGCAGCCACCAACGCCGCTGCATAGGCGCGACCGAGCTGGGCCAGCGCGGCGCCGGAATCGATGCGCCCCATGTTGAAGAAGTACGGGCTCAGTCGACCGGATTTCAGGGTGAACTCGCCAAAGCGCAACACTTCGCGCTGCAAGGTGAGTTCGATGAATTGGCGTTGATAGTCGTGCACAGACACGTCCCGCGGCAATCGTTGACAGGGCAGGCGGCAAGTGCCGCACAGCGTGGAGGTCGCCATGGTACACGCGCTGTCGCTGCCACCCGGGGTTGTTATGATCGCCCATCAGCCGATCGGGAGCACCCATGCGCATCATTAGTCTCAACGCCAATGGCATTCGTTCCGCTGCCAGCAAGGGTGTGTTTGACTGGATGCATGCGCAGCGCGCCGATGTGGTCTGCCTGCAGGAGACCAAGGCGCAGGAGCATCAGCTGATCGATCCGATGTTCCGCCCGGACGGCCACCACAGCTTCTATCGCGATGCCAGCAGCAAGAAGGGCTACAGCGGCGTGGCCATTTACGCGCGACAGAAGCCGGACCAGGTGCTGACCGAGCTGGGCTGGAACGAGTTCGACAACGAGGGTCGCTACATCGAGGCGCGTTTCGGCAAGCTCTCGGTGGTATCGCTGTATTTCCCCTCCGGCTCGTCCGGCGACGAGCGCCAGCAGTTCAAGTTCAGGGCGATGGAGTGGATCACGCCGATCTTCGATGCGTGGCTGGCCAGCGGTCGCGATTACGTGATCTGCGGCGACTGGAACATCGTGCACACCAGGAACGACATCAGGAACTGGTCGTCGAATCAGAAGAACTCCGGCTGTCTGCCCGAGGAGCGATCCTGGCTGGATCTGCTGTTCCAGCAGCGTGGCTGGGTCGACAGCTTCCGCGCCCTGAAGCCAGATGCGGTCGAATACACCTGGTGGTCGAATCGGGGCCAGGCGCGCGCCAACAATGTGGGATGGCGGATCGACTATCAGGTGGTCACACCGTCGCTGCGCGATCGCCTGAAAGCCTGCTCGATCTACCGCGACGAGCGCTTCTCCGACCACGCCCCGTATACCGTCGACTATGCCGACTGAAGCGGTCGTGCGCCGGCCGGCCAAGCCCTCGGTGTGGCATGCGTTCACGCAGCCGGCGGCGTGGACGATGTGCCTGCTGGGCTTTTCTTCCGGGTTGCCGTTTCTGCTGGTGGCGGGAACGCTGGCGTACTGGCTGAAGGAGAACGGGATCAAGCTGGCCGACATCACCATGATCGCCAGCGCAGGGATGACTTACGCGTTCAAGTTCGTCTGGGCGCCGTTGCTCGATCATGGGCGGATTCCCGGCTTTGCCCGACTCGGCCGGCGTCGCGGCTGGCTGTTGTTTGCCCAGTTGGGCGTGATCGTCGGGTTGCTGGCGATGGCGCTGCTCACTCCAGTCAAGCTGGTGCCGTTTGTCATCGCCACGCTGATGGTGGCGTTCTTCGGCGCCACCCAGGACATCGCGGTGGATGCGTATCGCATCGAGATCGCGCCGATCGAGGACCAGGGCGCGTTGGTGGCCACCTACTCGTTGGGCTACCGGATCGGCCTGCTGGTGGCTGGCGCGGTCGCTCTGATCCTGGCCGACCATGTGGCATGGCGGGTCGTTTACGGAGTGATGGCGCTGACCATGCTGGTCCCGGTCGCCACCACATTGTTGGCGCGCGAACCCGAGGTGATGCGGGTGCGACCCGCGCACTGGCGCGAGGTCATGCGTGAGAGTGTCATCGATCCGTTTGCCGACTTCTTCCGTCGCTACGGCTGGGCCTTGGCCGGTGTGACCGTGCTGTTCCTGTTGCTGTTCAAGATGCCCGAACAGGCCACCATCGGCGGCATCATGAGCCCGTTTTACCGCGACATGGGCTACTCCCAGACCCAGATCGGAACAATCACCAAGATCTACGGCATCTGGATCGGGATCGTGGGCGTATTCATCGGCGGTGCGGCGGTGGCGCGCTGGGGCGCGTGGCGTCCGCTCGGTGTCACCATCGTGCTGTGTGGCTGCAGCAACCTGTTGTACCTGTTGTTGATCACGCACCCGGGCAATCTCGTCATGCTGACCCTGGTGATCTCTGGCGAAAATCTCACACTCGGCATGCTCGGACCGCCGACCGTGGCGTTCCTGTCCTCGCTGGTCAACCAGCAGCACACGGCAACTCAATACGCGCTGCTGAGCTCGCTGGTCAACCTGCCGGGCAAACTGCTCGGCTTCTTTGCTGGCGGTATCGCCATGACCGCGGGATATGGCGGTTATTTCGTGCTCACCGTGCTGGCCGTGATTCCGGCAATGGTGTTGTTTGTGGCCTTGTGGCCGCGCTTCCGTCGTTTCGAGCGCGAGCGGATCGCAGCGGCGTCAGCCGAAGCCTGAGCGGTTGTCCGCCTGTCGCCGTGCCGGCATGGTGGTGGTCGAACGCGGATTGCCAAGTCGGCCACAATCTCCGAACAACATGTCCCGGATTGAGGGCGGATGTGCAACCATCGGCCGAGCTGGGCAAGTGCAACGCGGAGTGACGCCTGTGTCGGACATGATTGTTCATCACGTTGATGGCCTGCTGACCGAGCGCCTCGCTGCGCTGGCCAAGTTGCGCCAGTGTTCAGTCAACGATGTCGCGCTGGATGCGTTGCGCAGCGGCCTTGGCATGTCGGTGGCCCAGCAGTACAGCGAAAGCCTGCGCAATCCGAACCTGCTGACCGTGCTGGAAGGGCACTGGGAAGCGGCCGAGCGGAGCGTATTTCAGGAGGCGTTGCAGGCGCTGGCCAAGACTCGCCCGACGCAGTTGGCGCCGGAGAATATTCGCTACGGCCAGCCGGATTCTGCGGCGGAGTAGATCGCGCCGAGCACCCGCGGCCCGCGCGCTCCGGTCACCGCCGGCAGGTTGCCCGGCAGCTTGAGCAGTCGCTGGCGCGCCAACCATGCAAACGCGGTTGCCTCCAGGAAATCCGGATCGACGCCATGTTCGGCGGTGCTGCACAGGCTGCGGGGCGCCAGCACCTCCTCGAGACGTTGCATCAGCCCCGGGTTGTGCACGCCGCCGCCGCAGACGAGGACTTCGTCTGCGCCGGGTGCGTGCTGTGCCACGGCATTCGCGACGCTCCGCGCAGTGAGTTCCAGCAGCGTCGCCTGCACGTCGGCTGGTTCAAATGTGGCGACCGGCGCGTGCTCAGCCAGCCAGCCCAGATGGAAATATTCGCGTCCCGTGCTCTTGGGTGGCGGCAGCGCAAAGTAGGGATCGGCCAGCAGGGCTTCGAGCAGCCCGGGAAGGATCTGCCCGCTGTGGGCAAAGGCGCCATCGCGATCGAAGGGCTCGCCGCGCTGAAGTTGGCACCATGCGTCGAGCAGTCCGTTGGCCGGCCCGGTATCGAAT
Source organism: Rhodanobacter sp. (assembly GCA_039935315.1). Classification (GTDB taxonomy): domain Bacteria; phylum Pseudomonadota; class Gammaproteobacteria; order Xanthomonadales; family Rhodanobacteraceae; genus Rhodanobacter. The sequence continues at coordinate 3,597 of JBDTKM010000186.1, read as the reverse complement.
CCTCGCACGCGGCCATCGGCTTCCAGCACGGTGATGTTGGCGATCCCGCCGAGGTTGAGCACCGCGCGCGTGCAGCCGGGCGCATGCAGCAACATGGCGTGCAGCGCGGGCAGCAGCGGCGCACCCTGCCCACCGGCGGCCATATCGGCGCGACGGAAGTCCGCGACCACGTCAATGCGGCAGCGTTCGGCAATTACGCTGGGGTCCCCCAATTGCAGCGTGAACGGGTAATCGCCACCGGGTCGATGGCGCAGTGTTTGTCCGTGCGAGCCGATCGCGCGGACTGCCGACGTGGCGGTGTGGCAGTGTTCGAGCAGATGCATGGTGGCATCCGCAAACTGGTGTCCGATTTGAACGTCGAGCCTGCCCCAGGCGTCCAGGTCGAGCGCCGCCTCGCCTTGCGCCGCCGCCAGAATGCGTTCGCGCAGGGGACGTGGCCAGGAATGGGCATGACTGGCGAGGGTTTGCGGCTTGCCTTCATGAAACCGGACAAGTACCGCATCGATGCTGTCGGCACTGGTACCGGAGATCAGCCCGACGTAGAGCGCTGCGTCGTCATCGATCACGCTGGATGGGTGCTCAGTTGTCGTGGTTGGCGGGAGCGTTTACGCGGGCGAGCTTGATCCGATGGTCCAGCTCGTTCAGACGAGCCAGTTGCGGCTTGACGACCTGTGATTCGAACCTCGCCAGCGCGGCGGCGGGCAGCGGTTGCGGTTTGGGCAGGGTCACTGTCTGCGGGTTGCGCTGCACGCCATCGACGCGAAACTCGTAATGCAGATGAGGACCTGTCGCCAAACCGGTCATGCCGACATAGCCGATCACTTCGCCCTGGCGCACATGCTCACCGACGTGCTGGCCTTTGACGAAGCGCGACATGTGCCCGTACGCGGTGCTGATCGTCTTGCTGTGCTGGATCACCACGAAGTTGCCGTAACCGTTTTCCCAAGCGTGATACTTGATCACGCCGTCACCGGCGGCGTGGATCGGTGTGCCCATGGGCGCGGCGTAGTCCACGCCCTTGTGCGCCCGCACGATGCCCAGCACCGGGTTCAAGCGTGCACGCGAGAAGCGGGAAGAGATCCGGGTGAAGTCGACCGGGATGCGCAGGAACGACTTCTCGATCGGGCGACCGTCCTCGCTGTACCAGCCATGGCTTCCATCGTCCTTCTTGAACCGATAGGCCGTGTAGCGCGTGCCCTGGTTGATGAACTCCGCGGCGACAATATCGCCTTGACCGTAGCGCACGCCGTCGCGATAGAGATCGTCGTAGATCACGGTGAAGCTGTCGCCGATGCGAATGTCCTGCACGAAGTCGATGTCGTACTTGAACAAGTCGGCCAGCTTGCCCACCATGGCTGCATTCAATCCGGCCTGGTCGCCGGCGGCGTAGAGGCTGCTGCGAATGACGCCGTGGGCGACTTGCTCGCGCACGTCCATGTCGCGTTTCGTGAGCGTGAAGGTGGGTTGCGCACCGTTCAGCCGGATGACCGCGCGACTGGTCTGGTCGGAGTCGAAGCGAAAGCCCTGCAGGCTGCCGTCGCTGCCCAGCAGGAAATCGAATTCCTCGCCTGGACGAATGTTGTGCAGGGCGGCATCGTGATCGCCGGCCGCGTCGATCACCTTCTGCAGGTCGCTCAGGCCCAGGCCGCGTCCGTTGAATATCTCGGACAAGGTCTGCCCGGGTTGCACCCGCACTACTTGCCAGTCGTCCACGGTGGGCGCGCGTGCACTGATCGCGTCGACCTTCGGCAGAGCCAGCGGCAACAGGGTGTGTGCCTCGGGTACGGGGGCCGGACGCATGGCGTTTGCCCAGGACGGCATGATGAAGCCGGTCAGCAGAGTGATCAGCAGTGCGGTGCCGGCAAGCATCCAGCGTTCACGTCGCCACTGGATCGGCTCCACTTCCACTGAACGATTGAATGACCAGTGCGCGCAGCGGTCATAGAAACGTGGGTGTAGACGCTGTGCCTTGCGGCAAATGGCCAGCTTGCGCGCATGCAGCGCGCCCTTGTTTTCATCGGCCATCCCGTCTCACCCCGTACCAGTCACAAACTCGGCGTACCATAGCGGCGATGTGTAGAGGGCGTCAATGTCTTTGCCATCAATGGTTTGCGATCCATTTCCGATTAACGCACAATTAACTTTACGGCACACATCGGATGGTTGGCGTCGCCAACAGTCTCGCGAACCGGTTCACTTTCGCACTAACAACCAGAGGGAGTTTCATGAACGAGCCCGACCAGGCCCTGTCCACGATTGCGCGCGGTGCCGACGAAATCATCAAGCGTGAGGAACTGGTCGAACGCCTGAAAAGTGGCCGTCCGCTACGCATCAAGGCCGGCTTTGATCCCACCGCGCCGGACCTGCACATCGGCCATACGGTATTGCTCAACAAGATGCGCCAGTTTCAGGACCTGGGCCATCAGGTGATCTTCCTGATCGGCGACTTCACCGGCATGATCGGCGACCCCACCGGCAAGAACGTCACCCGCAAACCGTTGACCCGTGAAGATGTGCGCGCCAATGCCCAGACCTACGCGGACCAGGTCTACAAGGTGCTCGATCGCGACAAGACCGAGTTGCGCTTCAATTCGGAGTGGTTCGACAAGATGTCCGCTGCCGACATGATCAGACTGGCAGCCCAGCACACCGTGGCGCGCATGCTCGAGCGCGACGATTTCACCAAGCGTTATGCCGCGCAGCAGCCGATCGCCATCCACGAGTTCATGTACCCGCTGACCCAGGGTTATGACTCGGTGGCACTCAAGGCCGACGTCGAGCTCGGCGGCACCGACCAGAAATTCAACTTGCTGATGGGGCGCGGACTGCAGGAACACTACGGTCAGCCGCCGCAGGTCGTATTGACCATGCCGTTGCTGGAAGGTCTGGACGGCGTCAACAAGATGTCCAAGTCGCTGGGCAACTACATCGGCATCAACGAACCGGCCATCGACATCGTGACCAAGACCATGAAGATCGGTGACGAGCTGATGTGGCGCTGGTTTGAACTGCTCAGCTTCAGTGTGTCGCTGGACGAGCTGGGAGGGATGAAGCGCGATGTCGCCTCGGGCGCACTCAACCCGCGCGATGCCAAGCTGCGTCTGGCGCGCGAGCTGGCGGCCCGATTCCAGGGCGCCGCTGCCGCGGAGCTGGCGATCGCCGGCTGGCATGCCGTGGTGCGTGGCCACGGCGATACTGCCGTGCTGGAACAGTCCGATATCGCGGTTCCTGCTGAAGGGTTGCGTCTCGCCGCGTTGCTGACGGCCGCCGGGCTGACCGCAAGCAACTCCGAGGCGAACCGCAAGTTGAAGGAGCGCGCGGTGCGCATCGACGCCGAGGTGGTGGAAGACGCCCAGCGGGTGTTCGGGGCCGGGTTCGAAGGTGTGCTGCAGGTTGGCAAGCGCAACTTCGCGCGGATCCGGCTGGTGCAGGCCTGATCGAGAAATTTGGCGAAGGCCTGTGCCTCCAGATACATCCGGCGGTTGCGCTGTGTATTGAAGAAAGTTTGCAGGGGAGCCTTGCCAAAATTTTCACACGACGTATCGTTCGCCGCCCGCAGCCTTGCAACACCGCAACATGGACCGCCAGCACCTTCGA
>JBDTKM010000185.1:0-8606 GCA_039935315.1 Rhodanobacter sp. | reverse complement strand
GCCTTCTTCGAAGCGCACGACCACTGCCGGCGCCCGGGAACAGCTACGCAACGACGATCTGAAGCCGACCACGTACCTCCGCCCCAGCGACGGCGGCGCGCACTTCCGCATTACGTTGGTCCAGGTTCTGCACCAGTCGATCGCGCTCGTGGCGGACCGTGATCGCACGCATCAACAGTTTGTGGCCATCGCATCGCGGCGGTGTAAAGCAAGGTGAGCGCAGCCTCTCCAGCGTACCAAGCCGAAGCAACGCCCTCTGCCACCGGAGCTGAAATCACGCCGTCAGCGCGGAAAAGCATGGCTCCCATCCCCCGGCCAATCACCCGCGTGTTTGCGGAACCGCTCAGTAGCCATCTGTCACGGCTTTACCGGCAACGCTGGCAACCCGACTCGTGCGAGTATCCGCTGGAACGACGGATCGGGGTGCAGCACGGCGAACGCCGGTTGGTCGCGCACTCCGATCAAGCCAGGATCGTGCTCCGCCAGCGCGATCTGCAGATATTTCAGCGCGCCAGGCTTGTCGCCCAGCCACGAGCAGATCGTCGCCAGCTCGTAAGCGGAAGCGTCGCCCGCCAAGTACTGGCGTTGTTCCACATCGAGCATGCGCCGCAGCATCCCCCGACGGCCGCCGGCGGTAAAGCCGTCCTGCGCCGCGTCCACCAAGATCATCCGCTTGTCGTCGTGCAGCAGGCTTGCCACTGCGCGCGATTCAGTCAGATATTTCTGGTTGTCGCCCGAGGCCAGATACATGTTCGCCAGATACAGGTGCGGCGACAAAAACGTCGGGTCGGAAGTTTCAAGTTCTTTCAAGCTTTGGAAGGCGGCCCTCCATTGCCCTGCGCCATATAGGATCAACCCACGATCGGCGAAGATTGTCGTGGATCCGGGGTCCAATTCCCTTGCCTGTTCGATCTGCGCCAGCGACTCGGGAAACCGGCCCATTGACATCAGCGAAGTCGCATACCAGTGGTGCGCCAGAATGGACTTTGGATCGAGTGCGATCGCGCGTTGGAATTCCTTCTGCGCCCTGGCGGCGTCCCAATGCCAGAAGAAATCCACGAAACCCAGGGCGCTGTGCGCCCCGGACAAGCTTTCGTCCAGCGCAACAGCATGTTGCGCCGCTTGCTCGGCGTTGGCATAGGCTGCCGCCGCGGGCATCAGACTGTACTCGCGCAGCAGCAGATAGCAGTTCGCCAAACCCACGTAGGCTTCGGCGAAATCAGGATCGAGCGCGATCGCCTGAGAGTAGTCGACCACCGCCTCGTTCAGGCTTTCCCGCGTGCGTTTGTTCCAGGCGTAGGACCCTCGCAGATAAAGCTCCTCCACTTGCGCCGTAGCCACGTGCGCCGAGCGCGCTGCCATCGCTGGCGTCGCTGGCGTCGCAGGAACGTGGCGCAGGTTGAACCAGAAAAAGACCACGGCCGCACCAATCAGCAAGGCCGCCACCCCCGGGAATATCGGGAGCTTGCGGTGGGCTGCTTGTTTACGGCGCGATGCCCGTCTTCGATCTACGCCCGCATAGCCTGCCACGGGGGCTGGTCCAGCCGCCGGCAGGCTGTTTGTCGCAACCGCTGGCTCCGCCATCAGCACATCACTTTCCTGCGGTAGCGCAGGCGTGTGGCCCGGATCGGTCGCGCGCGGCCACGACGCACCATCGCCATTGCCGACCTTGCCCAGGGCGGCCTCATCGAGCTCATGCCCGGCGCTATCAAGCCACGCTGCCAGCTCGATCGTGTAAGCGTAGACGTTGGCGCGACCCTGCCCCGGCAAGCGGTGGATCGGCATCCCGCGGGTCGCTTCCCAGCGCCGGACGGTGCGCTCGTCACGGACAAAAAACGCGCTGATCGCTTTCCAGGTATCCAGACGTTTGCCGAGAGTCGGGCTGTCCCTTCCGGTTTCCATGCCGCGTTGCCCCTGTTTGCCCGCGTTTGCCCGCATTTGCCCGGATCTGTCCGTAGCGGCCGCCATGCCGAACGGGGTAATTATTGCAGCGTGATTATAGCGATAGCACAGGACCACTCGCGCCGACAAGTCAAGCGCCAGTTCGTCGGGGAATTCCATGAAGGGCACACCCATGTTCAATCATTGCTGCCTGCGGTCGCCGCTGGGCTGGACCCAGCGCCTCTTCGGTCGCACTGGGGGGATGAGCCGCCGACGCTCATCCGGGCAGCGGCGGTTCGCACCAGTGGGGCTCGGCGCCTGCCTGCTCCTGTTTCAGGCGTTCGCAGCAGGCTCGGCGCAGACCTGCACCGGGAATGGCCGAAGCGGAAGCTGGGGCACCACCGCCGACTGGACGACTTGCAACAGTACGTTTCCTGGCACCGGCACCTCGGCCAGGTACGGCGCCACCGTGGGTGGTGGCGTCATGACGCTGAACACCGGCGGTATCAGCGCCGGCCGGGGGATCTCAATAGTGTTCAGAGCAGCTTGATTACCGCCCTCTCTTGGCGGCGCGACCCAGCCAGATCCGTCGGTAAAATTTTCATTTTTTCCATAATTACAAACCGGACCATCGATCTCGATCCAACCATGTGAAATATAAAGTGTTTCAAATAAGTACGCTGCCATTGATCATCACGCTTCAGCAAAATTTGTCGACATACCTCACATTTTTCCCCACATATAACTAATGGTGTTCAATTCATGCATTATTGAAAATATAACCTTTTATGCCTGGTTGAAAAAAGCGTCAACAGAATGTCATTCTCACGTCGAAAGCAGGAGTTTCATATGAACTCGTTTCTCCGCCCAGCAGTGGCTCTCGTTTACTCGGCAGTCCTTGCCGTTTCGCTAACACTCGCGCCGCCAGCTCATGCGAGCCCCCTGACCATCGTGTCCACAATCAGCGGTTGTTACGACTGCCTCTCCTTTGACACCCCCGCGCTCATTGTCAACAACACCTCGGGCGGTGCGTTGGCGAATGCGCAACTGGTCCTGAAGGGCTACCAAGGAGCCAACGACGGTTATTCCGAGACCGTAAGCCTTGGCAACCTGGCCGCCGGTTCAACGAACTTCGTCTGGGGTTCTTTGCCCGGGGTTTCGAACGCGACGGTACCGCATAATCTATCGGCCGACGATTATGACGATGAATTCATCGGCACCTCTTACATCATTCCAAGTTCGAACTGTGGCAATTCCGGTGGCTGTGTTTCCGGTGGTGGTCCGCAATGGTATGCGCTCGTGGGTAACTTCAGCCTGACTTTTACGGCGACGGTGAGCGGAGGAGCGTTCAATGGCGACTCGGTCTTTTCCGTGTTCAGTCCGACCAGTAACGCCACGGGGGGCTTTGTATCGTTTGAAGGCTTGGATACATCGGGTTATTCCGAGCAACCATGTTGCGATATCCACACCGGGGCGATAACAGGCGACCTCGCAAATATCGCACTCGGAACGCCACCCACCACGTCGGTCGCCGAACCTGGCGCATTCGGTGTGTTCGGCTTCGGATTGCTGATGCTCTGCTGGTTCGTGGGTATGCGCCGTCGCATCGCCTGAGGTGCCTCGCAAGAGCAGGCATGTGGCGACAGCCCCCAGCGATGGGGGCTGTTTTTCGCCTTCTACACGAACCCGAGCGTTTCCCCGGCTCTGCCGGGGTGGCAGAAGATGCTTACCGCGCTGCACACGATCGCCACCCAGACCGCGCAGTTGGCCGCGAACGGCGACACCGCTACACGCGACGTGCTGGACTCCATGCTCCGCGCGGGCGTTACCGTCTCGCTGCCGGCGACCAAGAAATAGCTTCCGCTCGTGGCAGCCAACCGGGTGAGGCCGGACGCGTGCCCTCGGATCAGTCGAAGAGGATGACCGAACACGTGCGGCCGTGGAAACTGGCCAGCGCGTCAAGGCAAGCGTTGATCCGCACTGCATCCAGCGGCATGCGCTCGGCGATCACGCTGCCCTGTCGAGCAGGCCGCGCCGGGCGAATTCCTTATGATCGCGGCCGCCGCGATATCCACCGACTCGGCGACCGGGATCGCGTTGCGCGCGGGCAGCACGATGTATTCGGCGTAGCCGCCATCGACGTCCTTGCCGAGCATGCGGCCATGCCGGCAGAACGGTTCCAGCCCGCGAACGCAGTCATCGCACGGGTCGCAGGTGACCAGGTAGTGCAGCGCCACGCGATCGCCGACCGCCACTTCGACCACATTCGCGCCCAGCTTGTCGACCGCACCGGTCACTTCATGCCCGCGAATGATCGGCAGCAACGCCACGCTGCCGGTGCCATCGCGTCAATGCGCATCGGAATGGCAGATGCCCGCCGCGCCTGCACCTTGACCCGGATCTCGCCGCGACCGGGCTCGGGCGTCGGCACCTCGCACCAGGCGAGCGGCTTGCGGACTTCAACGCTGCGCACCGCTCGCATGGTCGCACCCACCGCTACTGCCCGTCCTTCCTGAAATCGAGATCGAAATACTCACCAGGCAAGCGCTGGTCGGGATCGCGTGCAAGTTCGGCCTTGCGCAGATCGACGCGACGGATCTTGCCGGAAATGGTTTTCGGCAAGTCGCTGAATTCCAAACGCCGGATGCGCTTGTACGGTGCCAGCCTTCCGCGCACGAACTGCAGGATGTCGCCGGCCAATTCGGCACTGGGCTCGCGCCCGGCCACCAGGCTTACAAACGCCTTGGGCACCGACAGGCGCAGTGGATCGGGACTAGGCACGATCGCCGCCTCGGCCACCGCGGGATGCTCGATCAGCACGCTTTCGAGCTCGAACGGACTGATCCGGTAATCGGAGCACTTGAACACGTCATCGGCGCGGCCGATGTAGGTGATGTTGCCGTCGGCATCGCGCGCGGCGACATCACCGGTGCGATAGTAGCCATCGGCGCCGATATGTCGCGAGCGACTGGCGTCGTCCGCATAGCCCACCATCAGACCCAGCGGCCATGGCGCCGGCGCCAGCGCAATTTCGCCTTCGTCTGCGGGCTGGCAGTCGGCATCCAGCAGCTCGATCCGGAACCCGGGAGATGGCCGCCCCATGGATCCCGGAACCACCTCCTGGCCTGGTGGATTGCAGGCGATCGCGGTGGTCTCGGTCTGGCCGTAGCCGTCGCGTATGGTCAGCCCCCAGGCCTTGCGCACCTGACCGATGACCTCGCTGTTGAGCGGTTCGCCGGCGCTGCACAATTCGCGCAGGTTCATCTTGAACGAGGCCAGATCCTGCTGGATCAACATCCGCCACACCGTGGGCGGCGCACACATCGTCGTTACCGCATGTTTTTCCAGCGCACCGAGCAGGCCGCGGGCATCGAAGCGCGCGCTGTTGTAGATGAAGATCGTGGCCGCTGCATTCCACGGTGCGAACAGACAACTCCACGCGTGCTTGGCCCAGCCGGGCGAGCTGACGTTGAGGTGGATGTCGCCCGGCTGGATCCCGATCCAGTACATCGTGGACAAGTGCCCGACCGGATAGCTCTGCTGCGAATGCATGACCAGCTTGGGCCGGGACGTGGTGCCGGAGGTGAAATACAGCAGCATCGGATCCCCGGCACGGGTGATGCCGTCCGGGGTGAACTCAGGCGAGTACTCATGGGCGCGCGCGAAGTCGTGCCAACCTGCGCGCGCCGTGCCCACGGCGATGCGGGTGAAATCAAGATCCACGTCCGCGAAGCCGGCACATTGATCGGCCGCGGCGATGACGTACTTGACCTCGCCGCGCTGCATGCGATCAAGCAAGTCATCACTGCCCGCCAGCATCGTGGTCGGGACCACCACGGCGCCCAGCTTCATCGCGGCCAGCGTGGCTTCCCACAACGGTGCCACGTTGCCCAGCATCAGCAGGACGCGATCGCCGCGCCTGACGCCCAGTTCACGCAGGTAGTTGGCTACCTGATTGGAGCGCCATGCCAATTCCGCGAAGCTGAGACGCAGCTCGCTGCCATCCTCGTCCACCAGCCACAAGGCGGTGCGATCAGCGTGCTCACCGCGACCCAGATCGTCGAAGTAGTCCAGCGCCCAGTTGAACTCATCCAGCTGCGGCCACTGAAAATCACGATAGGCCGTGTCGCGGTCGCTGCGGTGCGCAAGCAGAAAGTCCCGCGCCGCCACAAATCGCTGCAATCCCGTTTCCGATGTCATCACGAAATCTCCCGATGCAGGCACCGACTGCGTCGGCACGTTCCGGGATCAACGCGCGATCTTTCAATAGCGCCGGGGTGTTGGTCACCACATCCGGTTCATCGCAACACGCACGCTCCCGCACTCAGCATAGTCGACACGTGGACTTGCGGCGGGAGATCCAGCGCGATCCGGCCGCGCCAAATCCACGCGATACACATGCGACGAGGCGAGGGCTTGCGCCCTCGCCTCGTCGTATCGTTACCGCACTACAGATCAGTGCAACGAAGCCAGCTTCACACCTTTCACCTTCAACGCCTGGGCGACGTCATACATCGCCTGGTTGAGGATCTTGTGGGTGTTTTCGTCGGCTCCATGGCCGTACTTGGCGTCGATGTCCTGCATCACCTGGACGTGGATGCCATGCGACAGCGCCTTGTCGAACAGGAAGCCGGACCACCAGGTGCCGTCGGATGTCGTGCCGGCGTTGACCAGGGTTTCGGCCAGCTTGGCGCCCTTGAGGTCGGCCGGCGCAGCCGGCAGCTTCACGCCCGCCTCAGTGGCACGCTTCAGCCCGTCATTGACGGCGAACGTCATGCCGTTGATGAAACCATCGACATCTTTCTTGCCGTACTGCTTGGTGAGCTTGGCCACCTCGGCATTGACCGTCTTCTCGCCCAGCATCGACACCAGCGCCTTGGCGAAAGTGAAGTTGCTCGCACCGCCACCGGCCTTGACCAGGGCTGCCGTCACGGTCAGTGCCGGCGCGCCGTTATAGGTCTCGCCGCCAAACCAGTTCATGGCTGACGCATTCATCGGTGCCTGCGCCGCAGGTGCGGCAGCGGGTGCCAAGCCCGCAGCCATCGAGGCTCCGGCGAATGCCACGCCACCCAAAGCCAGCGCGGCCACCAATACGTTTTTACGCATGTTCATCATCCATTCTCCTTCATGTGGAAGCGCGTCACGTCGTTCAGAGCGTGGCATCACTCAATTCGCGGATATACGCGAGAAAATCCCCAGCCGGATACAGGCCATCCAGTACTCGCCGGGTTTCAGCCGACAACAAGCCTTCAAAGCGTCCAGCCAGCTCACCGCCCAGAATGGCCAGCGTGGTGCTCTGCTGGATATAAGCGGCGGTCAACTCCACCACCAGCGATTGCTGCGTATAGACCGCCGTGACACCACTGTCCGCGAAGTAACCGAGCAGGGCCGCATAGCCATCACTCACGATCAGCAACCAACGCGCGCCACCGGCGGGCGCAAGGTGACAGCGGTGGATGTTGCCGACACAAGCGCCACATTCGACCTCGCACCGTTCCAGGCACAAGGTGGTTATCGCGACGCCACGCTCGCGTGCCGCGCGCAAGGGAACAGCCAAGCGTGAGGCCTCTGCCGGTTGCAGTGCGATGTGCAGACTGGTCGTGGTGGCATCGATGAGCAGCGCCGCGCGCTCCAGCACCTCGTCACCGCGCAGGTTGAGTACGGCCGGTGCGTGGCGCTCCCGTGACAGACGCGACAGCGCATGCCGCGCCGCGCCCATGATCTTGCGCTGCTCGATCTCCATGTTGCGCAGCAACGCGTTCGGTTCGACCGCCACATACGCCGCGCCTGCGGCGCGTTCGATCCGTTGTGCCGCGCCACGCTGCACCAGCTTTTCGGCGACCGCATAGATATTGGCGCGCGGAATGCCGCTCGCCTTGGCCAGCGCATAGCCGTTGAACTCGCCACCGGAGACCAACGCCGCATAGGCGCGCGCCTCGTACACGGTGAAGCCCAGTTGTTGCAAGACGTCGGATATATCGGCGTCATGTTTATTAGTAGTCATATGAGCAACTACTATACGCCGAGACCACCCGCGGTCAAGCCCTCTGCCCGGCGCATGCAGCGCCGTTCATGCCGGTGACCGGCATGGCCGAAACAGACGAACGAAGGGTTCCGGCCGGGCTTGAATCAGGCTGTGGCGCGAGCCATGGTCAGCACCAGCCCCACCACGGCGCTGGCCCCGATCAAGACGAGCAGCATGCGATACGCGATGATCGTCCAGCCTCCGCGCACACCTCGCGTCGCCCACAGGAAGGCGGCCAGCGATGCCGCGAACAGCAGCGTCCCCACCCACACCAGCGCCTGCGATGAGCACAGAGTGCCCGCGATGACGCCGGCGTTGCCGAGGTTGAACAGCGTCCATTCGGCGACCCGCGTCGACACCGACGTGGCGCGCGTCGCCAGCAGCGCCTGCCCCGCGCCGAACACGGCCTGGCTCGCCCCCACCACCAGCACCAGGTAAGCCACCGCCCACACCAATTTCTGGTTCGGTGCGTGCGCCTCCGCAGCAGCGAGCACGCCTGCGCCCAGGATCGCGAGCGCGGACACCATGAGGAAAGGCAGCGCCGGATTGATGCGCTCACACCACGCGTGGCGGGTCGGCGCGCTCATGCGGCCGAACTTCCGTCAGCAAGGCGATGCTGAATCAGGCTGCGAAGATGATCGTTCCAACATCGCGCCGCGGCCTCATCCTCGTCATCCATCTCGATGGCCTCGAACAAGGT
>JBDTKM010000184.1:0-9920 GCA_039935315.1 Rhodanobacter sp. | reverse complement strand
TGAATGGTCAATCAGGGGAATGCCGCGGGGCGCATCAGTGAATATGTGTATATGGACAAGGTGTCAGGTTCACTTAGTCGGTCCAAAAGTGGCTCAGGTTCACCTGCTGAACTCTATCAAGTGGATCAAACCTTGTTCGGCTCCATGACCCCGGTGCGCGAGCGGGCACAGAGCAGCCAAGGGTTCAGGTTCATTTGCTTCGGCTTTGCGAATGAATCCGCCACCGTTAGCTGCAAGCTCGACCATGAGAAGCCGAACCCATTGACGGTGTGACGCGAGCCGAAATCGCCGGTCTCCGCGCTGACTGCTTGTCGCTGACTACGGTTCCGCCAGCACCCGCTGGATCGTCTCCAGTCCGCGTCCGCGCGTTTCAATGCCGTGGCGCGCAAGCATCCAGCCGGCCAAGGCCATCGGCGCCGCGATCAGCAACGCGGACAGCATGAAATGCTCGAACAGGCCGCATACGCCGAGCACGGCGCCGAGAATGCCGCCAAACTTCGAGCCGCCCGCAATCAGGCCGGCGCCGGTGCTGCGCAGGTGGGCCGGATAGATTTCCGCGGCATAGGGGATCAGCGTGGCGATGACACCGCTGACGCTCAGCAGCAACGCCACCGTGCCGGCGATGGTGAGCGCGCTGGAGCGCAAGTGAGTCGCGTCGATGGCAAAAAAGTACAGCAACGAAAGCGTGGTGAGCCCGATGAACAGCACCAGCGTGCGGATGCTGCTCCAGCGCTGATAGAGGCCCACCACCAGCACGATGCCGGGCAACGCCAGGATGGCCGAACGGGCGAGCAACGCGGCGCATTCACGCCCATCGATCCCCAGTTTCACCAGGTTTTCCGGCAGCCACAGCAGAAAACCGAAATTCACCATGCCCCAGGCCACTGCACAGACCATCAGCCCCGCGCTGATCGCCGCATGTCGCCCGCGCAACAGCTGGCGCAGGCTGATGTTGTTGGTCTTGCTGGCGCTATCGGCTCCATCGATGTCGCTGGCGGGCAGCTCCACCAGCGAATCGCCACAGAATCGCTGCAGCACCGCCCGTGCCTGCTCGTGCAGACCGGCCTGCGCAAGGAAGCGTGGCGATTCGGGAATGTAGCGGTTGAGCAGCACGATCAGCGCGCCGGTCGGCAGGTTGAGCAGCCACAGCGCGCGCCAGCTGAATGTCGGCTCGACCAGCGCCGCCGCACCTGACGCCAGCAAATAGCCGGCCGACGTGCCCACGCCGCCCAGCGCCACCAGCAGCCAGCCCCGATGCCGGGTCGGTATGGTTTCGGCCATCAGGGTGAAGGTAATCGGCAGCATGCCGCCAGCGGCCGCTCCCATCATGAAGCACATCAGCAGGTTCCAGCCGAACGACGGCATCGCACCACAGATCGAGGTGCCCATGAACATCAATGCCGACAGCAGGATGCTGGCGCGGCGCCCGAACAAGTCGCCCAGTCGGCCCCAGATGACCGAGCCCACCGCCGTGCCGCTCAGTGCCGATAACGCCAACAGCGCCGTTACCGACGAACCCAGACCGTATTCGGCCGACAGACCGGGCATCACGAAACCGATCGTGGCCGGCTTCATCACGTCCACCGCCAGCGCCAGGGCAAGCACCCCGACCAGCTTCCAGTGTTCGCCATTGAGCGGCACATGGTCGGCGGCATGGAATGGCAACGGGCTGCGCCCGGCATGCGCGGTGCGGCGCATCTGCGTGAGCCGCGGCATCAAGCCGAAGCCGGCCAGCAGCACTCCCAGCGGCACCAGCACCATGCCAACCAGCATCGCGCGATCCATTGGCATGCCGGCCAGGTGGTAATGCATCGGCGCCGCCATCGCCAGCATCGGCAGGTGCGCCAGTACGCCGGCAACGACCATGCCACAGCCCAGCCAGAACGCCGCTGGGTGATGGAAAGTGATGTCCCTGGATTGCATGAAGCGACCGATGGATGCGAGGCCGCAGCTTAGCAGCGGCGCCTGCGGGCAGGCTGCAAGCGCCCGCCCGCCGCATCTTCCCCGAACAGGTCCTGCCCGTTGCACTACGCGCCTGATACGACAGGAGCGAAGCGATGGGCAGGAAGATCGATGGTCTGGGCATGGGGTTGGCGGTGTCGGCCTGGCGGCTGTTGAGTGCACCGGTGGATTTTCAGTGCGGCGCACACCGGCTGCTGGTGCACGTGCGTGAAGCGCTGGGTCGCGATCCGCCCGGCGGCAGTGCCTACGTGTTTTGTCATCGCCGTAGGTCGCGAGTGAAGGTGCTGGTGGTGGATGCCCAGGGCATGTGGTTGGCGACGCATCGCCTGCATCAGGGGCGGTTGGTCTGACCGTCGGCGAACGAAACGCTGTGGTCGCTGACGCGCCGCCAGTTCACATGGCTGTGCGCGGGGGGTGATTGGCGGCGTTTGTCATGTGAAACAAGTTCACCAGGCAGGGGCATTTAGACGGCTAAAATCGCCTCATGGGTGCTTGCGCACTTGAGGCCATTGCCGACATCGACACCTTGCGCCAGATGGTGCGCGAGTAGCGTACGCGCATCTTGCAGGACGCAGCGGCGATCGCCGAGCGCGATGCGACGATCCCGCCCACCCGTGCACGCTGTGCGAGCGTGATGCGCTGATCGGCAAGCTTGCCTACGAGCTGAAGCGCCTGCGCCGGATGCAGTTTGATGCCAAATCCGAGCGCATGGACGCGGTGCAGCGCGGGCTGTTTGACGAGGCGATGGCCGAGGACATCGCGGCCGTTGAGGCTGCGCTGGAGGCGGCACAGGCCAATGGCTCTGCGCCTGCACGTCAGGCACCGCGCGCCAAATCGACGCGACGCGCCCTGCCACCCGAGCTCGAACGAGTGACCACCATCCACGAGCCCGATCGCCGCGACTGTGCCGCTTGCGGTGCGGCGCTGGTGAAGATGCGCGAGCACGCCAGTGAGAAGCTCGACCTCAAGCCGTTGGTCTTCTTGGTGCACCGCGATGTTCATCCGCAGTATGCCTGCCGCGCCTGCGAAACCATCGTGGCCGAACCGGGCGCGCCGGCGATCATCGACCGCGGCCTGGCTGCCCCGGGCCTGCTCGCTCGGATCGTCGTCCGGAAGTATGGCGATCATCTGCCGTTGTACCGGCAAGCTGCGATCTTCGCGCGCCACGGCATCGCGCTGAAGCGGACCACGCTGGCCGAGTGGATGGGCCGGATCGGCCTGGCGCTGCAACCTTTGTTTGACGCGCTGCGCACCCAGTTGCTGAGGGCGCCCGTGCTGCATGCCGACGAAACGCCGTTAGCCCAGCTCGATCCCGGGGCGGGCCGGACCAGACGCGCGCATCTCTTCGTGTACCGAAATACCGACTCTCATCCCGCCGTCCTGTTTGACTACGGGCCGACCCGTGCCGGCAAGCATGTTGCCGCCTTCGTCGGCGAGTGGAAGGGCGCCTTGATGGTCGATGATTACTCCGGCTACAAGGCGCTGTTCGCCAAGCGCATCACCGAGCTCGGCTGCAGGGCGCATGCACGGCGCCAGTTCTTCGACGCCCATGCGGCCAGCGGCAGCCCGGTCGCCAAGGAGGCGATCGAGCGCATCGGCGAGATCTACGCGACCGACGCCGCACTGTGCGATCGGGGGCCCGGCGAACTCGGGCTCACCCCCAACAACCCGCAGCCGTGCCGCTGGGCGACGCCTTCCCGGCTTCGGGCAGGGCGGCTCGATCACGGCACACGACGCCGACCACGGCGCGAGTTGCTCCCCGCCATTTTCCGTCGGCGTCGGTGTTAGAGTGGATCGTCATGAGCATGCAGTAGTGGTGTCGGTATGGGTGCAGAAGTGACGGTCCGCATACCTGAAGCGTTGCGCCAGTTTGCTGGTGGCAGCCGGGAGTTGCAGATCACGGCGTCGTCGGTAGGCGAACTGATGGCGGGTGTGGCGGCGGCCGGGTACGGCACTTTGATCAACCATATCTGCGCGCGCGATGGTCAGCTGCGACCCTTCGTCAACGTGTACGTGGGTGACGCCAGCGTACGTGCGCTGGATGGTTTGCGCACGAATCTCCGCAGCGGGGATGTGGTGACCATCCTGCCGTCGATAGCCGGAGGTTGAGATGGCCATGTCGGGCCGGGAACAGCGGATTGCCGCATTGAGGGCGCAGGTTCCGCAAGTGGCTCCTGAAGAAGCGTATCGCCTGACCCGCGGCAATGCGATCCTGCTTGATGTGCGCGACCCGGAGGAATTGGCGGCCGGCTCGCCACCCGGTGCGGTGCGGCTGGGCCGGAGCTTTCTCGAGCTCAAGGTCGAAGACGCCATTCCAGGAATGCACGATCCGGTACTCGTGCTGTGCGCCAGCGGCGTGCGCTCCTTGTTTGCGGCCGAAAGCCTGCTACGGCTGGGGTATCAGGATGTCCGCTCGATTGCCGGTGGATATGAGGCATGGAACCGTGCTGGATTGCCCAGCGAGCATCCGCGGATGCTGAGCGCACAGGATCGCAGCCGCTATGCACGGCAGTTGCAGATCCCCGAGATTGGCGAGCAGGGCCAGCAAAAATTGCTGGCCAGTCGGGTGCTGCTGGTGGGCGCTGGCGCACTGGGTTCACCCGCCGCGCTGTATCTCGCCGCGGCGGGCGTGGGAACGCTGGGGATCGTGGACCAGGACACGGTCGAACTGAGCAATTTGCAGCGCCAGATACTGCATACCACCGAACGCGTAGGGATGCCCAAGACCGAGTCGGCGTGGAAGACGTTGAATGCGCTGAATCCTTCGATACAGGTCAATACGCATCAGTTGCGTTTGAACAGTTCGAATGCGGAGGAGGTGGTGCGCGGCTACGACCTGGTCATCGATGGTACGGACAATTTTCCGGCGCGCTACTTGTTGAACGATGTATGCGTCAAGTTGAAACTGCCTTACGTGTATGGCGCGATTTATCGCTTCGAAGGACAGGTCAGCGTGTTTTGGCCGGCTGCCGCATCGGCTGGCATGCCAACGCCCTGCTACCGCTGCTTGTATGCCGCCCCTGCACCGCCCGAGCTGGCACCGTCTTGCGCCGAGGCGGGAGTGCTCGGTGTCTTGCCCGGTGTGATCGGCACGTTGCAGGCCATCGAAGCGCTCAAGCTCATATTGAAGATCGGCGATACCTTGATCGGGCGCTTGCTGTGTTACGACGCGCTAACGGCAACGTTCCGCCAATTCAAGACGACGGCGTCCCCACAATGTGCGTACTGCAGCAAGCCCGATGCGTTTCCCGGTTATATTGATTACGACGCCTTTTGCAGTGATGCACATGAGGCCTGACGAGGGGGTGTTTCCGTGTTGATGGTTCATTCGTGGTTCCGCGTGGTGATTGCCGATCAGTGGATCAGGGAGTGTCGGAGATGGTGACGAAAATTGCCGACGACGCGTCGCACGCGCATGACCATATTGCCGGGCTCATCCTTGCCGGCGGCCGTGGCACGCGCATGGGCGGCAAGGACAAGGGTCTGGTCGAGTTCAACGGCAAACCGATGCTGCAGTACGTATTGGAGGCATTGCGGCCGCAAGTTGGCGAAGTGCTGATCAGCGCCAATCGCAACGAGGAGGCCTACCGCCAGACCGGCTGCCGGGTGGTTTCGGACGCGCTGACCGGGTTTGCCGGGCCCCTGGCCGGCATCTCGGCCGGGATGCACGCCGTCACCCGCAGCCACGTGTTGGTGCTCCCCTGTGACGGGCCGTTTGTGCCGGCATGGCTGGCCCAACGATTGTGGGCAGCCAGTGCCGGCAAGGAAGACATGATCGTCGCCGCGCATGACGGCGAGCGCTTGCATCCGACTTTCGCGCTGCTGCCGGTGAGTGTGCTGGACGACCTTGACGCATATCTGGCAGCCGGCGGACACAAGATCGACACGTTCTATTTCCGCCACGGTTTCGCGCCGGTCGATTTTTCGGATTACCCGCAAGCGTTCCTCAACATCAACACGCCAGAGGACGTGGAGAAATTCGCGCACCTTGCCAGCGACTGAGATCGACATGGAAAAGGAGTAGGGGCATGGCTGAAAAGGTTGCGAGTGTCGGATGTGGCGGACATGACGCCATGGCGATGACGCTGGAATCCGCGCTTGATGCGGTATTGAAGTCGGTCAACGTGGTGGCCGAGTCCGAATTGCTCGGGCTGCAGGACGCGGCGGGCCGGGTGCTCGCGCAGGATGTCATTTCCGCAACCGACGTTCCCGGACATACGAACTCGGCCATGGATGGTTACGCGATACGTTGGGAAGACGCCCGCTCGCCGGGCGGCACCTCACTGCAGGTGGTGGGCGAATCCTTCGCGGGGCACCCGTATACCGGCGCCAGCCTGCGTGCCGGTGAGTGCGTGCGCATCATGACCGGGGCAGTGGTGCCGGAGTCTGCGGATACGATCATCATCCAGGAGGATACCCAGCGCGACGGCGACACCATCAAATGGCAGGCCGAGTGTCGTCAGGGCGACCACGTCCGCCGTGCGGGCGAGGACATCAAGGCCGGCACCCTGGTGCTGTCGGCAGGTCGAAAATTGCGCGCCGTGGACCTGGGCTTGCTGGCCTCGGTCGGGGTTGCGCTAGTCCGGGTCAGGCGCCGCGTCAAAGTGGCCTTCTTCTCTACCGGCGACGAGTTGCGCGCGGTGGGCGAGCCGCTGGAAAACGGGCAGATCCACGACAGCAATCGCTATACCCTGCACGCGATGTTGGGTGAGGCCGGCGTCGAGAGCATTGACCTGGGCGTGGTACGCGACGATCCGGCCGCGTTGCGCGAGGCATTTACGCGGGCCGCCGAGTGCGCCGACGCGGTGGTCACCAGTGGAGGCGCCTCGGTGGGCGAAGCGGATTACATCGCCGAGCTCTTGGCCGAGCTCGGCCAGGTTTCGTTCTGGAATGTGGCGATGAAGCCCGGACGCCCGGTGGTTTTCGGCAAGCTGCATGGCGCCGAGTTTTTCGGGCTACCCGGCAATCCGGTATCCGTCATGGTTACATTCTTGCAATTGGTACGGCCCGCACTTGCGGTCATGTCCGGCGCGCCCTATGCGCCACCGCTGAGGTTTCGGGCACGCGCTGCGTGCAAATTGCACAAGAAACCAGGCCGCATGGAATTCCAGCGAGGTATCTTGACCTGTGCCGCGGGCGCTGATCCGAGCGTGGACAGCACGGGCCGTCAAGGCTCGGGCATCCTCCGCTCGGTGAACCAGGCCAATTGCTTCATCGTGCTCGACCTCGAAAGAGGTTCGGTCGAGCAAGGGGACTGGGTTACGGTGGAGCCGTTCCTGCTTTGACCGGCGGCCATCGGGGCATTCGCGCCGCTGCGCCGGACCGTGCTCGGCAGGGTAGAGCCACCGCTGTGGGCCACAGTGGAAGCGAATCCTGGCGGCGCCGAGTTGGTCGTCCGGCCCGCGACAGCTACCCGATGCTGGAGTCGAGCTCGGTTGGATACGCTTGCGATCGAGGCCCACACTGGTATTGGTGACCGTCGTGCCGGAGGACTTGATCATCAATCATCACGGACCTGACGCCTGCCGCTGACCGGCAAATGGCGACCGCTGCGGGCTCAGCACGACGAAGGTCGGTTCGGCCTGCCAGTTGTTCGCTCAGCGCCTGCCGCATCTGATTAGACTGCGCTGGACAGATGGCTTTTGCAGCGAAGCGGAGGACACGATGTTTGAGATCAAGGGCATGCTCTCGCTTTATGCCGGCAAAGAGGCCTTGGGCGGGGCGGAGCGCATCAAGCTGCTGGAGCTGGTCGCGCAGACTGGCAGCATCACCGCCGCCGCCAAGGCAGCGGGGATGAGTTACAAGGGTGCGTGGGATGCGATCCAGGCGATGAATAATTTGTCTGACGAGCCACTCGTGCTGCGCACCACCGGCGGCACTGGCGGCGGTGGCAGTGCACTCTCGCCGCGGGCACGGCGACTGATCGATGTTTTTCACACGCTGGATCGGGAACACCACCGGTTCGTCCGGCAACTGGACAAGCTGGGTCATGCGTCCATGGACGATATCCAACTGCTGAGGCGCTTCATGATCAAGACCAGCGCGCGCAACCAGATTTCCTGCAAAGTGGTCAAGGTACACAAGGGGGCGGTCAACGACAGCATTGAACTGCAAGTGCAGGGAGGGCAGAAGCTGTTCGCCACGATCACCTGCGAAAGCACCCGTTATCTGGAACTGAAACCGGGCAAGGAAGTGATGGCTCTGGTCAAGGCGTCGTTGGTGGTGGTGGCGTTGCCCGATCCGAACATGAGGCTTTCCGCGGGTAATTTGCTTGCCGGTCGAGTGGGGCGCCTGACCCCGGGTGCCGTGAATGCCGAGGTGGCCATCGATCTGGACGGGGGTGGCACGATGACCGCAATCATCACGCTCGCCAGCGCCCGCAGTCTGGGTCTGAAAAAAGGCGTGCAGGTGCTTGCGGTCGTCAACGCATCGATGATCATCCTTGGCACGATGGACTGATTATTTCGGTCGAATGCCTCCTTGCGCGTTCGTTGTGACCAGGCTGCTCGGATGCGAACCGTCGCCACCGGCCAGTTCAGGTGGCGGATTCAACCGTGCGCATGGCTGTCGCGCAAATCGCCACGTTCACCTGCGGCCAGATAGCTGGTCGCTCCTGATCGCCGTGACCATGCCGCGGCCGCCAAGGATCTGCTGGAGAGTTCAGGCTCTGCAACATCAGCCGGCGAACAATCCAGCCCAGGCACCCGGTGTTTCCCTCATGCTTTGCGGCCGCCGCCGCGATTGAGCTGGACAACAAGGGACACTGCTGGATAGAGACGGCGACATCAGCTCACGTTTGAGGATTTTCACCCGTTCGACGGTAGTAGCGTTATATAATCCAGTATATAACGCATGCTGCAGAAAATACTTGCGGACGGCCTCATGAAACGACAGTCCTTGCTGCTGAGTTTTCGGTGGCGCTGGCAACAGTCCAGTGCGAGCTCAGGAGGTAGATCACCAAGTCAATCGCCGGAGATTGGCATCGACGCCCGCAAGCCGTCCTCGCAGCTGCCTGCATTTCAGGTAGCGCCGTTCGAAGTCCGTTCCTCGGGCCGACGTACCTCATCAGTCCATTTGACCGAATGTGGCTTGGCAAGCAATCGGCACATGGAGAACGTCCCTGGGATTTTGGCGGTTTGTCCTCCGCACGACGCGAGAATGTTCGACCGGAGAGTCGCAGCATGCAGGCTCAAGGATATGCGAAGCCCATGCGTCGGCGGCCTCAATATCGCAGCCATCGCAGGCTACCTGATCGAAGAGTTTCAGTAGATGCACGTGCTGCACGGGCTGTCCGCCGCGTGGTATGGGCCAGCTGGTTCGACAGGCGCAGTTCACTACATTTTTGTCATCCGCCGGGGGTGCGTGGTTGATGGCGATTTCCGCCGGCGGTTAGGGGATTTCCGCGAACCGAAGCGCGCGAAGTTCGAAATCAAAGCTTGCTGTATTTCATTCTGAGTAAGGAGCGTTCGATGTTGACGAGGTCTTGGTTGTCATTTTGTATAGCCGGCGCATTGGCGGGGGTATCGTTGGGGGCATCTGGGGCACCAGCGCAAAACGACAGTGAGGTCCCGCAGGCGAGCCCGTCCGAAGTGGCGAAGCCCGCGGCAACCAAGCCGAAAGTGACGACGCTGGGCACTGTACTCGTGCATGGTGCAGCCATCGGTTACGCGGCGGGGGCGCAATACGACACCAAGAACGCCAACCTGGGGCCGTTGGGTACGCGTGCAATCAAGGACACCCCGCTGTCGGTAACCATCGTGCCGGAGGACCTGATCGTCAACCAGCAGGCGAAGACCGTCAACGACGTGCTGCGCAGCTTGCCGTCGGTGCAGATCCGCGACCAGCAAGGTCTGGAAGTGTCACGTCCGCAGTCGCGCGGCTTCCAGGGTACGGTCGTGCAGAATACCCGGCTCGATGGCCTCAACGTGATCGGCACCACGGCGATACCGGCCGAAAAT
>JBDTKM010000183.1:0-8091 GCA_039935315.1 Rhodanobacter sp. | reverse complement strand
CCGCAGGCGAACCAGCGGCGTGTGCCCAATCGCGTCCGCGAAATCGGCGCGGGCTTCGATCACGCCCGCGGCACCTTGGCGAAACGCAAATACGGCGTCACCTTGCGCAGGCCCGGGAACTGCTTTTCGGCGTCGGCATCCGCGATCTTCGGTGAAACCACGATTTCATCGCCCGGGTTCCAGTTGACCGGCGTGGCAACGGGGTGCTTGTCGGTCACTTGCAAGGCATCGATCGTACGCAGAATCTCGTCGATGTTGCGGCCGACGCTGGGCGGATAGGTCAGGATTGTGCGCACCTTGCGCTGGGGATCGATGATGAACACCGAACGCACCGTCACCAAGGCATCGGCCTCGGGGTGGAACATGCCGTACAGCTTGGCGATCGTGAGGTCCGGATCGGCAAGGATCGGGAAGTTCAGCTCGGTCCCGGCGACCAGGGCAATATCCTTGGCCCAGGCCTTGTGCTGGTCGACCGGATCGACCGACAGACCCAGCAACTTGGTGCCACGCTGGTCGAACTCCGCCTTGCGCTGCGCGAACGCGCCGAGCTCGGTGGTGCAGATGGGGGTGAAGTCCTTGGGATGGGAGAAAAACACCACCCAGTGATCGTGCGCGTAGTCGCTGAAGTGCAGCGATCCCTTGGTGGAATCAAGCGTGAAGTCGGGAGCGGTTTGACCCAGTTGCAGACTCATGGCAGTTACCTCAGTTGTCAGGAAAAACAGGATGGACGAATGCTTGTTGCCGTCGTCACCAACATCGGCGGCCGTCTGGAACCAGTGTTTGCGTCAGGCCGGTCCGAAAAGTAGACAAGCACAACCGTAACAACGGGGTGATGGCGCGCCCACCGACGGTGACCTCAGGAAGGCAGCTCCACGGTGCTCGGCGACGCTGAGCGACATCGGTGTCGACGACCTTGCCAGCGAGCTTGCTGGCCGCCCGCCGTCCAGCGGACTGATCGAGAAAGTTGCGTATCTGCGCGAGGACGTTGCCGAAGCGGGTTGGCGTCCCGAAGATGATCGGCTCGTAGTCGGCCAGCTCGGCAATGGTCGCAGCCGGTGCGTCCTGTTGCAGCTTGTAGTGCATCTGCTGCGCGATCTCGGCGGGCACGGATTCCCGCACGCGCTTTACGCTGACCTCGGCGCCGGCAGCAAACGCTCCTTCGGCTTCGGCCCGCGCAAGCGGTTCGAGGTGGCCGCACGGGCTGTCATAGGGGACCAAAACCTTGGCCATGTCGATCTCCTGCCGAGCTAAATTGTCGCTTGAGCGTTCTATCCTATAATCAAGTAAGTAAATGCATAAGTCGAAAAATATGGCTAAACCTATCAGTAAATCAGAAGTTGATGCTCGTGAGCCCGACGCGCAACCGCGTGTCCAGCTTGCGCAATGGCGCGCGCTAAGGGCGGTGGTCGATGCGGGTGGCTACGCGCAGGCAGCGGAGCGCCTGCATCGGAGCCAGTCGGCGGTGACCTATGCAGTGCAGAAGCTCGAGCGGGTGCTGGGCGTGGCCGTGTTCCAGTTGCGCGGGCGCAAAGCCACGCTGACGCCGGCCGGTGACGTTCTCTACCAGCGCGCCGGGATGCTGCTCGAAGATGCCGCGGCGCTGGAGCGCGCAGCCGGAGAGTTGGCCGCCGGTGGTGAAGCGGAGCTGCGGCTTGCCGTGGACGCGGTGTTTCCGACGTGGTTGCTGCTGGCGGCGCTGGCCAGGTTCGCCAGCACGGCACCGGCAACCCGGATCGAGCTCATGGAAACCGTATTGGGCGGCACCGAAGAGGCCCTGGTTGCGCGCAAGGTGGATCTGGCGATCACCTCGATCGTGCCGGCCGGATTCATGGGCGATCCGCTGTTGCGACTCCGTTTCGTCGCCGTCGCCGCGCCTTCGCACCCGTTGCATGCATTGGGGCGACCCTTGACCCGGCGTGACCTGCGTCGTTATCGCCAGCTGGTAATCCGCGATTCGGCCACCCAGCACCAGCAGGACGCCGGCTGGCTGGGAGCGGAAGCACGCTGGACGGTCACCAACAAGGCAACCTCCATCCGCGCCGCGCGCATGGGGCTGGGGTTTGCCTGGTATCCCGAGAACGTCGTCCGCGAGGAGCTGGCTTCGGGAACCCTCAAGGCGTTGCCTTTGCGCGAAGGGCGCGAACGCTACGCCGACCTGTACCTGGTCATCGCCGATCCCGACTTCGCCGGGCCTGGGGCACTGCGCCTGGCCGCTACCCTGCGTGCGGCCGTGGCCACCCATCCGGCCTCGGCGAAACTCATACAGCAGCGCCGCGTCAACCGGCATGCGGAACGCAAGGTGCTGCGCCAACCTGATGCCGGATAAGGGCCTGGCATGGGCCGCACGCTGCGCGCTGGCAAGGGTCCGCGCCCTGCCAGTTCGACCAGCAATGCGGTGCAATCCGCTCGGCTATCACTCACCGATGCGAACACGGTGGGCGTGCGGATCTCGATGCTGTCACGCGGCGATGCATCTGCACCCGTGCCTGGCAACCTGAAGCTGCGATGGGGAGCGAGCCGGGCGCGGCCGTCATTCGCTTCGCTGTTGCGCGTGTCCGCAAGGTCGCGCATTTCCCCAGTCGTTGAAGCTCTGCCTCCGGCAGCGCTGCGGCATGCTCGCCATTCAGACCACGCCACGGTCCGCTTTCATCAACGCCCACTGTTTCTCGTATTCCATGATGTGGGCAACGCTATCGACAAACGCCTCGTCATGGCCGAAGCGCAGCAGCAGGATGCCAGGCATACGGTCGAGCCGGAGTACCTGCCGCAATTCCAGCAGCTCAACTCGGCCACGATCCAGGGCACCATGGCGCCCGGCGTCACCCTCGGCCAGGCGCTTGACTACTTGAAGAAGCTGACGGCAAGCACGCTGCCGGCCAGCTACAGCGTCGACTACGCCAGCGGGTCGCGCCAGTTCATCCAGCAGGGCCACGCCATCATCATCACCTTCGCGTTGTCCATCGTGCTGGTCTACTTGCTGCTGGCGGGGCAGTTCGAGAGCTTCCGCGATCCGCTCATCGTGCTGGTCGCGGTGCCGATGTCGGTCTTTGGCGCGCTGGTCTTCCTGTACCTCGGCACGGCCACGCTGAACATCTACACGGAAGTGGGATTGATCACGCTGATCGGTCTGATTACCAAGCAGAGCATCCTGATCGTGCAGTTCGCCAACGTGATCCAGGAAGAGGAAGGCCTGGACCGCCGTGCGGCCGTAGAGAAAGCCTCGAGCATCCGCTTGCGGCCGATCCTCATGACGACGGCAGCGATGGTGTTCGGCGTGGTGCCGCTGCTGATGGCCAGCGGCCCGGGTGCCGTCAGCCGGTTCGACATGGGTCTGGTCATTGCAAGCGGCCTCACCATCGGCGCGCTGATCTCGTTGTATGTGGTGCCGATGATCTACACCTGCGTGGCGACGGAAAAGAAGCAAATGGCCGAGCCGCAGGAAGCGGGCATCGGGATCGCTTAGAAGCCTGCCGGAGCGTGGTCCAACGCGGCCTGCTCGGCACTCATGACTTCAACATCATTCGGGCCAGACCGTGCGATGCCTGACCCCAGCGCTCGTCATTCGTCCACCGGACGTCGCAGCCATGATGTTGTGCGCAGGCCGGATGCAACGGATCTCGAAATATATCGAGTCGCCACACCTCACTCTCTTCGCCACGCGAACAACGCTCCGGGTTCCGCTGAAAGACTCACCGCGGGGCAGCAGCGCCCGCGCCAGCCGAGCTACCGTGGTGGCGAAACAACACGTTGCTGATGCGTCAGCGAACCAACGTGTGCATCAGCCAGACCTTCTTTCAGCGCTGGCGCAGCGCCATCGAACCACTGCACCGAGATACCGTGAACCGCACCGATCTTCGCCTGTCGGCTGACCTTCAGCACGCCGCCGCGCATCGCCATGATCGGTCCGGCCACCACCACGCCCGGACCGATCACGATGATCGGTAGACGCTGTTCCTCATGGTCGTTCACCGTCACGGAAGGATCGGGCATGGCCAGCAGAATGCCTTTCGCAATGCGCGTCGCCCCGCTCAGGCGCACGCGCCCGGCCACCGTCTCCAGCTGGCCGCCGATGTAGGTGCTGTTGGCGTCGATCGTACCGGTCAGCGTACGCACATCACCTTCGATGCGTACGCCATCAGCCACACGGATCCGACCCGTCACCGATTTGACGTTGCCGGTGCAGATCACGCCCTTGTCAAGATCGATGTGCCCGTCAACGCTGCGCAGACCTGTCGTACGCGCCCAGCTTCCGAGCACAATGTCGCCGTCGACCACGCTGATCTTGCGCACATGCGCCGACGGCGCCACCCGCACGTTGCCGTCCACCGAATACACCGAGCCGTGGAGCACGCCGCTGTTCAAGGTCGTGGCACGATCCATATGAAACGAGCAGCCGGCCAAGGTCAGCACACTCAACAAAACCACCGGCCGGATCACTCGAATCATCATTGAATTCCTTTTGACATCAACAGAAACATCTGCAGCAGGACCCGATGCATCTCAACCACCCGAAGGCGGCACAGGCGGGGGTGGCGGCGCTGCAGGTGACCCCGACGGCCTTGGCGGAATGGGCGGTTTGGGGCCAACCAGATGGCCATACTCTCTCGCTGTCACGGTCACTTGCTGCTGCGCACGCCCCCGGCGTACCCGTATTTCCACCGCGACAGGCGTGCTCGCCCGCAGACGATCCACCAGGGCTGCAATTTGCCGTACCGAATGTCCGTCCACGGCGAGGATCACATCACCCTGCTGCAGCCCCCACGTGCCATGGGTGTCGGCCCGCGTCACCACGATCCCCTTGGCCGCATCCGAATGAAGGTCGAGCACGTGACCGCCATCGCGCCAGCTCAGACTGCCCTGTGCGTTGTGTTGTTGGACATCCAGATCACTTGCGATCACCGGCGTCGTGACCAGGCAAGCGAGCAACAGCACACTCCAAAACGTCAAGCTTCGCATGGATATTTCTCCCATCTGGATGACTCATTCGAAACAAGGGGACGCGCAACCACCACCGCTGATCAGCTATCCACCGGATGCGCCGGCGCCGTACCGGCCTTCACCGCCGCGATCCAGTTATCCACGCGCGTCTCCAGCACGTCCAGCGGCAACGCACCGCCGCTGAGGATTTCGTCATGAAATGCGCGGATGTCGAATTGATGACCCAGTTCCTTTTCCGCCCGCGCGCGCAGTTCGAGGATCTTCAGCTCGCCGGTCTTGTAGGCCAGCGCCTGGCCCGGCCAGGTGATGTAGCGATCCGTCTCGGCCTGCACGTCCGGCTCGTCCTCGCTGGAGTGGGCGTGGAAGAAGTCGACCATCTGCTGGCGCGTCCAGTGC
This sequence comes from Rhodanobacter sp., assembly GCA_039935315.1. Classification (GTDB taxonomy): domain Bacteria; phylum Pseudomonadota; class Gammaproteobacteria; order Xanthomonadales; family Rhodanobacteraceae; genus Rhodanobacter. The sequence continues at coordinate 2,757 of JBDTKM010000183.1, read as the reverse complement.
TTGTAGTGCACGCCGGTGTCGAGCACCAGGCGATCGGCACGCAGCAACTCGTCGGACAGACGGCCATAGTCGGACAGCGGATCCTTGTAGAAGCCGACTTCCTTGCCCAGCTGTTCGGCATACAACGCCCAGCCTTCGATGTAGGCGGTATAGCCGGCCTGCTGGCGGAAAGGCGGCAGCTTGGGCAGCGTCTGTGCGATCGAGATCTGCAGGTGATGCCCGGGGATGCCTTCGTGATACGCGGTCGACTCGATGGTCAGCACGCTGCGATGGGCGAAGTCGCCGGTGTTGACGAAAATCTGCCCCGGCCGCGAGCCGTCCGGCGTGCCCGGATGGTATTCGGCCGCCGCCGCCTCGTTCTCGCGGAACTTCTCCACCGGCATCACCACCACCTTCGTCTTCGGCAGCAGCCCGAACAGCTTGGGCAACTCCGGCTGCATGCCGGCGATATAGCCGCGATAACGATTGAGGATGTCCTCGCGCGAGGTGGCGTGGGTCTTCGGGTTGGTTTTCAGCGAGGCGCGGAAGCTGGCCAGGTCCTTGAAGCCCTGCGCGTGGGCGATCTTGGTCATCTCGCCTTCGATGCGCTTCACCTCGGCGAGGCCAATCCGGTGGATTTGCTGCGGCGTTTCGCTGGTCGTGGTCATCTGCTCGACGTCATAGCGATAGATCGCCTCGCCGTTCGGAAGATCCCACACACCCGGCTGAGTGCGTCCGTGCGGCGCGTAATCGTCGGCCACGAACTTGGCCAACTTCGTGTAAGCCGGGCGCACATCGTTATCGATGGCGGCGAGGATCGCATCGTGCAGGCGCTTCTGATCGGCTGCCGACACCGACTTCGGAAAATGCTTCAACGGCTCAGCGAACACGCTGTCCATGCCCGCCGGCTTCTCGATGCTGTCGATCTGCACCACCACCTTTTCCAGCAAATACTTCGGCGGCATCATCTTGTCGCGCATGCCTTGACGCGCCACAGCAGTGACCTGCTCGAACAGCATCGGTACAGCCTTCAGGCGCGCCAGATAATCCTCGTACTCCTTGGCGTTGTGAAACGGGATCGTGCTGACAAAGCCGGCCAACGCGATATGCACGCCACTCATCTGGTCCAGCGGCATCTCGTAAAGCTTGAGCTGGTAGCCGCGCAGCTGATCTTTCAACTGGCGCACCATCAGTTGCTGGTTGAGCTTGTCGTTGTCGGCGAAGCCACTGGTATCGATCGCCTCGAAGCGCTTGAGGAAATTCTGAGTTGCCTGATGATCGACTGCCAAGTGCCCCAGCGAAGCATCGGTCCAGCGGTCGTTGAAACGCAGATCACCCAGCGCGGTGGCGAACTCCGGGCTGTTCTTCAGGTTGTACTGCCACTGCTCAGCCAGCAAGGTATTCAGCGCGGCTACCCGGGTCGCGACATCACCTTTCGCGGCGGATTGCGCCGCCGGCGCCGCATGCAACGGAGCGGCCACGGTCAGCGAACCCAGCAGGTCCGAGCAGATCAGCAAGGGCAAGGTTTTCATGGGGTAGGATCCTTTGGCAGCGTGGGCAGAGCGGTGCGCTCGATTGTGACGGTCGCGAGGCACGACCTACCTGTGCCAGATTGCATGGTGGTCAACCCGATCGCATCGACCGAAGCCAAATGTGGGAGCCTGCTCGCGGACGATGCTCTTTGCCCGGGATTCGGGATTCGGGATTCGGGAATCGCATAAGCAATCGCCCGCAAGCGGGCTCCTGCAACCGGAACGAACCTCATCGTCTCGTCCTTCATCACACGCTTCGCGTCGCCACCACCGGCGGCACCGCCGCCGCACGTCGCGCGGGGCCGAGCACCGCGAGCTGGCCAAGCACCAGCATCAGGGCGGCGCCAATCGGTAGCCAGGTCCACGGCAGGCGCGGCAGCTCGTATTGCTTCATCAGCAGCGCGTTGCCCAGATAGGCCAGCGCCATGCCGATCACCACGCCGATGCTGACGATCAGCGCGTTCTCAGCCAGGAACTCACGCAGAATGTCCGATCGGCGCGCACCCAGCGCGCGGCGGATGCCGATCTGCCGCGTGCGTCGCTGCACCCAGAAGCCGGTGAGACCCATGATCCCGATCACGGTAACCACCAGCACCGTCAGCGTCACACCAATCAGCAGCCACAGGGCGGCACGACGGGTTTTGAAGGCGTCGCTACGCAAGGTGCTGTAGAAATTGACCTGCGGCGGAACGCCCGCTTGCAGGCGCGTACCAAACTCACGTTTGATCGCCTTGCGCACGCCCGCCAGCGTGGTATCACGCATCGCCGGATCAATCCGAACGGCATAGCTAAGAGCTGGTGTGCTGCCGACGCGATGGGCGAGCACCACGGTATCGTCGGCACGCCCCTTATTGGCAAGATAAAGCTGGTTGCGCAGCAGATGCCGCGCCACACCAACCACCAGATAGGTGGCTGCAGACTTGTCACCAGGGTCGCTCAGCCGCTTGCCGACCGCGTCGACAGCACCGAACAACTTGTGCGACAGGGCTTCGGTAATGATCAGCGGAGTGACTACTCCCGTGCCGTCGGCATCAGTATCTCGATACTCGCTGGGTAAAAAATCGCGCCCCGCCGCCAGTTGGATGCCCAACGTCTTCACCAACCCTTCGCCTTCGTAGCAACTTGCACCCACCTTCGCACCGGTCGGTCCCTGCAGCGCCATCACGCAAATATTGCTGGACACCATCGGCAGCCCGATTCCAGCAGACACCGCACGCACGCCGGGCACCGCACGCAATGCCTGGGT
>JBDTKM010000182.1:0-14155 GCA_039935315.1 Rhodanobacter sp. | reverse complement strand
CGCGTGCCGAAACTCTCGTTCTTGGGATGGTTCGGGACGGTCAGCGTTTCCTCATGGTTTTCCGGCAAGTTGGTCAGCACCAGCTTCAGCGGATCGAGCACCGCCATCCGGCGCGCGGCACTGGCGTCCAGATCTTCGCGGATGCAGCCTTCCAGCACGGCGTAGTCGATCACGCTGTTCTGCTTGCTCACGCCGACGCGTTCGATCAGCAAGCGCAGCCCGGCCGGCGTGAAACCACGCCGGCGCAGGCCGCGCAGGGTATTCATGCGCGGGTCGTCCCAGCCCTCGACATGGCCTTCGCTCACCAGCTGCGCCAGCTTGCGCTTGCTGGTGATGCAATAACTGAGGTTGAGTCGCGAGAATTCGATCTGGCGTGGCTTGGCCGGGTTCGCCGGCAATCCGGCATCGACCAGCGACTGCCACAATTCCGGATGGGCCGGCAGGTCGACGCTGTCCACACACCAGTCATACAGTGGACGGTGATCCTCGAACTCGAGCGTGCACAGCGAATGGGTGATGCCTTCGATCGCGTCCGACAGCGCGTGTGCGATGTCGTACATCGGGTAGATCGGCCAGGCGTCGCCGGTGTTCTGGTGGGGAATCTTGCGGATACGGTAGAGCGCCGGGTCGCGCAGGTTCATGTTGCCCGCGGTCATGTCGATCTTCGCGCGCAGGGTTTTGCTGCCGTCGGCGAACTCGCCCGCGCGCATGCGCTTGAACAGATCGAGGTTCTCCGTCATCGAACGTTCTCGATGTGGCGAGTTGCGCCCCGCTTCGGTGAGGGTGCCGCGGTAAGCGCGCACCGCGTCGGCATCGAGGTCGTCCACATAGGCCTTGCCGTCCTCGATCAGCTTGAGCGCGGCGCGGTAGAACACCTCGAAATAGTCCGAGGCGTGGCGCAGCTCATGCCACTCAAAACCCAACCAGCGCACGTCCTCCTTGATGCCCTCGACGAACTCGGGGTTCTCCCTGCCGGGATTGGTGTCATCCAGGCGCAGATTGCACCAGCCGTTGAATTCCTTCGCGATACCAAAGCTCAGGCAGATCGCCTTGGCGTGGCCGATATGCAGGTAGCCGTTCGGCTCTGGCGGAAAGCGGGTGTGGATCGCCGTGTGTTTGCCCGACGCCAGGTCGTCGCGCACGATCTGCCGGATGAAGTCCTGGGGCGCCGTGGCTGCGGCCGTGGCTGGGGCGCCAGATGCAGGGGCGGAGTTTTCGATCGGCATCGGCTTTCGCTCGGGCGCGGTTGGGAACCATCAAGTTTACCTTGTCGCCGGACAGTGGCGCAGGCGGACAATTGGCGCACGCGCTTGCCCCGCGGTGCGGAGCGGGTTAGCTTGCTTCCCATGCACACGGTTTATCGAGCCCAAAACCTGTTCGACGCCCATCTGGTCAAGGATGCGCTGGAGGCCGAGGACATCCCTGCCTTCATCGCGGGCGAATACCTTACCGGCGGCGTGGGTCAGTTGCCGGCGATGGACTTCATTGCGGTGATGGTGCCGGATTCGAGCATGGCCCAGGCGCAAGGCATCGTGCGCGGGGTCGAGGCTGTGCTCAGCGAGGCGCGCCAGGCCATTGATGAAATCGGCGAGCAACCCGACGGTCCGTTGCCCGCACCGTGCTGAGTCGGCGATAGCAAGCGTCGCCCGCGTCCTGTCATCGACATGCTGGCCGCGGCATACTTCCCAGCCTCCATGGCGCGAATTTGTTTGCCCCGTGCCGATCGACCCAGGCCCGCCATGCACCCAGCCCTTATCCGCCTGATTTCCCCCTCCGGCCATGCGCACGATCCCGCCGCGATGGCGCGCGGCGTGGCGCGGTTGCGCGAGGCCGGTTGCACGGTGGAAGGGCTTGCGGTGCTCGAGCGGGTCACGCGGCGTTTTGCCGGCAGCGATGGCGAGCGGGCCGGCGACCTCAATGCACTGGCCACGCTGGCCACGTTGCCCGATATTGCCCTGACCACCCGCGGTGGTTACGGCGCCACGCGATTGTTGCCGCTGCTGGACTACGCCGCCTTGCGCGAACGTCTGCACAACGCATCGCTGGCGCTGGTCGGTCACAGCGATTTCACCGCGCTGCAAATGGCGTTGTACGCCAGGAGTGGCTTGTGCACCTTCAGCGGGCCGTTGCTGGCCGATCTGGGCGCGGAACCGCGCCGCGAGTTCAGCTGGCAGCAGTTCTGGGCTACGTTGACCTCACCGACGCTGAGCGTGGCGTGGCACAGCAGTATCGAGCTCAACCTCGACCTGCGCGGGCCATTGTGGGGCGGCAATCTTGCCGTGCTGTGCAGTTTGCTCGGTACCCCGTACTTCCCCGCGATCGATGGCGGCATCCTGTTCGTCGAGGACATCGGCGAGGCGCCGTACCGGGTCGAGCGCATGCTCTATCAACTGCACCTGTCCGGCGTACTGGGCCGGCAACAAGCGCTGATCCTGGGCAACTTCAGCCAGTGCCAGCCTGGCGGCCGCGACAACGGCTACGACCTGGCCGCGGCGTTCGCCCAGCTGCGCGGCGTGGCAGGCATTGCGGTGGTCGACGGTCTGCCGCATGGCCACGCCGAGCAGCAGCTCACCTTGCCATTTGGCGCTCCGGCCCGACTGTGCGTCGACGGCCTCGCCGCACGGTTGGAAGTCAGCGGCTATCCCTGGCTCAAGAACGTCGTTCCGGCCGGGATCGTCGAAAACCCGTAAAATAGCCAGCCCACATGGGTTCGCTTCCAGGAAACAGACTATGAAGACCATCGAAGGCGATTTCGCCACGCCTGAGGGCCGCTTCGCGATCGTCGCCGGCCGCTTCAACGGATTCATCGTCGAATCGCTGGTCGCTGGCGCCCGCGACGCGCTGGTTCGCCATGGCGTCAACGACGACGCGATCGAGCTGATCCGCGTGCCCGGCGCATGGGAGATCGCCCTGGCCGCGCACAAGCTCGCCCATTCAGGCAGCTATGCCGCCGTGATCGCGCTGGGTGCGGTGATCCGTGGCGCCACTCCGCACTTCGACTACGTCGCCGGCGAATGCGCCAAGGGCCTGGCCCAGGCGGCACTCAGTTCCGGTGTGCCCGTGGCGTTCGGTGTGCTGACTACCGACAGCATCGAGCAGGCGATCGAGCGCTCCGGCACCAAGGCCGGCAACAAGGGCGTCGACGCCGCCTTGGCGGCGCTGGAAATGGCCAACTTGTACGGGAAGCTTTGATGGTTCAGTCGACGCATGGCCTCGACCTGCAAGCGCGTTCGCGCGCCCGCCGCCGCGCGCTGCAGGCAATGTATGCGTGGCAGCTCAGCGGCAGCGCCATGAACGCGGTGATCGAACAGTTTCGCCATGAGCAGGACATGGAAGTGGCCGACCTCGACTACTTCGAGGATCTGCTGCACGGCGTGGAGAAGAACGTCGAGACGCTCGATGCCTGCCTGCGCCCGCACCTGGATCGTGAAGTGGCGCAGGTCGACCCGATCGAGCGGGCGGTGCTGCGACTGGCTGCCTACGAGTTGAAATACCGCCCCGACGTGCCTTATCGGGTGGTGCTGAACGAAGCGATCGAGGTGACCAAGCGGTTTGGCGCCGATCACGGCCACAGCTATGTCAACGGCGTGCTGGACAAGCTGGCCGGCGAACTGCGCGCGGTCGAGAAGCGCGGCTGATGCATCGGTCCGGCAGCTCGCCCGGACCCACCGATCCGGTCCCCGTGATCGAGACACCGCGCCTGCGTCTGCGAGGCCATTGTGCTGGCGATCACGCAGCCCTGCTGGCGATCTGGTCGGACCCCATCGTGGTCCGCTACATCGGCGGCTACGTATCCACCTCACAGGAAGCATGGTCGCGCTTGCTGCGTTATCTGGGATTGTGGTGCGCGCTCGGCTACGGCTATTGGGCAATCGAGGAAAAATCCAGCGGGCGCTGCATCGGCGATATCGGTTACGCGGATTTCAAGCGTGACATCACGCCATCGCTCGATGGCATGCCCGAGCTCGGCTGGGTGCTGGCCGCAGACTCCCACGGCAAGGGCTACGCCAGCGAGGCGCTGGCGGCCGTCATGACGTGGGGGCGCGCGCATTTGGGTGAGCTGACGTGGGCATGCATCATCGATCCCGAAAATGCAGCCTCGGTTCGTGTCGCCATCAAGGCCGGTTTCACGCTGCGCGAGCTGGCCACGTACATGGGCGATCCGGTGCTGCTTTTCACCTGCGCCCCATCAGGTTCAGCGGCACAGTCGATGTGAGCGAGGCCATGGAATTCGATCTGATCGAACTGATCCGCCAACGCACCGCGCAGCCGCGTGACGATGTGCGCCTGGGCATCGGCGACGATGCCGCCGTGCTCGCCGTGCCCGCGGGCAAGGACCTGGTGGTGGCCATCGACACCCTGGTCGAGGGCGTGCATTTCCCGCGTGGCACCGCGGCGGCGGACATCGGCTGGAAGGCGCTGGCGGTGAATCTGTCCGACCTCGCCGCGATGGGTGCCAGTCCGGCCTGGGCCTTGCTCAGCCTGACCCTGCCGCAAGCCGATGCTGTTTTCGTCGAAGGCTTCGTGGAGGGCTTTGTCCAGCTGGCGCAGCCGCATCGGCTGGCCCTGGTCGGCGGCGACACCACACGCGGACCGTTGACGGTCAGCGTGGCCGTGCACGGCTTCGCGCCGCCGGGCAAGGCGCTGACCCGTTCCGGCGCGCGGGTAGGCGACGTGGTGCTGGTCACCGGCACGCTCGGCGATGCGGCCGCCGGCCTGCATGCATTGCAACAACCACCACGCAGCGATGATGGGCAGGCCAGCTTGCGCCAGCAAGTGATCGAACGGCTCAACCGTCCCACGCCACGTCTGGCGGCCGGTATCGCGTTGCGCGACCAGGCCCATGCCTGTGTCGACGTGTCCGACGGCCTGCTTGCCGATCTGGGCCACATCTGCGCCGCCAGCGGGGTGGGCGCCGAGATCGAGGCCGCGCTGCTGCCGCGCTCGTCGGCGCTACTCGAGCTGCACGACGACACCACCGCGTTGCAATTCGCCCTGAGCGGTGGCGACGATTACGAATTGTGCTTCTGCGTGCCGCCGAACCTGGCAGCCCGGGTGCAGGCCGATCTGTCCCGCCTGGGTGGCGGCGCCACCCGGATCGGCCGCATCGTGAGCGGCGAGGGTGTGCGCGTACGCGGCCATGATGGAGTGTGGCTGGAGTGCAGTGCGGCAGGTTGGGAGCATTTCGCATGACGGCGAAAAAACACCTGAGTGCCGAACAGCGGCGCGCCTTGCTGGCAAGTCCGGCCGGCTGGCTCGCCTGCGGCTTCGGCTCGGGCCTGGCGCCGGTCGCGCAAGGTACGTTCGGCTCGTTGGCCGCGCTGCTGCCGTGGCTGCTGTTGCGCGAGTTGCCGTTGTGGATCTACCTGATCGTGCTGCTGATCGGTTTTGCGATCGGTGTGTGGGCCTGCGACATCGCTGGTCGCGCACTCGGCGTCGAGGATCACCGCAGCCTGGTGTGGGACGAGTTCATCGGCCAATGGGTCACGCTGATTCCACTGCTGATACCGCCCCTGCTGCCTGCCAGCGGCTTCCACTGGTGGATGCTTGCCGCGGGCTTCGTTTTGTTCCGCTTGTTCGACGTGTGGAAGCCGTGGCCGATCCGCTGGTTTGATCGGCGGGTCAAGGGCGGCCTGGGCGTGATGATCGATGATGTCGTCGCGGGCGTGTTCGGAGGTGTGGTGTTGGTGCTGATCCTGCAGGCGTTGCGCTGACAGGTCACACACAGCTGGACGGCTGTGTTGCGCGCGGGTGCGCTTTCGAGACAGGCCGACGCCGATCGGGAGTCGGCCATTTCTGGAATGATTTGAGATCAGCGTCGCCGGACGCCAGCTGTTGCTGTTCAAGCCGTCGTCTTTAGCGCTCCGCTCAATCCAGCTCAATCGTCGGGACGCGTGCCACGTGCGTGTCTACCGCGGCCTCAAACGGGTGGCAAGCGTGAGGTTGAACTGACCTGTGCGGCACGCGACGGACCGGCACTTCTGCCGATGCCGCCGCTGCTGTCACGCAGCGTGCCTCAGCTTGAAAGAGCCACGTTCCGACCCCATGTTCCAGCTGGTCTGCACAAGGAGATTTGCATGAAACTGTATTACATGCCCGGCGCCTGTCCGCTCACAGATCACATCGTGCTGGAATGGATTGGCGCGCCTTATGAGGTCGTCGAGGTCAAACGCGACAAACTGAAATCTCCCGAGTTTCTGAAGATCAGCCCCGCCGGCATGGTGCCCGCTCTGGTCGACGGCGATCTGGTGTTGACCGAGAACGTGGCGATCCTGCATTACCTGGCGGACCTGCACCCTGACCAGCAGCTGGCCGGCGACGGCACGCCGCGCGGGCGCGCCGAGGTCAACCACTGGCTCGGCTTCATCAACTCCGACATGCATCAATCGTTCAAGCCGATTTTCGCGCCCGAGCGCTTTGTTGCCGACAAGTCGCAGCATGCCGAACTCGCTGTCAACGCGAGCAAGAGGCTGCGTGGTTTGTTCGAGCTGGTCAATGTGCCGCTGACCAGGCACGACTGGCTGGCCGGAGCGACGCGCTCGATCGCCGATCCGTATCTGTTCGTGCTGCTGCGTTGGGCCAAGGCCAAGGCCATCGACCTGAGCGGCCTCGACGGCCTGGAGCGTTTCTTCAAGCGCATGCAGAACGACGCGGGCGTCAAGGCAGCGATGCACGCTGAAGGAATCTGAGACCCGCGAGATAGCGGCGCGGCGACGTTCCGTGCTGCGCCAAACGGAGCTTTTCCGATCGCTGCGGGCAGTCTGCCGCCATCGGTCAAGCCGGTGACGAAGGTTGTTGGCGGCGGCGTTGCGGCACGCAAAGTCGTTCGACTTGGTGTGCCGCCGCGCGCGCGGTCAGCCGCCGCGCTGCTGAACGAACCCGCCTGTGTGCCGGCAGACAGTGAGGCGCAGGTCGCGGCGCCATCGCGGTTTTACCTTTCCTGATGGGCGCCGAACTTCAGCTTCCCTCCGCAATGTCGGTGTAGTCGGGTCGCGCCGTTCCCGTTCCCGTTCCCGTTCCCGTTCTCGTTCTCGTTCTCGTTCTCGTTCCCGTTCCCGTTCCCGTGCCCGTGCAAGGCCTGCCCGATTGCCGTCCCGATCACGGTTCGCGCGTGGCGTCGCGCACGCAGTTGCGGCCGGCGCGCTTGGCCGCGTACTGGGCCTCGTCGGCTTCGCGCAGCAGGCATTCGGCAGCCTCTTCGGAGTCCAGCAGTCTGCATGCAACGCCGGCACTGATGGTGACGTGGCGGGGGGCTTTTCCTGGTGTCTGGATTGCACGGTGTTCAATTTCCACGCAAATCCGCTCGGCAATCGCGTGGGCCGCGGGAAGCTCGAGATTGAACAGCAGACAGGCAAACTCCTCACCGCCATAGCGTGCGACGACCGCGTCGGACGGGGCACACTTGCCGATGGTCTGGGCCACGATGCGCAACGCTTCATCGCCAGCGAGATGGCCCAGGCTGTCATTGAATTGCTTGAAATGATCCACGTCGATGAAGATCAGCGCCGCCATGACACGGCGGTGTTCGCCATGCGTGCCCAGTTGCAGTGATTCCATCAGCCAGCGTCGATTGAACACCCCGGTCAGCGCATCGCGGCGGGAGAGCTCAAGCAGTCGGCGGTTGGCGCTGTTCAACTCGGCGGTGCGCGCGTCGATGCGCTGCTCCAGCGCACGCTGCCGGCGGCGCGAGGCGTGGGTGCGCCAGCGCATCAAGCCGTGGATAACGGCAATGGCAGCGACGGCGAACAGCAGCGACGCCCACAGCTGTTGCCACCAATAAGGCTCCACCACCACGGGCAGCAGAATCGGCGTGCTGAGGTTGTCCGCATAATCGCGTGCCTCGATGTGCAGCACGTACTTTCCGGGCGGCAGCGCGCCGACCTCGCGAAAATTGTCCGCCGTCCATGCGCCGGGCGTGTTGTTGAAGCCTTCCAGCCAGGTGCGAAAACGCGATTCGTCTTCATGCTGCCAGGACAGCAGCGCGAAATCGACGCGCAGATCGTGATGGCCGGCGGGGATGGTGATGCTGTCGCTGGCCACGACGTGGTCGTCCACCCGCACCTGGATCAGCTTGAGCGGCTTGGGGTCATGGTCCGGCTTCTGCTCGGCGGGATCGTGAACCATCAGTCCGCCCAGCGTGCCGGCCCAATAGCGACCGTGGGCGTCGATGAACTGTGCGTCGGGATTGCATTCGTTGTTGACCATGCCGTCACGCACCGTGAAGACCTGCGAACGGAAGCGGCCCGCTTCCGGCGTGAGCAGTTGCACGCCCGAGTCGGTACACAAGTAGATACGGCCACGGCCATCGGCCAGTGCGCCGTCGGTGGTCAGGTCGGGCGGGGCGGGCAGATCCGCGGGCAGGGTACGCGGGTGCAATGGATCGCTGATGTCGACCCGGATGATGCCGTGGCGGGTACTTCCGAGCCACAGGATGGATCGCGCCCGCGCGTCCGCAATCAGCTGCATGCCAAGCAGGCCGCCAGCGGGCAGGCCGATGTCGCGCCCGAGCAACACCCATTGCTTGCCATCGAAGCGCGCCAGGCCCTGATTGCTGGTGGCCCACAGCCAGGAGTGGCCATCGCCGGTGGTGTGGGCGAGCAGCTTCTGGACCGCCCACGTGCCGGTGGCGGCTTGGGGACGGAAACCCTTCCACACCCCGTCACGCAGGCGGTAGACGCCGGAGGCGTCGGTGGCGAACCACTGTTCCACGTGGCCGTTGACGCGACGGCTGAGCATGTCGTTCAGGCGCTGCCCGGGTGGGCGTGGCCACGGCGCGGCAACCGTTTCAAAGTCCGGGCCGTCACGAACACGCAGCAATCGCCCCGAGCCGGTGCCCAGCCAGACGGTCGGGTGGCCGCGTGGATCGTCCGCACGCACGATCATGGTTACGTCGGCATCGGCAAGTTGTCCGCCAGCTTTGCTGAAGGTGCGCCAGTGGTCGTTGGCATACAGGCCCAGGCCGTCGCCATCGGAGCCTACCCACAGGCGTTCGTTGCCGTGCTGGTCGCTGTCCAGCAGCACGCTCAGCACCCCGGTCTGGTAGGCGCCCATCAGCGAGATGGTCTTCCACTGCTCTCCATCCGTGATCGCGCGGGCCACGCCATCTTCGGTGGCCAACCACAACACGTAGATGCCATTGGGGCTGCGCCAGGCGCTGACGCCGCGAATGGCGTTTGACGGCAGTCCGTAGCGCCGGTCGAACACTTGCACCTGGTCGCGATAGATCCGCACCAGGCCATTGCGCGACGAAGCCCAGATCGCATGGTGGCCGTTCGAGGTGGGCGTCTCGACCATGTTGTAGAGCACATCGGTCGGCAACTCGCCCGACTCCACGCTCCAATGACGCAGGCCGTGTTCGTCCAAGCGCCACAACCCGGAGTTGAATACCGAGATCCACAAGGCGTCGTGACCGTCGTGGTGGGTGGCCAGCAGATACTCCAGGCCGTTGCTGGCGTTGAAGCCGGCCGACCTGAAGCGTTGCCAGGGTCCGTTTTCTTCGCGGTACCACAGGCCACCGTTGATGGAACCAGCCCACAGTCGTTCGTGCCCGAACAGGTTCCGGGTTTGTGCCAGCGTCAGAAAATTGGCGTGCGCCAGTTGTGCATTGCCCGGGTCAGCCTGCCAGCGGCCATGCTCGCGATAGAACAAGCCAGCATCAGGCACTACCGCCCACAGACGCTTGCCGCCCTGGTCATCCGTCTCGACCAGCCGCCGCACGTGGTTGCTGGTCAGGCCGTCGGCCGCACCTTCGATGTGCCAGTGCTTGCCGTCGTAGCGGGCCAGGCCGAACCCGCTGCCGCAAGCCCACAGGGTGCCGCCATCGTCGACGAACAGTTGCTGGATGTAACCGTCCAGCGCAGGGTTGCCGAGCGGATACCAGCGCTTGCCGTCATACCACGCCAGGCCATGCGGCGTGCCGGCCCAGACGATACCCTGCCGATCGGTCTTGACTGTGTCCGTCACCGGACCGGGCAGGCCGTCGCGCGTACTGAATGTGGTGAACGACGGCGCACCCAGATCGAACAGGTCGATCGGCCGGGTGGCTGGTGCCGGTACCGCCGGCGCGGCCAAAATGGGCAATGAGAAGGCAAGGCCGCATACCAGGCATGCCGCCACGAGCAGTCGCATCAGCCAACCGGATTTATTTCCCATCAATCTGTACCGAAAACCCACGGGTGTGCTGAAAGAACCCGTTTGGACTTTCCACGGAAATTAATGATTTGCACGACTCGTGCCAAAGTAGTCGACGCGGTCTGGCGAAAGGGTCCGGCATCCGCTGGTTTCGTCGACCCGGTCACAACCGGATCAACGGCGAAAGTCGATGACATCGTCCTGGTGGCCGGCCAGCGGCCAGCTTGTGCAAGGCGCCCGGCCATGCGGGCGGGTGCAACGGGTTACCAGATCTTCACCCGGTCCTTCGGTGCCAGGTACAGCTTCTCGCCGGGCTGCACCTTGAACGCCAGGTACCACTCATCGATATTGCGCACGGTCTCGGCACGGAACTGCGGCGGTGCATGCACGTCGGTGGCGAGGCGCTGACGCAGGGCGGCATCGCGCATCCTGGAGCGCCACGCCTGGCCGAAGGCCAGGAAGAAACGCTGGTCGCCCGTCAGGTCGTCAATCACCGGCGCGGGCTTGCCCTCGAGTGACTTGTGATAGGCGAGCCAGGCGATGGTGAGGCCGGAAACGTCGGCAATGTTCTCGCCCAGGGTCTGCTCGCCGCTGACGTGCAAGCCGGGCAACGCCTGGTACCGGTTGAACTGATTGACCAGCTGCCGGGTGGCGGCCTTGAAGTGGGCGAGGTCGGCCGGCGTCCACCAGTTTTCCAGCTTGCCCTGGGCGTCGAACTCGGCGCCGGTGTTGTCGAAGCTGTGGCTGATCTCGTGGCCGATGATCGCGCCGATCGCGCCGTAGTTTGCGGCCGCATCGACGTTCGGATCGAAGAACGGCGGTTGCAGGATCGCGGCGGGGAAGTTCAGCGCGTTCTGCAGCGGCAGGTTCAATGCGTTGACGGTTTGCGGGGTCATCCACCACTCGCTCTTGTCCACCGGCTGGCCAAGCTTGGCGCGTTGGTGGGCGTACTCGAACTGCTCGGCGCGCAGATGGTTGCCGATCGCATCCTCACGGCGAATTTCCAGTGACGCATAGTTGCGCCAGTGGTCGGGGTAGCCGACGCCGACCTTCAACGTGGTGAGTTTGGCCTTGGCTTTTTCGCGGGTGGCCGGGCTCATCCAGGTGAGGCCGTCAATGCGCTGATTGAACGCGGCGATCAGGTTGTGCACCAGTTGTTCAACCGCGGCTTTGGACGAAGCGGGGAAATACTGCTTGACGTAGACCTGCCCCACCGCATCGCCCAGGTCACTGCTGGTGGCGGCCACGGCACGCTTCAAGCGCGTTTGCTGCTGCGGCGTGCCCTGCAGGGTGCGGCTGTAGAAATCGAAGTTCAGGTCGGCGAATGCCTTGGGCAACAAGTCGGCGCTGTGGTCGAGGGTGTGGACACCAGCAGATCCTTCCACGCCGGCAACGGCTCGCTGGCGACCAGCGCGGACAGGCCCGCAATGGCGGCAGGTTGCCACACGTCGATCTGCGATTGCCGGTCCAGTCCGGCCGCCTTGAAGTAGGCAGGCCAGTCCAGTCCCGGTGCCCTGGTCGTGAACTCGGCCATGCGCCACAGGTTGTTGGCCTTGTGCACGTCCTCGCTGTCGAGCAGGCTTTCCTGAGCCCTGGCGATCTTCGTTTCCAGCGCCACGATGGTTTTCGCCTTGGCGACGCTGTCGGCGATGCCGGCCTGTTTCAGCAGGGCGGCGACATACTCCAGGTACTTCGCGCGGGATGCCAGCATGTGCGGGTCGTTGGACAGGTAATAGTCACGACTCGGCATCGCCACACCACCTTGCAGCAAGTAGGCGACGTGCTGCGAAGGGTCTTCCAGACCCTGGGTGACGAACAGTCCGAACAGGTGTTCGGTGTGGAAGTGGGTGGCGTTGATCGGATCGACGTCAGCGCGCAGGCGACTGCCCAGCACGCGCGCCAAGTCCGCGCGCGAGGCGATCGCGTCGATCCGGGCCAGCTCGGGTTTGAGTGGCGCCAGACCCTGTTGCTCGATCGCGGCGGTGTCCATCCATGCGGCGTAATAGTCGGCGATCTTGCGCAGATTGCTGCCCGCAACCGGATGGCTGGCCCCGGCCTGGCGGATCAGGTCCGCGGTGTCCTGTTCGGCTTTCTTGAAGACGGTGTAGAAGGTGCCGGTGCTGGAGTGGTCGGCAGGTATCGTGGCTGTTTTCAGCCAGTCGCCGTTCGCATGGCGAAAGAAATTGTCACCCGGCGTGACGCCGTGGTCGATGCCTTGCAGGTCGATGCCGATCGTGGGCTGGGCAGGCGCAGCGAAGCTGCCTGAGCTGCACGCGATCGCCGTGGTGAGGATCCAGCGAAGTTGATGCATGGGCGTGTGCGCGAAAAGAGGACGTTCACCATGATGCACCAGTCTGGATTGCGGGGTATGACTGATCGATCAGGCGATCGGCTGGGTGCCGGCGATGGCCGCGTCCAGAGTCGCCAGAACGTGCGCCTCGTCCACGCCGCCCACGATCATGGCGCGGCCGATTCCGCGCCACAGAATCAGTCGCAGTTGGCCGGCCGTGTTTTTCTTGTCCAGCCGCATCAGCTCAAGCAGACGCGCAGGATCCATCCCGGGCGGGATGGCGACGGGCAGGCCGAGCCGGCGCAGCAGTTGTTCCAGTCGCGCGGTGTCGGCTGGCTCGCTCAGGTCGAGCCGCTCGGATATTTGAGTGGCCAGCACCATGCCGATCGCCACGCCTTCGCCGTGCAGCAGCGTGGTGTAGTGCCCGGCGGTTTCCAGTGCGTGGCCGAAGGTATGGCCGAAGTTGAGCAGGGCGCGTTCGCCTTGTTCGGTTTCGTCGCGGGACACCACGCCGGCCTTGTACTGCACCGTACGCGCGATCGCTTCGAGCACGGCGTTCATGTCATGCGCGGCGAGCGCGTCGGCGTTCTGTTCCAGCCAGGCGAAGAACGTCTCATCGCCGATCGCAGCACACTTGACCACCTCGGCCAGGCCGGCGCGGTATTCGCGCTCGGGCAGGCTGGCCAGGGTGTCGATGTCGGCAATCACCGCCCGTGGCTGGTGGAACGCGCCGACCAGATTCTTGCCCAACGGCAGGTTTACGCCGGTCTTGCCGCCGACCGAGGAATCGACCATCGCCAGCAAGGTAGTCGGCATCTGGATGAAGTCGATGCCGCGCATCCAGCACGCGGCGCTGAATCCGGCAAGGTCGCCGACCACGCCGCCGCCCACGGCGATCACGCAGGCGTCGCGGGTGGCACCGAGATGACCCAATGCGTCCAGCGCGCGACCCACATTGTTGAAACTCTTGTGCATCTCGCCGTCATCGAGCAGGAACGAGGACCACTGCAGACCTTCCAGCCCTGCCTCGATCCGCGGCAGATACAGCGGTGCCACCGTGGTATTGCTGACCACCAGCACGTGCCGGCCGCGCAACAGCGGGCGCCAGCGCGTGTGGTCGGCGAGCAGGCCGCTGCCGATCCATATGGGATAACTGCGCCGGCCGAGCGCGACGTTGATGCTGTGCAGAGGAGGCTTGTTCATGCGGAATGCGGTAGCGAATGGAGTGGGGTGCGTTGCCAATGCTGATCAACCAGGGTCATGAAGTGCTCGCCCGCCGCGCTGACGCTGCCATGGTGGCTGGGTACGGCGAGGTCGGCAAGTTCGCGATAGATCGGCTCGCGTGCGATGGCCATCGCCTGCAGCCGTGCGCGGCGATCAGGCACGGCCAGCAACGGGCGACGTTGGTCGCGCGCGAGTCGTTCGAGTTGTTGATCGACGCTGGCCTGCAGCCACACCACGTAGCCGCGCTGGCTCAGCCAGCGGCGATTGGCGTCAGCCAGCACGGCGCCGGCGCCGGTCGCCAGCAACACGCCGGCGCGCTGACTCAGCGTATCCAGCAGTTCGCTTTCGCGCTGGCGGAAGCCGGCCTCGCCTTCGATCTCGAATATCGCGCTGATATTTACCCCGCAATGCTGCTCGATCTGCTGGTCGAGATCGACGAACGACAAGCCATAATGAGCGGCGAGCCGTCGCCCGAGCGAGGTCTTGCCGGCGCCAGTCGGCCCGATGAGG
>JBDTKM010000181.1:0-8666 GCA_039935315.1 Rhodanobacter sp. | reverse complement strand
GATGCTCGCCATAGCGCGAGCCACGAGTGTCCACGTTTGCGCACAGCCTGCCGTTGCCGCACAAGGTGACGTCGGCGCTGTTGTAGGCCTTCAGCAGCTCGGCCGAAAGCTGGTTGTCACGAATCACCCGGGTGTAGTGCATGGACAACCACGCGGGAACCGTTGACACGTAAGAAATTACATGTTGACACTCTGATCGCTAAGGGCTCAAATCTCAGGCGAGGACTATGAGAGCAATGAGTAGCCACGAAGCATGTGTTTATAGCTTGCATGGAAACGCTGATGACAGGATGCATCGGAAAGCGATCAAATAGGGGCAGAAATCCAATATTTGACGATACGCGCATTTGCACTAGCTCGGCTAGCATCACGCTCCATGCAGCGCATGACTCCGATTGGTACGGTGGCGATCGCGATCCGTCGCGGATTTAGATGTGCCCATATGTGTGAAGCTACCTGAGGTGACTCGTCGGCGTCGTCAAAAGACGCGACGCCCGCTCGCGAGTCAATTTTTCAAGTTCACATTTTATGCTGAGCACGCCAGACTGAATTTCAACTCCCACATGGGATAAAAATGGCGATAGAAAAATTACAGAGAAGTGCCTAGTTGAAGGAGAAAACCTAGATACGCTCGGTAATGATACGCCCCCAGATCTTGGAGGCCCTTATGTCTCTTAAAATGGAACTTTTCGATGAGAATTAATATTTAGGTGCTGCCACAATACTCGCATTGTCCTGGGGCCTAAACGCAGCGGCGGCATCTCATCCGTAGTATGCAATGACTGCTCTCCGAGCTTCGAGCGAAGCCTCGTAGGAGGGGCAGCAAACGGAGACTACTTCGTTTACGACATGATCAATCGCGATGTAACTCATTTCTTAATTACTGGAAATGGTGACAATCAGGTCATGCGCGTCATTCCAAACACTGCCTCCGTCGTTACGCAATTCAACTGGGTGCAGCAGCTCTACGACGTCACCGGCACTCTGGATATTGAGTTGGAGTGGAACGACTCTGCTGCACAAAAAGCAACATCGAAAAACGCCCTTCACACATCAGCTGTGTATTTGCCAAATTTGAAGGTGTCGCTCACTGAGACAGCCGCCCACACGCCATTAAGCGCATTCGATTTGGTCAATACGCCCGCGAATCAAAATGCCGCAATCCAAGCGATGACAAAGCAAGGGTTTTGGGCGAACCCAATCACCGCAGTTAAAAATGCACTTGCAACATTTACAAGTCACTTTACCCTTACACAGGCGCTATACCCCATACCTGTGACTATTAGGACGACGCTTGAATTAGCCAATGGGTCGACCTGTCAAATCATTTGGGATGTCAACACAAATCGATATGACTATGTTCTTGGATCCGGTAAAGATTCCAAAGGTAATTCTATTCCAGAAAACCCCGACCAAGCCGCTGGCGGAGCGATTGGCCGGGAAAACTATATCTTCTCTAATTCCATAAATGGAATTGATGCGGCGACTCGCGCGTGGCAAAATTTCAACGACATCGGCTCACCTGTGAGCGCTCCGGAATTCAGATCCGGCTCAGAATGGGAAGTGGCTTGCGTCCGAACGGGCGGCCCAAGCGGTCCCGTAACTTGTACAGGAATAGCACTCTAATTAGAGTGACCTGATATAACAGGTACGGACCAGATGCAGCGAAAGCGTATCTGGTCCATTTGGTTTTAACATGAGAGTACTTATGAACGTTATCACCAAGTCGTTTCGCGGATTCCTAAATGTTACCGCTTCAGGCGTTCTATTCCTGATATCCTTGGTTTTGTTCTTATCTATTGCAGGAGCTCCCTACGGAGGGGCGAATGCAAAAAACGGCGAACTGGCAGGTCTGCTGATATGTGGTTTACTCACTATCTTGAGTGCTTACTTGACGATTGGATTTTGGAGTCGCGGGCCGAATGAGAGCTCTTCAAGGGCATGCTCCATTCTCAGTGGGCTAGCCTTTTTATTGTACATAGGCTCGATTTTCTATTATCTCATTCATCGTTAGGGAAACTCGTATCTGGCATCACTGCCAAAACGTACGCTGCACAAAGGGGGCAGGTTCCATCGCGCGACATGTGCGCATCCAATTGATCCCGTTGATCGCACTCCCTGCTGTTCAGATCGCCGCCGCTACACCGGCTGCTGTTCCTCACTATGTTTCGCAGATCGGCATCAGTTATCGACACAGCGCCCTGGATAAGGACGCGCCAGCAACGCGCACTGCGGCGACTGTCTGCCCGGGACCTGTTCGACAAGAGAAAGCGATAACTTCGAGCCGCTCGCGTCGCTGACGTGGCAAGTCCATGTTTATGGCCAAGCAAGCACGGCGCCGAAGGCAGCCCGCGCCGAACACGAGCTTCCGCTGCATGTCATCTCATGGAACGCCTCGATGCCACGCGTCGGCCTCAAGCGCCACTCGTTCGATCTGATCCGGCCGGATGACTATATCGCGTTAGTCGTTGCTGACGGTGACCCACAGCAACTGCGCGGCTATCTGCTGGTGCGATACGGCACCAGTAGCGCGACGTCGTCGAACAGCCCCGATGGCAATTGATAGCGCGGCTCACGGCCCGCGGCGAGCAACTGGCGGATTCGCGTGGCAGAAATTTGCAGGGGCGTGACCGCCAGCGCCATCAGGCGACCGGCTGGCGTGGACTGTAATGCCGCCGAGTTATCGACCCAGCGATCACTGGTCTCCCGTTGCAGCTCTTCCGACAGCGCGGCCTGTTCACCCGGCCGGCTGAGCACCCCGATGTGTGCCAGCTCGAACAACCGACGCCAGTCATGCCATCCCGGCAACCCGGCGAATGCGTCGGCGCCGAGCAATAACACCAGCGGACGCTCGCCTTGTTCGGCGCGCAACTCAGCCAGCGTATCGACCGTATAGGAGGGTCCGCTGCGCGCCAACTCGCGCGCATCCAGGATCAGGCGTGACTGGTCACGCAACGCAACCTGCAACAGTGCCAACCGCTGCGACGCGCTGGCCACCGGCGGCGGACGGTGTGGTGGGATACCAGAGGGCATCATCAAGACATCGGCATCGAGCAACTCGGACGCTTCCCACGCCACGCACAGGTGACCCAGATGAATTGGATCGAAGGTGCCGCCGAAGATCGCCAGCGGTTTCACGCCAACGCCTTCGCCGCGCGCGGTTCGGCGATGGCGACGATCAGCCGCTCGGCCTCGATCCACGCATCGCCGATCTCACGCCCCTTGGCGATGCGATCGATTCGCGCGGCGCGCGCCAGGCATTGCAACCAGTGGTCGCGTGGCGCGCGGCGCAGCGCCTGGCGAAACATCTGCTCGCGTGATTGCCACAAGCGCTCGGTCTTGGCTTGCGCCGCGAAGTCCTGTGCATTGGCCAGGCGCAGAGTCAGTTGCAGTTGGTTGACCAGCCAGCCCATCAAGGCAATCAATTCGTCGCCCTCCGAACGCAGGCCGGCCAGCACGCGCAGCGCGCGCGGCCCATCGCCGGAGAACGCCGCATCGGTGAGTTTGAAAACGTCGTAGCGGGCGCTGTCGGCGACCAGGCTTTCCATCTCGGTCGCGTCGATACGACCCTCACCGTGCAGCACCAGCAACTTGTCGATTTCCTGCGCGGCGGCGAGCAGATTGCCTTCGACCCGCTCGGCCAGCAGCGCTAGCGCCTCCTGCGTGGCGTTCAAGCCGCGCGAGGCGAGCCGCGCGCCAATCCATGCGCCCCACTCATTCATCCTGGGCGCATTGAGCACCACCATGGTGCCGCTGGCGTCGAGCTTGCGACTCCAAGCGCCGTCGTGTTTGTTGCTCCATTCCAGCGCGGTGATCAGCAGCGTGACGTCGGGCGGCGGATCGGCGCAGAACGCATTGATCGCCTTGGCGCCGTCGATGCCCGGCCGGCCGGTGGGCAAGCGCAGATCGATCAGCCGGCGGCTCGCGAACAGCGACATGCTGGCACCGGCACGAGCGAGATCGTTCCAGTCGAAATGCTGGCCGGCTTCGAGCACTTCGCGTTCGCTGTAGCCAAGCTTCTTCGCTTGCGCACGCAGCGCGTCGGCCGCCTCCAGCACCAGCAGCTCATCGCCGGCAAGGAGGTAAACGGAATCCAGCCGATCCGCCGCCAACGCTTTTGACCACTGGCTGGCGCTCAGCGGCATCAGTGCGTGCTGGCGGCCGGGGTGATGAGTCTGCCAGCAGCCTGCAGGCGGAACATGATGGCTTGCACCATGTCGTTGTCGAGGCTCGTTTCGATCTGGGTGACCTGCGAGGCATTGCCGACCGTGTTGCTGGCGTCGTAGCTGTATTCGCGCGACATGTTGATATTTTGCAGGGGCACCAGAGTCTGCCCGCCAGCATCGGTGACGCCGAAGCGCACCGTGTAGTGGATGGCATATTCGCTGATGCGTGCGTAGCCGCCCGAGCTCAGTGTGTCGGTGCTGAACGCCGCCGTCGGCACATTGAGTTCGGCAATGCCCGGGCCGGCGTTGTCCTCGACGGTGACGCCGGCGCTTGTCAGTGCTCGCGCAAGCTGGCGCTGGAAACTGCTGCTGCCGGCGGCGAGATGGATTCGCTGCATCGATGCCGGCAGGTTGGCGTTCTGACGCAAGTGAAAACCGCAGGCGCCCAGCGCCAGCACCACCAACAGCAACAGCGAAGCCTGGATCGGGCGGCGCAACTTGAAAGAACTCATGAGTGTCATCCTGCGACGATGTTGACGATCTTGCCGGGCACCACGATGACCTTGCGCACGGTCATGCCCTCGAGGAAGTGCACCACCTGCGGTTGCACCCGGGCCAACGCCTCGGCGTCTTCTTTGGAGGCATTGACCGGGAGTTCGATGGTGGCGCGCAGCTTGCCGTTGATTTGCACCGCCAGGGTCGCCGTATGGCGGACCAGGGCGGCCGGGTCCAGCGCCGGCCACGGCTGATCTTCCAGCACGCTCTGGGCATGACCCAGCACTTGCCACAGCGCGTGACAGACATGCGGCACCACCGGGTTCAGCAACAACACCATCGCCTCCAGTGCCTCGTGCCGCACCGCCCTGCCCTGCTCGCTCTGGTCGTTGAACTTGCCCAGTGCATTGAGCAGTTCCATCAGGGCGGCGATCGCGGTGTTGAACGCGTGGCGACGGCCGAAATCATCACTGACCTTCTGGATGGTTTCGTGCAGCTGGCGACGCAGCGCCCGCTGCCCTTCGTCCAGTGCGGCCGGATCGGTCACCGGATGGTCAGCATTGGCGGCGTGCGTGGTGACTTCGCGCCAGAAACGCTTGAGGAAACGGGCCATGCCTTCGACACCCGCTTCGCTCCATTCCAGCGACTGCTCCGGCGGCGCGGCGAACATCGAGAACAGGCGCACCGTATCGGCACCGTACTTGTCGACCATGATCTGCGGGTCGATGCCGTTGTTGCGGGATTTGGACATCTTCTCGGTGCCGCCGATCTGCACCGGCTTGCCGTCGGCCTTGAGCACGGCGCCAACCACCCGGCCCTTGTCATCACGATTGACGTCGATCGCGGCGGGATTGATCCAATCCTTCGAACCGTCGGCATTGTCGCGGTAGAACGTGTCGGCGATCACCATGCCCTGGCACAGCAGGTTTTGCGCGGGCTCATCCGAATGCACCATGCCGGCGTCACGCAGCAGCTTGTGATAGAAGCGGAAGTACAGCAGATGCATGATCGCGTGTTCAATGCCGCCGATGTACTGGTCGACCGGCAGCCAGTAGTTCGCCCGCGCATCGATCTGCCCGTTCGCGCCGGGGCTGGTGTAACGCGCGTAATACCAACTGGACTCCATGAAGGTATCGAACGTGTCGGTCTCGCGCTCGGCCGGGCCGCCGCATTGCGGACAGCTGCATTTGCGCCACTCCGGGTCGGCCTTGATCGGCGACTGCACGCCGCTGAACGCAACGTCCTCGGGCAATACCACGGGCAACTGCTCTTCCGGCACTGGCACCGCCCCGCACTTCGGACAGTAGATCACCGGAATCGGGCAGCCCCAGTAGCGCTGGCGACTGACGCCCCAATCGCGCAGGCGGAAGTTGACCCGGCGCTGACCGCGGCCCTCGGCCTCCAGCCGCGTACCGATCGCCTCCAGCGCCTGTTCGAAATCAAGCCCGTCGTATTTGCCCGAATTGACCAGGATGCCGTGCGCGGTGAACGCACGCTGCTGCATCACGCGCTCCTCGAAATCCTCGATCAACTGCACCGCGGATTGAGTGGCATAGGCGTCGGTCTGGCGCCCCTCCAGCGCCGCGAGCATCGGGTCGGCACCCACCCCGCGGGACAGGTCATGGCCGATCTCGTGCAGCGCATCAAGCACGCTGCGATCGACCACCACCATCTTGATCGGCAGGCTGTAGAACTTGGCGAAGTCCCAATCGCGCTGGTCATGCCCTGGCACCGCCATCACTGCGCCGGTGCCGTAGTTCATCAATACGAAGTTGGCCACGTAAATCGGCAACGATTCGCCGGTGATCGGGTGGATCGCGCGCAGGTGGGTGTCCATGCCACGCTTTTCCTGGGTCTCCAGCTCCGCTTCGGAAACGCCGCCGCGGCGCAGGTCCGCGATGAACGCCTTGAGCAGCGGGCGCGACTGTGCCGCATGCAGGGCCAACGGATGTTCGGCCGCGATCGACAGGAAGGTCACGCCCATCAAGGTGTCCGGACGGGTGGTGAACACCGTGATCGGCTCGACCGGGGTGTCGTCATCGTTGACGTCGAAGCGGATCTCCAGGCCTTCGCTGCGACCGAGCCAGTTGCGCTGCATGATCTTGACCGCCTCGGGCCAGCCCGGCAGCGTGTCCAGACCGTCCAGCAATTCCTGGGCGTAATCGGTGATCTTGAGGAACCACTGCGGGATCTCGCGCTTTTCCACCACGGCGCCGGAGCGCCAACCCTTGCCGTCGATCACCTGTTCGTTGGCGAGCACGGTCTGGTCGACGGGATCCCAGTTCACCACCGCGTTCTTGCGGTACGCCATGCCCTTTTTCAACAGGCGGGTGAACATCAACTGTTCCCAGCGGTAGTAATCCGGGCGGCAGGTGGCGAACTCGCGGCTCCAGTCGATCGCGTAGCCCAGCGATTTCAGCTGCTCGCGCATATGATCGATGTTGGCGTAGGTCCACTTCGCCGGGGCGGTGCGGTTCTTGATCGCCGCGTTCTCCGCCGGCAGGCCGAACGCGTCCCAACCCATCGGTTGCAATACATTCTTGCCGTTCATGCGCTGGTAGCGGCTGATCACGTCGCCGATGGTGTAGTTGCGCACGTGGCCCATATGCAAGGCGCCGGACGGGTAAGGCAGCATCGACAGGCAGTAGAACTTGGGCCGGTCGGCATCCTCGCTCACCTCGTAGGCGCGCTGCGCGTTCCAGTACTGCTGGGCCGCAGCCTCCACGACCTGCGGCTGGTAGCCGGTGCCATCGGGTTCGGCGGCGATGGGGGCTTGGTTGTCCTGCATGATGTCGGTGCCATGAAGCGAAAGGAATAGCCTGATGCAAACCGGCTGTAGTGGACTGGGCAGACTAGCCCAGCGCGGGCCGGGCGCCAAGCTGCATCCTCATTCAGAGGGGCAGCTGCCGCGCTGATTCGCCGCCAGTGACCGCGCGGCAGTGGCCACTTGAGAGGCCAGTTCGGCCAGCGCGCGCTGGTGGCCCTGCACCAGGGCATCGTAGCCCGGCCCGACCGATTCGCTGATCTCGCTGGTGCAGGCCAGCACTGCTGGCTTCGCGCCATGCAGCAGGCGCACGCTCCATGCCCCTTCGATCAGCGCGTAGCTCCCGAGCTGTGAGTCGAAGCGGCGCAAATCCACGCTGACCTGCAGCAGCGACTGCCCGCCCGTGGACATGCCGGTAAGGTTGCGGCCCGGGAGTTGCCGCACCAGGTCGGCGCCCAGCGCAGCGCGAACTTCGTCGGCCAGCGGAGCGATCCAGCGGTGGCCCTCGAGCATAGCCACGCTCTGACCACCCTCGCGCACGACCAGCTGCGGCTGGTCGACCTGCGCCGGCACGCGGACTGGCAGCAACTCGAACGCGATCGGCGCTACCGAATTCAACGGTATTGCGGCCACTGGCGGCAGCAGGGTGTAGTAGTGCATCGGTGCCGAGGCGCATGCGGCCAGCAACAAGCTGACCGCGGCGCCAAACAGCGGCCTGATGTGTCGAGTCATGGCTTGTCTCCCTGTTTCGGTGGGCTCGGCGGCGCTTCTGCGGCGGGTGCCGGATCGGCCCGGCGCCCCCGCAGCAGGGCTTCCGGATGACCGCCCAGATAGTCGGAGAGCACGCGCAGCGAACGCGCCATCCGTTGCACCTGTTCCAGCGTGACGCCCAGGTTGCGCTGCAGCGGCGAGTCACCCGAAAGCGCC
Organism: Rhodanobacter sp.; assembly: GCA_039935315.1. GTDB lineage: Bacteria > Pseudomonadota > Gammaproteobacteria > Xanthomonadales > Rhodanobacteraceae > Rhodanobacter. The sequence continues at coordinate 314 of JBDTKM010000181.1, read as the reverse complement.
TGGTTCGCGTTGCCCAGGGTCTTTTGCACGCCCTGCAAGGTGTTCTTGACCGCCGGCAGGGTCTGCCCGTTGACCTGCTTCAGGGTGGCGTTGAGGCCCGCCAGGCTCTGGTCCAGGTTCTTGCCAATGCTGTCGAAGGGCACTTTGTCCAGCTTGTCGACGATCTCTGCCAGTTGCTCCTGCAGCTTGTCAAAGTTGCCCGGCGCGGTCGGTATGGTCAGCGGCTTGGCATTAGGGTCGAACGCTGCTTTCGCGGCATGCGGCACGAAGTCCAGCGAGACGTACAGCTGGCCGGTGAGCAGGTTGCCGGTGCG
>JBDTKM010000180.1:0-7270 GCA_039935315.1 Rhodanobacter sp. | reverse complement strand
GTTGGGTCAATGCCTCGATCAAGGATGTTCACGGCGCGCCGGTGGGCGACACCCTGACTCAGGCCGGCAAGCCGGCCGCCACGGCGCTGCCGGGTTTCCAGACCATGCAGCCGCGCGTGTTTGCCGGCCTGTTCCCGGTGTCCTCGGATGATTACCCGGCGATGCGCGAGGCGCTGGACAAGCTGCGCCTGAACGATGCCTCGCTGTTCTTCGAACCGGAATCCTCCGAGGCGATGGGTTTCGGTTTTCGCTGTGGCTTCCTCGGCATGCTGCACATGGAAATCGTGCAGGAGCGGCTGGAACGCGAGTACAACCTGAACCTGATCAGCACCGCGCCGACCGTGGTCTACGAAGTGCTGATGAGCGACGGCAGCATCATGCACCTGGACAACCCGGCCAAGCTGCCGACCAACTCCAGCCTGGTGCAGGAAATCCGCGAGCCCATCATCGTGGCCAGCATCCTCACGCCGCCGGATTACATCGGCAACGTGATCAAGCTGTGTGAGGAAAAGCGCGGTGTGCAGCGTTCGATCCAGTACTTGGCCACCCAGGTGCAGATCAGTTACGAGCTGCCGCTGGCTGAGGTGGTGATGGACTTCTTCGACCGCTTGAAATCCGTGTCGCGTGGCTATGCGTCGGTGGACTACCATTTCGATCGCTTCCAGGCCGGCCCGTTCGTGCGTACGGACGTGCTGATCAACGGCGAGCGGGTCGATGCGTTGTCACTGATCTCGCACCGCAGCCATGCCGATCGCCGCGGCCGCGAACTGGTCGAGCGGATGAAGGAGCTGATCCCGCGCCAGCAGTTCGACGTGGCAATCCAGGCCGCAATCGGTGCGCAAATCATCGCGCGCTCCACGGTGAAAGCATTGCGCAAGAATGTGCTGGCCAAATGCTACGGTGGCGACGTCAGCCGCAAGAAGAAATTGCTCGAAAAGCAGAAAGAAGGCAAGAAGCGCATGAAGCAGGTCGGCCGGGTGGAGATTCCGCAGGAAGCCTTCCTGGCGGTGTTGAGAGTGGATAAATAGTTTTGACCGGGAATCGGGAATCGGGAATCGGGAATCGGAGTGTCGAGCTCCTGCTATTGCCCATTCTCGAGTTCCCATTGCCGGCTCCATAGGAGCTCCACATGGAATTTGATTTCGCGGCGATTCTGCTTGCTCTTACCGTGCTGTTCGGCGTGGTGTGGGGGCTGGATCGACTGTTCCTGTACAAAAAACGCAAGGTGCGCCTGGATGCGGCGGGCGAGGAATATCGCGACCCGGTCCCGGTGGACTGGGCGCGTTCGCTGTTTCCGGTGGTGCTGGTGGTGTTGCTGCTGCGTTCGTTTGTGGCCGAACCGTTCCGGATTCCGTCCGGTTCGATGATGCCTACGCTGGACGTGGGTGACTTCATCCTCGTCAACAAGTTTGCCTATGGCCTGCGCCTGCCCGCGTTCAACAACAAGATCCTGGATCTTGGCGAGCCCAAGCGCGGTGACGTGGTGGTGTTCCGCTGGCCCGGCTTTACCTGTCATCAGGCGGATGGGACCGTGGTGCATGGCGGCAACGCCGATTGCAGCATGCCGGTGCCAAGCCAGAACTGGATCAAGCGGGTGATCGGCCTGCCCGGTGACACCATCCAGATCCAGAACAGCGAGATCGTGATCAACGGCAAACCGGTCAATGCCGAAGAGGTGGGTCCGTTCGTGGGCAATCACGCGCGTCCAGCCGACGAGGAGCTGCTGGCGTACGGCGCCACGATCTGGAAAGAGCACCTGGGCAACGTGACGCATTTGATCGCACGCATGCCCGACCGCATGCCAACGCCACCCGTACCCAACCCGAACATGCCTTCGGTCGTGCCGCAGAACTGCTACCTGGTGATGGGCGATGACCGCGAGAACAGCGAGGACAGCCGTTGGTGGGGCTGCATGCCGGAGCAGGATCTGGCGGGCAAGGCGTTCCTGATCTGGATGAGCTGGAAAGGCTGGGGCACCGGTGGCGTGGATTTCTCACGGATTGGCACAGTCATTCGTTGATGCACTGGTTGGTGCGTCAAGCGGCGGTGAAAACGTGACGCAGTTGCAGACTCCGGCCGCCTGTCGTGGCCAAGAAGTGCGAGAATTCGCAGACGCAAGGACCGCGTCCGATTCCAATCGACGGGCGGCGGCCGGTATTCGGTACAACTGTGGAATCCACAGATCGACAGGCCGCACTGACGGCATAGCGAGGGGACTATGAAATCGAAACAGTCGGGCGTCACCCTGATCGGGATGCTGATCATCATTGTTGTGGTGGGCTTCTTTGCCTACATGGGGATGAAGATACTGCCCTCGTATTCCGAGTACATGGGCGTGGTCAAGGCCATGAACCAGATCGCCAGCGAGGGCACCAACGGCAAGTCGCTCGACAGTATCCGTCGCAACCTGATGTTCAAGATGAACTTCCAGTATGTCGAGGATGCCACCATCAAGCCGTCGGACATCACGATCACGCGCGATCCAGGTGGCACCAGCGAGCTGCGAGTCGTCTACGACAAGCAGATCCCGTTCATGTACAACATCGACTTCCTGCTGCACTTCAGCAAAAGTGTGGCGTTGCAGGGCAACGTTGGCCAGTAGGCATTGAAATTACGTCATCGTTTTCGTGATCCCGCGCTGGCGCAGCTGGCTTTTACCCATCGCAGTGCCGGCAGGCCGAACAACGAACGACTGGAGTTCCTGGGTGATGCGTTGCTCGGCGCGATCATTGCCGAGTTGCTGTACGAGGTGCATCCCAAGGCCAGCGAAGGCGAGCTGTCACGGCTACGGGCGCAGTTGGTCAATGGGCAGGCGCTGGCTGTGCTGGCACGCGAGCTTGAACTTGGTGATGAACTGAAGCTCGGTCCGGGCGAACTGAAAACCGGAGGCTTCCGGCGCGACTCGATCCTGGCTGATGCGTTCGAGGCGCTGCTCGCGGCCGTCTACCTGGATGCCGGTTTCGAGGCCTGTCGAGCGACCGTGCGGGAGTTGTTCGGAGAACGTGTCGCCGCTTTGCGACGATCCTCCAAGGACGCCAAGACGCGGCTGCAGGAATATCTGCAATCTGGCGGCTGGCCGCTGCCTCACTACGAACTGGTCGCCAGCCACGGTGAGGACCACGCGAAAACCTTCGATGTGACCTGCCACATCGATGAACCACGGCCGATGGTCGCCGAGGCGACCGCCGGGAGTCGGCGAGCCGCCGAGCAGGATGCCGCCGACAGCTTGCTGAACCAGTTGCAGGAACGCGCGCGCGATTCCTGAGGGGTTCGGTTGCGTCGCCCGCGGTGGGCCGGCAACCCGACCTAGTCCCGGGGCACTACACTTGCCCTCCGACTTGCCGACCCCCAATGCCATGAATCACTCCCCGGATGCCGCCGACGGCAGCCTGCCCCATGAAAACTTTCGCTGCGGCACCGTGGCGCTCGCCGGACGCCCCAACGTGGGCAAGTCGACCTTGCTCAATGCGTTGATCGGTTTCCGCTTGTCGATCATCAGCCCGCGACCGCAAACCACCCGTCATCGCATCCTGGGTATCCACACCAGCGAAGCCGGACAGATCCTGTATGTGGACACGCCCGGTCTGCACCGGGGCGCCAAGCGCGCCATGAACCGCAGCCTCAATCGTGCTGCACGTTCGGCGATCAGCAATGTGGACCTGGTGGTGCAGTTGATCGAGGCCGGCCGCTTCACCGACGAGGACGAGGCGCTGTATGCGGCGCTGATCGAGCAGTCCGCGCCGCGCTTGCTGGTGATCAACAAAGTCGACCTCAACAAGGACAAGACCGTGATGTTGCCGTTCGTGGACGAGCTCACCCAGCATCACCACTACGACGAGATCCACTACGTCAGCGCGTTGAAAGAGCAGGGCCTGCAGGCGCTTGAGCAGGCCATCCTGCAGCGCCTGCCCGTGCAGCCACCGCTGTATGGCGAGGACGAGGTCACCGATCGCAGCGAGCGGTTCCTCGCTGCCGAGATGGTGCGCGAGCAGTTGATGCTGCGGCTCGACCAGGAACTGCCGTACGCCACCACGGTGGAGATCGAGCAGTTCAGTGATCGCCCGGACGGGATTGCGGAGATTCACGCGATCATCTGGGTCGAACGCGACGGGCAGAAGGCTATCGTGATCGGCCAGGGCGGGGCCCAGCTCAAGGAGATCGGCTCCAGCGCCCGTCGCCGGATGGAGCGCATGTTTGAACGCAAGGTGTTTCTGAAGCTGTGGGTCAAGGTGCGCCAGGGCTGGGTCGACGATGAGAATATGTTGAAGAAGTTCGGGTATACCGACTGACGGGGAAATCGGGCATCGGGAGTCGTCGGAGCAGGTTCCTTCTTTTCCGATTTCCGACTCTCTATTCCCGATTCCCGGCTCCCCACCCATGCGCCTCGAACAGCAACCCGCCTACGTCCTGCACGCACGCGCTTACCGCGAGACCTCGCTGTTGCTGGAGTGCCTGACCCGGGAATATGGCCGGCTTGGCGTGGTGGCGCGTGGCGTGCGTGGCGAGCGCTCGCGGTTGCGGCGGGCCCAGCTTGAACCGTTCCAACCACTGGCGCTGGGGTTGCTGCTGCGCGGCGAGATGGCCACGTTGACAGCGGTCGAGACGGTTGGTGCGCCGCAGCGGTTGACCGGGGATGTTGCCTTGTCCGGCCTCTATCTCAACGAGCTGGTGGTGCGTCTGACCGCCAGGCAGGATCCATTGCCGCTGTTGTTCGACGGCTACGCCGTCACCTTGGTTCGCCTGGCTGCGGGCGAGTCGCTGGGTTGGAGCCTGCGCCGTTTTGAGCGGGACCTGCTGGAGATCACCGGCTACGGCTTGCAACTGCTGCACGAGGCGGATTCGGGCGAAGCCATCGAGCCGCAGGCGTGGTACCACTACCAGGTCGAGCAGGGCGCCGTGCGCTGTGCTGCCGACAGCCAGCACGCCCTGCGCGGCAGTGACCTGCTGGCGCTGGGGCAAGACCGGATGCCGGACCCGCGTGGTCTGAAAGCGCTGCGCGACCTGATGCGCGAGGTGATCCGTTTTCATCTGGGTGGCGGCGAGCTGCGTGCATGGCGGGTGCTGGGGATGGCGGTATCCGGACGCCGCGATAGGATAGGCTCCTAACCGTGCAACGCCTGCAACGTCGCGTGGATCGCCTGGCGGAAGCTCGCCAGCGCCGCCACGGTGAGACCGCCTCGCGCCAGCTCCTGTTGCATGGCTACGGTCTGCTCTGCCAGCGCCGTGACACCGCAAAATCCGCAGGACGAACGCAGCCGGTGCAGGCGCTCAGCGAAGACGACCGGATCCTCGCTCAGCTCATTCAGTTCGCGCTGCAGCAAGACCAGTTCGTCCTGCAGCAACCCGCGCAGTGCACGCATGGTGGCCGCGTCGCCGCTGCTGTAGAGCGCGGCGTCGTCGTCCAGTACGCACGCCCGATGCCCGGTCTGAACCAGACTCAGAACGTGTCGCAGGTCGGCCAGTGTGCAGGGCTTCAGCAGCACGCCGCCGAAGCCAGCCGCGAGCAGGCGGCGGCGGTTGGCCCCGGTCAGTTCGGCGCTGGTGGCCACGGCCACAGTTTGTGCCGAGCGGGCCTGCACGTCGCCACGCAGTTGCGTCAGGATGTACAGCGCCCCGCCAGCCGGCATGCGGCAATCGAGCAACAACAGATCGAAAGTTTCGGTGCGAGCCCGCTCCAGCGCAGTTTTGCCGTCGACAAGGGTATCCACGGCAGCGCCCAGTGACTGCAGGCCGTCGCCCAGAAAACGGCGACTGGCAGCATCATCGTCAGCGACCAGGACACGCGGACGGTGCGGTCCGGATGAGGTCGCACGGGTGGTTTCCGGGCACTCGCTCAAGATGAAATCCTTGTCGTTCATCTGGATTTGGCAGAATGGCCTGACATGCGCTCAACTTCAAGCCATTCGTCAACCCGCCGGTTGCTTTGCTGGGGACTGCTGCTGGGCTTCATCGGGTGCGTGCCCGCGCGCGCGGATGTGGTGTTGTCGGCGCAGTCGATCAGCCTGCCAGGCCTGCATCTGCGCAGCGTAACGCTCAGGCTGGGCGAGGATCGGGCAGGCGCCATCACGGTGCAATTGCAGGCTGAACGCGCCGATGTTCCATCGATGGGCTGGCGCAGCCTGCCGTTGGACCTTGCGGGCAGCCTGCGCCGCAACGACCAGCTCAGCTGGATCCTGGAGGGCAACCTGAAGTTGGCGCGCGCGCCCGGCGGTCTGCTCAGCAACGCGCGGGTCAAGGTGCAGCTGAGCCCGGCCACCAACACCTTGCTGATTGACGTGGTCCAGGGCAACGGCACCGTCAATGGATGGCTGCCGCTGGATCAGCCCAGCCATGCCCAGATCCGTCTGGTCAACGTGCCGGCGGATTGGTTGCAGGGCCTGCTGGGCACGGTCTGGTCGGGCCGCACCACTTCAGGTCGACTGGATGCGGAGCTGGCGCTGGACATGAGCGACCCGGGGTTGCGTTCGTCCGGTCGGTTCACGCTCAACGGCGTGGGTTTCGATACCCCTGGCGGCACCCTTGCCGGCCAGAATGTCAGCGGCAGCGGTCGATTTAGCCTCGATTCCAGCGACGGGCCGGCGCGGATCAACCTGGACTCCAGCCTGCGTGGTGGAGAGCTGCTGTTGGGCCCGATCTACGCCAAACTGCCCGATCACCCGGTGCAACTGAGTCTGCAAGCCGTCGCCCATGCCGGTGCGGTCGAGCTGGAGCGCCTGCGGATCAATGATGCCGACGCGCTGCAGCTCGAGGGCGCGCTGACGTTCGACGCCAGCGGTGCACTGAAGACGCTGCGACTGGATCAGCTGCACGCCAGCTTTCCGGCGGCCTATACCCGATACGGTCAAGCATGGCTCGACACGCTGGGCTTGCATGGCCTCAAGATCGCGGGGGATCTCAGCGCCAGTCTCGATTTGCACGGCGATGTACCGCGCAGTTTCAGCTTCAGCACCGCTGGCCTCGATCTGGCCGATGCGGATGGTCGTCTGGCGGTTGGCGGCCTCCGCGGCGGGTTGGACTGGGCAGCGAAGGGTGATCGGCCAGCCACCAGCCTGGCCTGGCGCAGTCTGAAGTTCTACCGGGTGGAAGGCGGCGCGGCGCAATCGCGATGGCTAAGCCACGATGGCGTGCTGAGTTTGCAGCAGTCGCTGGACGTACCCGTGCTGCATGGCCAGCTGCGCATCGGTCAGCTGGATTGGTCGCCAGGCGCGAGCACAGGACAGCGCCTTGCGACCTCGCTGACGGTGACCGGGATTGATATGGCCGCTTTCAG
>JBDTKM010000179.1:0-4572 GCA_039935315.1 Rhodanobacter sp. | reverse complement strand
CCATGACCGTGTCGCTGCTCGCGCGTCTGGCCCAGCAAGGCAAGATGCGCTGGGACGACCCGGTCACCCAGTACCTGCCGTCGTTCGGCATGAGCGATCCGTGGGTAACAAAGCACATGCAGGTGGGTGACCTGGTGTCCCACCACAGCGGCCTGCACGAATTTTCCGGTGACCTGATGCTGTGGCCACATCCGAGCCACTTCACGCCGCAGGATGTGGTCAAGGGTGTGCGTTATCTGAAGCCGGTTTACAGTTTTCGCGCCGGTTACTCTTACGACAACGTCTTGTTCGTGGTAGCCGGCCAGGTCGCGGCGGCGGTCGGGAACGCTTCGTATGCCGAGCTCGTGCGCCGCAATGTGTTCGAGCCGCTGGCTATGAGTCGTTGCCAGATCGGAACGTGGGACCGCGACAAGGTCGGCAACATCGCGCGTCCCCACGTATTTCGCCACGGTCGCTACGTTGCGATCCCCGCTGGCGGGTCCATTCGCCAGGCGACCACCATGGACGCCGCCGGTGGCGCAAGCTGCAGTTTGAACGACATGATGATCTGGGCGAAGAACTGGCTGGCACCGACCCCGCAGCAACTGGACTGGTTGACTCCCGCGCAGCGCCGGAAGGAGTGGATGCCGTATACCCCGGTACCCGTGTCGAAACAGCGGCGCGCATGGAACGACACGCAATTTGTCGCCAACGCCCACGGCTGGTTTCTCTCCGACGCTGACGGCGAGACGGTGGTATGGCATACCGGCGTGCTGGAAGGCATGCGTGCGGCGATCATGCTGCTACCCCGCCGGAAAAGCGGTTTTGTGGTCTTGATCAACGGCAGTGCGGATGATGCGCTGACCGTACTCGACGAGGTTTTGCTGAAGCACTTCACCGCGCCGGGCGATGACCGGTCGGTGGCCAGCTATGCCGACGAGGTGGCGCGCGGCGAAACTCGGAGCAAAGCGCCCGCACCCGATACTTCTGCACGCGAGCCGGCGACGGCGGCGGAGCTGAAGGCAAAGCTTGGCGTGTGGCAGGACCCGTGGTTCGGCAAAGTGACGATTTGTTCGCGAGGTGACGCGGTGCGCTTCGCGTCGCAGATGTCACCGTTGCTGACCGGGCAGGTCATGCGCGTGGGCAAGCGTTACCTGGTGCAATGGGCGCACGATGATTCCGATGATGCCTGGTTGGTCTTTCCCGCTCAGGATGGCGACACGCTGCATCTGTTGCTGGTTGATCCCGACGGTGACGGGAGCTCCGATTTCAGAGACCTGGCCCTCACGCGTGCGGGCAATTGCCCATGAGTCCGCACGGCACGCGATCACTTGTCCGGATACGCGCGCTGGCGGGATTCGCCTTGGTCATGGCTATCGCGAGCACGAGTGCGCAGGCCATCGAACCGTTGACCGCTGCGCAACGCGAGGTTGTCGTCAACGCGCTGATGAGCCGCTACGCCGGCGCGGCGCCCGGCGCGTCGCTGCTGGTCATCAAGGACGGCAACGCCGTGATCCGACGCGGCTACGGCTACGCCAATCTGGAAAAACACCGCAAGACCACTGCGGCCACCAACTACCGGCTCGCGTCGGTGACCAAACAATTCACTGCCGCGTCGATCCTGCTGCTGAACCAGGATGGCAAGCTGCAGCTGACCGATCCGGTACGCAAGTGGCTGCCGGAATTGCCGGCCAGCGACGCCGCGATCACGATCGAGAACCTGCTCGACCACAGCAGTGGCCTGCTCGATTACGAGAACCTGATTCCGGCTGATACCAAGGGTCAGATCGATGATGCCGACGTCTTGCGCATGATCGCCTCCCAACATCGACTCTACTTCACACCGGGCAGTGCCCACCGCTACAACAACGGTGGTTACGTGTTGCTCGGCCTGATTGTCGAGCGTGCCTCAGGCATGGATCTGGCCGCCTTCATGCAAACGCGCATCTTCAAGCCACTGGGCATGGACCACACCCTGATGTACGAGCATCAGCGCGGCCCGCAGGTGACCCATCGCGCCTACGGTTACAGTCATATCGCTGGCACGTGGAAGCTGACCGACCAGGACACCACCAGCGCCACGCGCGGCGACGGCGGCGTCTACACGTCCATCGATGACATGGCCAAGTGGGATGCCGCACTGTATGACCACCGTCTGCTCAGTGACGCGTCGCGACAGCTGGCCTTCACCGCCCACGAGCCCACTGACGATCCCGACTTCAGCTACGGTTTCGGCTGGCGCATCGGCGGCGACAGCCTGTGGCATTCCGGTGAGAGCATGGGCTTTCGCAACGTGATCGTGCGCTGGCCCGGACAGCATGTCACCGTAGTCATCCTCAGCAATCGCAACCATGGCAGGCCGTACCCATTGGCTGTGACGATCGGCCACTTGTACTTGTCGCCGTAAGCGCCGCTGCGCGCAGCTTGAGATCAAGCGGGTGTCCAAGCCTGCTTTTCCCGGAGGAGTGGTCACCCGTTCCGGTCGACCGTGATCAAGGTCCTGTGCATGACTGCTGTTGCCAACTTGCCGTTCGCGAAAGCCTGGATTCGGCCAGGAGCGGACGGCCATCGCGATCCAGCGAATGGTGCTGAGAAGGCTGTAAAAAGCTGGCCTGCAGGGCAGAGCATGTTCAGGTTGCCATCGGTTGGCGACCGCGAGCTTCTTCTATTCGACGGCAGCCATGAACTGTTCTCGAAGCCATCGATGCGCGGGATCGTCCTGCGCGCGCGGATGCCACGCCATCGACAGGACGAAATGGGGATACTCGAAGGGCAGGTCGAAGACATCAAGCTGATCGGCGTAGCGCTTCAGCAATCGGCTGGGCAAGGTGGCCACGCCGTCGGCGACGGTCAGCAACAAGGCGACCTGGTTGTAGCCCGGCACGGTGAGAACAACACGGCGTTCAACGCCGAGCTCCGCCAGGCGTTCGTCGATGGGACTTGCAAACCCGCCGTCGGGTGAAACCAGCACGTGTCGCAGACTGCAGTAAACAGCCAGGTCCAGCGGAGCGGTGCCGCGGGGGTGTCCCTTGCGTTGGGCCATGCGGAACGCATCGGTAACCAGCGGTCGCTGTTTCAACGTTTTGGGCAGGGTTCTTGCCGCGCCCACATACAGGTCTACTTCTCCCCGTTCCATGCGGCCGCTGAGGACCGCCATGTCGGGCGCCACATAACTGGCGCGCAAGCCACTGCCACACTGGTTCAGGATGATCTGCGCCACGGGCAATCCGACAATCGAGAACGCGTTGTCGTTGATTGCCACGACGAAGGTCCGCTGACTCGTCGCCGGGTCGAAGTGGGCGCCTGCCGCTACCGCGCCATGCAGTTCGAGCAGGGCCCGATGCAGTCTCGGCTGCAAGGCCGACGCGTATTCGGTTGCCACCATGCCCCGGCCATTTTCTGCCGGCATCAACAAGGGATTGGCGAACAGATCCCGCAGTCGCGCCAGTTGTCCGGAAAGAGTCGATTGACTGATGTTGAGGCGCTTCGCAGCCCGCGTCACGTTCAGGTCTTCGAGCAGGGCATCGAGGGAAATCAGCAACGGCAAGTCGGCGCGCCTGATATCCATGGACTCGATACCTCGCATTGGAAATGAGCATTTTTTGTCCGGTCTCCGTGCGGACCATCATTTCTTCGAGGCACCTTGTTGGAGAAGCGGCGTGGAACTGAGGACTGAGTCAAAAGTGTATACCGTCGGCGACGCGACGATCACCCGCGTCACCGACTGCCTGCTTGATACGCTCAGCGGTCGACAGGTTTTTCCGGATTGGACGCGCGACCTGGTTCAGGACGAAACCCGCGACATGATTCCGGAGCACCTCGGCGACGACGGCGAGCGGCTGATGATGAGCGTACATAGCTGGCTGGTTCGTGTCGGCGGCAAGACCGTGCTGGTCGATACGGGTATCGGCAACGGCAAGCAGCGGCCTTTCAACACGCTCTTCCATCAGCTCAACACGAATTACCTCGGGCGGCTGGCCCATGCCGGGGTCAGCCCTGGCGACGTCGATCTCGTGCTGCTGACCCACTTGCATGTCGACCACGTCGGTTGGAACACCGTCATGAAGAATGATGGGTGGGTGCCGACGTTCCCGAACGCGCGCTACGTCTACGCTCAGGCGGAGGAGGATTTCTACGGCACACCGGCCGGCGCATCGCGACGGATGGTGTTTGAAGATAGCGTGCGGCCTTTGATCCAGGCCGGCCAGGCCGACAGGATCAAAATAGAAGGCGGTCGCTACGACGAGCACTTCACCTTTCATCCGACTCCCGGGCACAGCGCAGGCCACATGTCGATCGGGCTGTCGTCTGCCGGCGAAACCGCGTTGTTCGGTGGCGATCTCATGCATCACCCGATCCAGCTGGCCCATCCGGAATGGAATTCGTGTTTCTGTGGCGATCCAGCGTTATCGCGTCGTTCGCGCGCTTGGGCACTGGACTATGTCGCCGACAAACACGCCCTTTATTTCAGTTCTCATTTCGCGGACACATCGGTCGTGAGGCGTGCCGCCGGGCGCGACACCGTGCCATGGAGCTTCGCCTGAGCGAACGAAACCTGGAGCAAACCAACGACCGGCGCGCGGCTGACCGGCG
>JBDTKM010000178.1:0-6703 GCA_039935315.1 Rhodanobacter sp. | reverse complement strand
CCGCTTTCCTGCCAAGCGGCTTTCAACAGCCCGTGAGGTCAACCCGAATCAATGCGCGGCAGCAGGTTCGGCTCGCGTCGGCTTGGCCTGAGCCGGCACGTCCGCGCTGGCCACCGTGCTGAACTTGCCACCGTAGGGCAGCACTTCGCTGGCCAGCTTGGGGTCGGCCTTGATCATGCCGATCGCGTCGAACAGGATGTGCGAGGTTTCGTTCAGTTCAACGTCCTTGGCCTTCTTGGCGTCCTTCTCTTCCTTCAGCTCGCTCTTCAGACTGCGCTCGTTCGCGTTCAGGCCATCATCAAGGCTGCTGTCGGCATCGATCTGTGCCGCATCGCTGCCGTCAATGGCCACGTGCCTGGCGCGGAAGTCAGCCTGGATCTTCTCCTGCTGCTTGCGCTCGGTTTCCCGCGTCGCCAGATTGAGCGAGATCGACGTCATGTCGCGAACCTTCTTGTACTGCGCCAGTTCGTCCAGCATCAGCTTCCACGCCGCCGACTGCGCCACGCGATCGGTATGCAGTTTCTCCAGTTGCGGCAGGTAGGCGCCCAGATCAGCCACCGGCTTGTAAGTGGCCGGCGCAATTTGCGTCCACGGCAGCGCGTTGTCGTAGGTCGATTCACCAAAATCCTTCTCGTCGCCGTTCTTCGGGTATGCGATGTCCGGCGTCACCCCCTTCAACTGGGTGGAACCGCCATTGATCCGGAAGAACTCCTGGATGGTCATCTTCAGCTCGCCGAGCTTGGGCTTCTCGCTGTCACTCTGGTTGAAGCGATCCAGATCAACCAGGGTCTGCACGGTGCCCTTGCCGAAGGTGGGCTCGCCGATGATCAGGCCACGGTGATAATCCTGGATCGCCGCGGAGAAGATCTCCGACGCGGAAGCCGTACCACGATTGACCATCACCGCGAGCGGGCCACTCCAGGCCATGCCCGGATCATCGTCGCCCTGCACCTGGACGTCGCCGTTCGAACCACGCACCTGCACCACCGGACCCTTGTCGATGAACAGGCCGGTCATGGAATCAGCCTCGGCCAGCGAACCGCCGCCGTTGTTGCGCAGGTCCACCACGATGCCCTGCACGCCTTCCTGCTTCAGTTCGCCGATCAGCTTGGCGACATCGCGGGTGGTGCTGCGGTAGTCCTTGTCGCCGGCACTGCGCGCGCCGAAGTCGGAGTAGAACGAAGGCAGATCGATCACGCCGATCTTGCGCGTGACATCGCCTTCCTTGATGTCGATGACTTTCTTGCTCGCCGCGGCGTCCTCGAGATTGATCTTGTCGCGCACCAGGGTGACCAGTTCGTGCTTGCCATCCGGGCCCGCATCGGCCGGCAGCGTTTCCAGCCGCACCACGGTCCCCTTCTTGCCGCGGATCAACGCGGTCACGTCATCGATGCGCCAGCCGACCACGTCGACCATCGCACCCTGGTCGCCCTGGCCCACGGCCACGATGCGGTCGCCGGGCTTGAACTTGTGCGACTTCATCGCCGGGCCGCCGGGAATCAGCTTGACGATCATGGTGTAGTCGTCGCGCGACTGCAGCTGGGCGCCAATGCCCTGCAGCGACAGGCTCATGGCGATATCGAAGTTCGCGGCCGCCTCCGGCCCCAGGTAATCGGTGTGCGGGTCGGTGGATTCGGCATACGCGTTCATGAAACTCTGGAACGCATCGGCGCTGTTGAGCTGCTTGATCCGGTCGATGTAGCCGCTGTAGCGCTTGTCCAGCGTCTTGCGGATCTCAGCATCGTCCTTGCCGGCCAGCTTCAGGCGCAACCAGTCGTTCTTGGTGCGCTTGCGCCACAGGTCCTCGGCGGCGGCATCATCCTTCGGCCACGAGACATGCTTGCGATCGACGTCATAGCTTTCGTCGCGGGTCAGGTCGAAACCGTTCTTGAGCAACCCGCGCGCATAAGTCATGCGCTGCACGGCGCGCTGCACATAGAGATTGAAGATGGAAAACGGCGCGGACAGGTCGCTGTTCCAGATCGCATCGTCCAGCTTGGTTTTCAGCGGCGCGAACTTGTCCATGTCCTGCTGGGTGAAGAACACCTTGTCGCCATCGAGCTGCTTGAACCAAGCCGTGTAGATGCGCGCCGACATCGCGTCGTCGAGCGGCTGTGCGTCGTAGTGGAAGCGGGTCAGGAAGCGTGCCGACAGCTGCGCGGCCTGCGCTTCCTCCGCCGTCGGTTGCAACGGCCAGGTGGCTGCCTTGCGCGGTTTGGGGCCCGCGCCAAGGTCGGCTGCCGACTGCGCAAATGCGCAGCTGACGGAAAGGGCAAACAACAGGACCAGCGCGGGACGAAATTTCATGGATGTTCTCAGACTGACTCGGTGACGCCGGCTGCATGGGCCTGCAGGTCGGCATGATAGGACGATCGCACCAGCGGACCAGAGGCGACGTGATGGAAACCCATCGCCTCCCCGGCCACCCGCAGCGCGTCAAATTCTTCGGGAGTCCAGTAGCGCAGCACCGGGTGATGGTGCGGCGTGGGCTGCAGATACTGGCCGATGGTGATCATCTCGACGTCATGGGCGCGTAAATCGCGCAACGTCTCCAGCACCTGCTCCTGCGTCTCGCCGAGGCCAAGCATGATGCCGGACTTGGTCGGCACGTCCGGATGCTGTGCCTTGAAGCGCTTGAGCAGGTCCAGCGACCATTGGTAGTCGGCGCCAGGACGTACCTCGCGATACAGCTGCGGCACGGTTTCCAGGTTGTGGTTGAACACGTCCGGCGGGAACGCCTTGAGCACGTCCAGCGCGCGTTCCATGCGGCCCTTGCCGCGAAAATCCGGGGTGAGGATCTCGATCCGGATATGCGCACTGGCATGTCGCACCGCCCGGATGCAACTGGCGAAGTGGGCCGCGCCGCCGTCACGCAGGTCGTCGCGATCGACCGAGGTGATCACCACGTCTTTCAGGCGCATGTCGGCAATCGTTTGCGCCAGCCGCGCCGGCTCCATGTCGTCCGGCGGCTGTGGCCGGCCATGCGCCACATCACAGAACGAACAGCGCCGGGTGCATACCTCGCCCAGGATCATGAAGGTCGCCGTGCCGTGACTGAAGCACTCGTGGATATTCGGACAGGAGGCTTCCTCGCACACGGTGACCAGCGAGTTTTCGCGCAGCCGCGCCTTCAGCTGCTGCACCGCATTCCCTGGCGGCAGCCGCACACGGATCCAGCTCGGTTTGCGCAAGGTCGGCACAGCGCTATCGAAACCGGCGCGGTTCAGCGCGATCTTGTCGTTGCCGAGCTGCTTTTCGGCAGCCGGCGATCCGGCCATGACCCGGATCGGGATGGCCCTGGAGGCGGCGGTGCTTGGTTCACTCATGTAGACAGCTCAGACCGCCGCGCGGGCGGGGAGTTCAGGAATCAGGGAGGCGGCCGGCTCGGCGTCGAAACCAAACTGCCGGCAGAATTCGCCGATCAGCACATCCTCGACATCCGCCAACCGCGTCGGACCCGCCAAGTCTAGCAGCTGCGTGACCGCCAAACCCTTGTAACCGCAAGGGTTGATGCGTTGAAACGGCTCCAGGTCCATGGCCACATTGAAGGCCAGACCGTGGAAACTGCAGCCGCGGCGCACGCGCAGACCCAGCGCGGCGATCTTGGCCTCGCCCACATACACGCCGGGCGCACCGTCGCGCCGAAGCGCGCTCACATTCCAGTGCGCCAGCGTGTCGATCAGCGATTGCTCGATGCGGCGCACCAACTCGCGCACGCCCACCTCGGCGCGGCGCAGGTCGATCAACGGGTAGCCCACAATCTGGCCCGGCCCGTGATAGGTCACCTGCCCCCCACGATCGACCGGCACCACCGGGATCTCGCCCGGCGTCAGCACATGCTCCAGCTTGCCCGCCTGGCCCAGGGTAAACACCGGATCGTGTTGCAGCAGCCACAGTTCATCCGGCGTGTCGGCGGTACGGTTGTCGGTGAACGCGCTCATCGCCTTCCAGGTCGCCACGTAGGGTTGGCGGCCGAGGCGACGGACTTTCAACGGCAGAGAGGGGGGATGGAGGATTCGGGACTCGTGGTTCACGTCACTGTTGCCTTGCGGCGCTCGCTGAATTACTCGCCGGAAATTTGCGGTTGAGTGCAGGTCTCGCTTTGGCGAATCCCGAATCCCGCAGCCCGAATCACGACACATCTCAAAGCGTATAGCGAATATCGGGGCTCTCGCGCAGCGCCTGGTGCGCCGCCTCGTATTGCGCGCGGTCCTCGCAGCGGAAGCTCACCGTGACCGAGACGAAATTGCCACCACCGGAGTGCCGGTGCCGCACGCTTTCGTGCAGCACCTGCAGGCCCGCGCCCTCGAGCAGGCGCGGTACCTCGTGCGGCAGGTCGGCGCTGGCATGGCCCACTGCGGTGATCTCGAACTCACCGGGAAACTGGAAGCCCTTGCCCTCGCGCTTGGCGTGGTCGAAGTCGATTGGCGGCATCACTTGAGGGCGGCAACCTGTTCGGTATTGCCCTTGTCGTGGTGGAACCACAGCAACATGCTGTCCCACAGGCGGGAGAAGAAGCCGCCCTGGGGCGCGTCGTCCAGCGCCACCAGCGGTATCGTCTGCACCGGCTGGCCATCCAGGGTGACCCGCAGTGTGCCGACCTGCTGCCCCTTCTTGAACGGGGCGATCAGAATGGAAGGAATGTCCATGGTGGCCTTCAGCTTGTCGTACTGCCCGGTCTTGACCGTGACCAGAACGTCGCTTGCCACACCGATCGGCAGCTTGTTTGCTTCGCCCTTCCACAGTCGCGGGGTCGCCAGGGGCTTGCTCGCGTCATACAACTTGTGCGTCTCGTAGAAGCGGAAGCCGTAGTTGAGCAGGGCGATGGCGGAATCGGCGCGCGCCTTGTTCGAGCTGGCGCCCATCACCACGGCAATCATGCGCTGGTCGCCGTGCTTGGCCGAGGCATCCAGGCAGTAACCCGCATCGGCGGTATGCCCGGTCTTGATGCCGTCCACCGCCGGATCGCGCCACAGCAGCTCGTTGCGGTTCTGCTGCTTGATCCCGGTCCACTCGTATTCCTTGATCGCCGAGATGGCGTAGTCCGCAGGAAAATTGTGGATCAACGCACGCGACACCAGCGCGATATCACGCGCCGTGCTGTAGTGGTTGGCCACCGGATAACCCGAGGCATTGGAGAAGTGCGTGTTGGTCATGCCCAATTGCTTGGCGTACGCGTTCATCAGGTTGGCGAACGTATCCTCCGAGCCGGCCGTGTGTTCAGCCAGTGCGATCGCCGCGTCGTTGCCGGACTGCACGATCATGCCCTTGAGCAGGTCTTCCAGTTGCACCTGGCTGCCCAGCTTGAGGAAACTGGTCGAGCCATCCGTGCCCGCGCCACCGCCGCGCCAGGCATGCTCGCTGATGGTCACCATGTCTGTGGGGTGAACGCGGCCGTTGCCAATCTCGGCGGACACCACGTAATCGGTCATCACCTTGGTCAGCGAGGCGGGTGCGCGGCGCGCATCAGGATCTTTCGAGGCAAGGATCTGGCCGGTGGCGTAATCCATCAACACCCAGCTCGCGCCATCGACATCCGGTGGCGGCGGTATCGGCGCCGCCGGCATCACCGGGCGTGGCACCGGCGAGGGATGCGGCGGCGCGGTTTGGGCGACCGCCACTCCGGCAAGCATGACAACCGCGGCGGCAAGCGGCAGAAGGGTACGTCGAAGGAAATTCATCGTGTTATCAAATCCGGTTTCTGAAGATCGGCGTTGTGAGCGCCAGGTGACAAAGAAGGACGCGCAAAACCTGGCTAGTCTACTGCGACCTGAGGGTGCGGCAGGCCCATGTTTTCGATCCGGTGGCTGACTTGGTCGGCCAGCTCCACGCTGGCCAGCGGACCGATCCGCACACGATGCAGGTGGTGCCCATTGACCACACTGTCGACTACCTCCACCGTGCCGAGCCGGGCTTCGCGCAAGCGCTGCGCCAGCCGACCCGCATTGGCCACATCGGCAAACGCGCCCACTTGCAGGTAGATCTGCGGATGCCCGCTTGTGACCGCGAGCGGCGTCGGCAGTTCCTTCACGGGCAGCTCGTTGGCGGGATGAGCCGGATCGATACCGCGCACCTCGACCAGACCGGTGCCCTTGGGCCAGATACCGATCTTGACCGCGGCAGCGTAAGACAAATCGATCAACCGGTCGTCGTGAAATGGGCCGCGGTCGTTGACCCGCACGATCACGCTCTTGCCGTTCTGCAGATTGGTCACGCGTGCGTAACTGGGCAGCGGCAGCGTGGTGCTGGCCGCGCTGAACGCGTACATGTCGTAGGTGTCAAGGTTGGAAGTCTTGTAGCCATGGAACTTGCTGCCATAGAACGAGGCGATGCCGCGCTGGTCGTAGCCGCGCGCCGTCGGCAGCACGCGGTAGGTCTGCCCGCTCACGGTGTAGGGCGAATTGTTGCCGTAGCGCGAAAGCGGCTCCACCTTCGGCACCGGTTCGGGCAGCTTGCTGACATCGATCAGCGGCGGCACGCTGTCACGGCCGTCGCGATAACGGCTGGACTGCGGTCGGCTGAGGTCGTCCCTGACACCACCGTCGACGACGACGGGCACGGTGGCGGCGCGGACACTACGCTGACCGGTGCTGCCGTGCGCGGGCCGGCTGCGGTTGCCGCTGCAGGCGACCAGCAGGATGCTCGCCAGCAGCATGCTGGCGACGCCGAGCGCTCTCATCGCGCCGCGTCCGCCTGCGTCACG
>JBDTKM010000177.1:0-10837 GCA_039935315.1 Rhodanobacter sp. | reverse complement strand
ACGTCGACACGGGTTCGGCAACACCACCGCTTGGGTTGCGCTGCGCGTCGTGTGGCGTGGGTTCCTTGTTTGCGCCTACAGCTCCCGCACCACGCGGAAGCCGACGCGCCCGCTACGCACTTCGCTGTTGGCGCCCTGGCGATAAGCCGAGATCACCTGAGCCGGTGCGCTACCCCACGAACCACCGCGCAGCACACGGACGCTGCAGCCGGGGTTGATCCACGCACTGCCATCATCGGGGGCTCGAATGTAGTTGTCATGCCAGCAGTCGGCAACCCATTCGGAGACGTTGCCGTCCATGTCGTACAGCCCGAACGGATTGGCCGCGAAGCTCATCACGGGCGCCGGTCCCCAGTAGCCGTCGCGGTAGCCTTGGAATGAGTTGCTCCAGCGACGGCCGCTGCGTGAGCGGTCGCCGGAACCGGTCAGGTTCTCCACCTTGTGCTCGGGCGTACCGTCTCCCCACCAGTAGCGCGTGGTGGTGCCACCGCGCAGCGCGTATTCAAACTCGGCTTCGCTGGGCAGTCGGTAGGACTTGCCGGTGCGTTGGCTCAACCACGCCGCATAGGCAGCGGCATCGTTCCAGGAAATGTTCACTACCGGCAGATCATCAGCGGCCTTGCGACCGGCATAGTCATCCTGCCAACTGGCCGTCGCATCTTCGCGCAAAGCGCCGCTGCGTTCGTCATACACACTCGCGCCGCCGAGCTTGACCGAATCGGGCACATAGCCGCTGGTGCGCACGAATTCGCGAAACTCGCCCACGCTGATCTCGGTACGCGTCATCGCGAAGCCCTTTGCCAGAACCACCCGATGCTGCGGCAGCTGGGCATCGGTACGATCCTTGTTGTTCGCCGCCGCGCCCATCAGGAAGTTGCCGGTCGGGATAACCACCATCGCCGGCGACTTGCCTGGCAGGTCGACATAGCGGTCGGTGAACACCTGGCCGGGCTTGTGGCTCTCATACAGGCGTGCATTGGTCAACTGCTCGTCCACTTCGGCCAGCGCCGCCAGCTCGGGATCCACCGTGCGCGCCTGCGCGGCAAGTTTCGTCGCCAGTTCAAGGTTCCCGGCATCCAGCGCCAGGCGAGCCTGGGCCAACACGCTGCTGGCGCGCTGCTGATGCATGGTTTCGATGCGCTGTTGCACGTCGTGCATTTGTTGCGAGCCCGGGCGCACGGCCTGCGCTTGCGCCAACTGACCTTCTGCGCCTGCGAAGTCGTTTTGCGCCACGGCCGCCAGCGCCCGATCGAGCACGGCGCGCTGCACCTGGAAGATGCCCTGCTCGGCCACCGCATTTTGCGGGTCGAGCTGCTGCACCTGGCGATACAGGTCCAGCGCACTGGCGCCGGCCGGCTGATCCGCGTGGCCCTGCTGGAGCAGGGCCGCCGCCTTGGTCAGCATCGGGCGCACCGTAGCCAGCGTCGTCAGACTCGTCTCCAGGTGTGCAACTTCCTGCTCCGCGTTCGGCAACGTGCGCAAGGCGTCCAGCAAGTCTTCAGCCGCGTCGACATCGCCCACCGCGATATCCTGGTCAATCTCTGCCACCAGCCGCGCACGGACGTCGAACAAGCCTTGCACGGCGCGCCGACTGTCCGGTTTTTCCTTCAACGCCTGCATGAACAGAGCCGCGGCGCTGTCCGGGTTGCCCGCGAGTTGACCGGCGTGCAGGGCCTTGTAGGCTCGCTCCAGCAGGGCCTTCACCGCCGCCGTCTCGGCGGTCTTCTGCTCCGGCAGGCTCGCATTTTCCTTGTTGTGCGCCACGATGACCGCAGTCGGCGCCAGGGTCAGTGGCGGCCCGGCATTGAGCTCGTTGATGGCTGCCACGCGCTGCGGCGGCAAACTGCCCTCGGGCGTCACTCCGCCCAACGCCATGGCGCGGTGCGGTGCCTGCGCCGGCGCCGCATTGAACAGTTCCGGAAAGAAATGATAGGTCAGCGCAAACCCCAAGACGATCACGCCCAATGCCCCACCGAGAAAACGTTGATGGCGCAAGGTGGCATTGCGAGGCATGAATGGGCGTCCCTGGTGCGGCCTGTTATCGTACTTGGTTCACGATAGGCATAAACCACCGGCAGGGCAATCCGCGCCGGTCATCCCGTCAAGGAATTCAAATGTCGCTGCCCGCAATCGCCGCCGCCGAATGGCTCGACCAGCCCGAGGCTTTGCAAGCGTGGCTGGCCACCGTGCCCAACCATGCGGCCATCGGGGTGGACACCGAGTTCATGCGTCGCCACACGTTCTACCCGGAACTTGCGTTGCTGCAACTGGGCTGGAACGGCCGCCACGCCTTGATCGATCCACTCGCGTTCAGCATCGGCGACACCCTGCAGCCGCTGTTGGGCGCAGGTCCGGCGGTCACCGTGATGCACAGTGCCAGCGAAGATCTGGAGGCACTGGCACCGCTGTTGCCGACCGGTCCACGCACGCTGTTCGACACCCAGATCGCGGCGGCGTTCGTCGGCATGGGGCTTGGCATCAGTTATCGCGCCCTGGTCATCGAGCTGACCGGGGTGGAACTGGACAAGGGCGAGACCCGCTCCGACTGGATGCGCCGTCCGCTCACCGCGTCGCAGTGCAGCTATGCCGCCCTGGACGTGGTGTACCTGAAGACCATCCACGAACAGCTCGCCGAGCGACTGCAGCAACGCGGGCGCAGCGACTGGTTCGCTGAAGACTGCGAACGCCTGAAGCACCGCGTACTCCGTGCTGGCGACCCGCAGCCGCAGCGCGCGCTGCACGGCGCGGCTGACTGGGCACTCGCCCCCCAGGCCTTGCTGCGCCGACTGCTGCTGTGGCGCGACCGCAGTGCCCGCCAGCTGGACGTGCCACGCCCATGGCTGATTGACGACACCCTGTCGCTCAGCCTGGCGCAAACACCGCCAGCCACGTTGACCGAACTCGAACAGCGCACCCGCGGTCAGCGCGCGCTGCGCTCCGCCCAGCGCAGCGAGCTGCTTGAACTCCTCACTCCCGCAGTGAGTGCAGCAGAGATCGAGGCGACCGCCAGCATCCCGGGCCACGCACACGGCCCAGCCAAACAGGCACTCGGTGCCATGAAGCAGCTGATTGACACGGTCGCCACCGAACTCGAGCTGCCGCCGGGACTGCTCTGCCCGCGCAAGGTACTGGAAGAGTACGTCGTGACCACCGAATGGCCCGAATTTCTCGGCGGCTGGCGGCACGCCGTGCTGCACGGCCGCCTCGCCAGCCTGCTGCCCGGTTGAACCGCGTCAGAACAGCCAGCGGTTGCCAAGTTTCCCCCCGACGACTAAGATACGCGGCTTCCCACGGGGTGTAGCTCAGCCTGGTAGAGCGCTACGTTCGGGACGTAGAAGTCGCAGGTTCGAATCCTGTCTCCCCGACCAAGAATGATGATCAAGGCCACTTTCGAGTGGTCTTTTTTTTGCCGGGTTGAAGAGACGGCATCTGGCCAACGGCGACGAGGACCGCAACGCATTCGCGCATACCTCATTTGTTCTGGTGCGTGCTGCCTGGCACGCCGCACGCGCTGCAACATTCATCGCTTGAACTTCGACGCCGCCCGCGTTGCGAGCTTGCTCTCCTGAGCTGGCTTCGTGGCTCGAACTGCGCGTCTTGCGCCTTTGGCCCCGGTTATGCCGCCCGGTACCACCTATTCAGCGGGAAAATCACCCGCTTGCCGGCCAGAATCAGCGTGAATTGTCGCAGCTTGCGGGGGGACCAGATTCGGCCAGGAGCAGTCGTTCACGGAAAATTGAGCTCGCACCATTTGGTTAGGTGTCGGCACAAGCTCTTTTGTTCCGTGACACCCGGCCACAGCACAACTTTTTGATCCGGACTAGTTTGCGGCACTCGCGGCGTTATCGCTGAGCCGCAGCCGCAGCCGCAGATGGTCCATCTAAATCCGAAAGCCGAATACTGCGGATGTTCAGATGACGTGTAAAATGATCGCGCGGCTCATAAGTTTTGATCATCAGACGAGAGTCCGTGAGCTTCGAGCCATCGACTGGGTAGTGAGCCAGGCCTGAGCGATCAAAGAATGGAACGTCTCCACCAAAGCGACTGAGCGCATCTGGCCATAAATGTGCGGCGAAAGGAGAATAATCAGGCTCGCAGACAAAGGTTTCCGGGTTGCGCAAGCCCTTGGGCACGTCTTCCAGAAACGCAGCAAAGCAAGATGGCAATCGTCTCGTTGACAGGCAGCGTACCTGCACGTCATCACCGTCGCCGTCGATTCTTGTCGAACATGATCCGAGGCCCTTCAAGTTCTCTTGCGCTCCGCTCGCTGGCAGTGAATAGGTGTCTGCAGCGCGAAACAGGGTAAGGGAATAGCTGATCTGCATTCTGACCGATTGGTTCCCCAGCTTGGCAAAGATGGCTTCCGGAACAAAGACGTTCTGATAGACGCCGATCGCAGCGTCAGTGTCTTCAGCTTGTCGCACTTCCAATCGCGCCTCCTCAATTGATCCGGCGCCATCGAAACTGAGGTTTGATCGGCCCGTGTATAAAATATTGCCGTGCATGTCAGTGATTAGGACATCCGCGCGGTCCATAAACACAAGTGCGTCTGCGGGGACACCGGTGACGCGTAGGGGTATATGCATCACCGCGGCAGTCGATGCAGCGGATCCAGCTGGCGGCTTGAACGGCCCGAGTTGCGAATTGAATGCCAATGCGATCGCACGGGCAGATGCGGGCTCCTGCGAGAACCTTTGCTGAAGCGCGAAGGCGGCGTGCCACGGAATGAAGGTTGAGAGGATGATTGCCGCGCCACCCGCGCTGAGTAAGCAGCGGGACATTGCCGTCTTGCGACGGAAGAACTGTAGGCTGATCACAATCGCCGTGCCCACAATGGCCAATGTACGCCAGACCGCGTCGATCATCCACGATAGAGCCGTTCCGCCAATGGACGTCTTTGCGCCAAACAGCATGTTTGCGCCGCCGAAAAATACGGCCGCGTATGCAATGAGGCAGACCAAGGCGAACATGACGGATTCCGTGAGGTTTCGGGTAACGGCCCCGATCATCATCGCCGGCAAACTGAGATAGCACAGAACGGTCACATTGCGGGTCAGGGCCGCACTGAAAGACGCCGACAAGGCGAACCCTTCCACCAGTCCTTGCCCCAGATCTGCCAGCAACAACGGAACTTGCACGGCAATGATGACGAAGAGCAGCTTGGCCAAGATCAGGTCGCCGCGCCTGATCGGTCGGACAAGCCAGTCCTGGTGCACACCCGGTATCGCATCCTGGTGCATCATCACCAGACTCAGGATAGCGATGCCAAAGAGTGACACGAACGGCAGGAAGTTGGCGATGACCGCCAGCTGATTCTGGGCTGGATTTAGGTCCAGCCAGGATCGCAAGGCCGCCGCAGCGAAGTGAATGGCTGCGACCGCGAGCACGAAGAACCGAAGCAAGCGCAGATCCTTCTTGAAGATATGCCAGGCAAGCATCAGATGTCTCCCTCGCGTACGGCGCGTGCCAACGTGGTGAAAATGGATCGAAGTGCGATCGGTTGGACGTCAACGCGTCGTATGTCTGTTAGCAGCGCTGCGAGCTTGCCTGCGATCGTCTCTTCGGAGAACCGCGTCGACACAAAAGACAACACGTTGCCGATAGCGCGTACCTGCAACCAATCGTCGGGTATTTGCTGGGGCACGCTGGCCTCCTTCTCCAACGTGACGCGCACTTCGCGCAGTCGCGTCGTCAAATGGTCCATGGATTCGGCAAGCAGCAACTTGCCTTCATCGATGAATCCGACATGGGTCACGACACCCTCAATTTCCGCCAATTCGTGAGAGGAGATCAGCACGGTCATCTCACCGGCTTGCTGCAACACTCCCTGCATGAAGTCGTCACGAACGAGCGGATCCAGCCCGCTGAAAGGTTCATCGAGGATGAGCAACTTGGGCCTGAACGGTAAAGCACAGGCCAGGGCAAGCTTCATGCGCATGCCGTGGGACAGCTCGTGGATCTTGCGCTCCATGGGCAATCGCAAATCGCTGAGAATGCTGTGCTCGAGCTCGCGATCCCAGCTTGGGTAAAACGGCCGAAGATAGTTTAGATACTGACCGGCAGTCAGACGACCAGGCATGTCCTGATTCTCTGAGACATAGCCGATCTGAGCGAGTTCGCGCGGTGACAATTTGCGTGAGTCGACGCCCAATATGGTTGCCGCACCCTCCGAAGGCTCAAGGATATTCATCAGTACTTTGATCGTCGTGGTCTTGCCGGCACCGTTGGCTCCGATCAAAGCAAAGGCGCTGCCTTCTGGAACACTGAGATCCA
This sequence comes from Rhodanobacter sp., assembly GCA_039935315.1. Taxonomy (GTDB): domain Bacteria; phylum Pseudomonadota; class Gammaproteobacteria; order Xanthomonadales; family Rhodanobacteraceae; genus Rhodanobacter. The sequence continues at coordinate 4,564 of JBDTKM010000177.1, read as the reverse complement.
AACCGCGCAGCGCCTCGTGACGGCCAAAGGCTCGATGCAGACCGTGGGTTTGCAGGATCATGGGTTAGCCTCTCTTGCCTGATCGAGCTTGCTCCATTCTTTGGAGATCGCCTGAATGAGGTCTTGCATACTCACGCCGAGACGTTTTGCTCCCACCACGAGCTCTTCAACTTCCCGTTGAAGCAAGCGTTGGCGATCGCCGGCGCGAGCCTTGGGCGGTTGCGCGACCACGGTGCCGATACCTGGATGCACTTCGAGCCAGCGCTCGCGAATCAGGTGTTGGACAACCTTGTGCGCAGTATTCGGGTGAATCTTTAGCTCGGCCGCCAAAGTTCGAACCGAGAGGAACGCTTGTCCCGGCAGAAACTCTCTGCTCAGGAATGCTCGGATCGCGGCAAACACGACCTGATCGAAGATCGGCGTTCCTGCTTGCATCTTGAAGTTAAATACTGTCACGTCCGTACTGTGACAGTTAGAAAATGCGCAGTCAAGCGGCCAAGAGACCCTAGACAGGGTCGGCTATTTGGCCACACCGGATGTCAAAGCTGGAAAGGACTGCGCACCCGTTCTAGACTTCGCTTGTAGATCTCAACGACCGCTCAGGGTCGGAAGCCGACGAAAGCTGACGCAACAGTCGGCCAGAAACGGCCATCCAACGATCACAATCGACCGCCGCCTAGCGGCCATTGGACAGTAAAGAGACGACACGGTGGAGGGCGTCCAGTCGAGCTGGCTGATGCATTGATGCGCCTGAAACGAAGCACAGAACGCGGACTGCTACGAAAAACGGAAGCGACAGCGCTCCACCCTGCCAGTTCACGCCAAACTGGCGACAGCCGCGGGCGACACGGCAACGGCGTGCAGTGTGCGTGCCAACACCGCGATTTGGCCGACGCTCCAAACCGTCAGCGCACCTGTCAAAGGCCCATCGACCGGCAGCAAATGCAACGCGCGGTGCGTAATCCACATCAGGTGATGCCCGTACTTCAATGCGCAGCCACGCAAGGCGCCGCCAACCAGATTTCGACGGAACTGAAATTCCACGGCGGATCGCGTCAGCCCAGCCGGGTTTCGCCACTGGGGGCGCCGTGCCAGCACTGCCTTTCGTCAGTCCTCCCGCGCCTCAACCACGACCCGGATCGACAAGGTGGCGGCCCTGCGGGTGGGCAAGGATTTCGACCGCGTTGGCGAGCTTCGGGAGACATCAGATCCGCGATTCCTCAGCGCATGTTCACCTGGCCACCGAGGCTGATGCCCGGATTCGCCTGCTGCAGGCGCAGCCGCGGATCAATGCGCGCAGCGCGTACCAAGTGTCGGGCAAACGCAGACGCTCAGCGTCATCGACGCTACGGGACAACGGCACCCTCGCCGTACGCCTGGGATTCTGTCGGGCCGTTGGGTGGCCGGTCTGCGAATCTGCCTGTGCGGTCCATACCTCCGCCGATTCGCCGTTCAAAGCACCACATATGGACTGGCGAATCCTCAAGGATCTGTCCACACACAGCCGAATTTTCGCCTCAACCACTAAAGCCCGACCGAATCCTAGAACAACTCTTCCGCGCTGGCCGATTCTTTGTTGCCGCGAAACACCAGAGGCTTCTGCTTTTTCGCGTCCGGTGTCAGTTGCGCCATGGCGACCACAGCCAGCACCGCGCCGTGATGGGGCGATTTGTCGCAAACCGGGTCGGCATTCGTGGGATCGCCGGTCAACATGAACGCCTGGCAGCGACAGCCACCGAGATCGTCGAAGCGTTCCGCGCAACTGCGGCAGGGTTCCTTCATCCAGCCGGTGCCACGGTAGCGATTGAAGCCCTCGGAGTCATACCAGATCTCGCGCACGCCCATCTCGCTTACGTTCGGGAAGGGCTCCCCGGGCAGCATGCGCGCGGTGTGACAGGGCAGCGCCACACCGTCTGGCGCGATGGTCAGGAACACGTTGCCCCAGCCGTTCATGCACTTTTTGGGACGCGTCTCGTAGTAGTCCGGCACAATGAAGAACAGCCGCATCTTGTTGCCGAGCTTTTCGCGCCAGCGGTTGGTGATCGCCTCGGCACGCACGAGCTGCTCGCGCGTAGGCATCAGCCGCTCGATATTGATGTGCGCCCACGAGTAGTACTGCGCATTGGCGAGTTCAAGATAGTTGGCGTCGATCTCCACGGCGAACTTGATGATCTCTTCAACGTGATCGATGTTCATGCGGTGGATCACGCAGTTCATCACCATTTCGAAATCGTACTTCTTGATCAGCCTGGCGGCCTCGCGCTTCAAGTCGAAGGTGCGCGTCGAGGACAGGAAGTCGTTGACCTCGCGCGTCGAATCCTGGAACGAGAGCTGGATGTGATCGAGCCCGGCTTCCTTGAGCGCGGCGATGCGCTTTTCATTGAGACCGATGCCGGAGGTGAGCAGGTTGGTGTAGTAGCCGAGCCGGTGCGCCTCGGCGACGAGCACCTCCAGGTCCTTGCGCTGCAGCGGCTCGCCCCCGGAGAAGCCGCACTGCACCGAGCCGATCTCCCGCGCCTCGCGCAGCACGCGCAGCCAGTCGTCGGTCGCCAGTTCGGTCTTCTGTTTCGCGAAGTCGACCGGGTTGTAGCAAAACGGACAATGCAACGGACACTCATAGGTGAGTTCGGCCAGCAGCCAGAACGGCGGCCCGATCGAGGTTTCAGGCGTCACCGGTTGTACTTGTGCGTTCATGTGCGTTCCACCCAGCGTTGCGCGCAGGCGAGGTCGAGGAAGGCAACCACCTCCGCATCCAGTCCAGTCTGATCGAAGAGCTTTTCGAGCTCGGCAACGATCATCGCCACCGGCTTCACACCATCGCAGCGCGAGAGAATCTCGCCGGCGGTGCCATTGAGCTTGACCATGCCTTCCGGGTACAGCAGCACGTGCGCCTTCTGTACCGGTTCCCATTGCAGGCGAAAGCCGCGGCCGACGCGTGGAATGCTGTCGAGCGCAAAGCCCTCGGATTCGTTGGAGGCCGCCGTAACGACGTTCATGCTGTGAGCTCCACCCTGTACTTCAGCGCCATCGCGTCGTTCATTGCCCACAGGACATCGAGTTTGAATTGCAGGATGTCCAATGCATGTTGTTGCTGCGCAGGCGTGACGAAATAGGTCAGCGTGATTTCGAGTGCCTGTTCGACGTCGCGGCGTGCCTGCGAGACGCGGTTGCGGAAGTATTGCAGGCCGCTGCTTTCGATCCACGGATAATGTTGCGGCCAGTTGGCGAGGCGTTCCTGGTGGATTTTTGGCGCGAACATCTCGGTCAGCGCCGAGCACGTCGCTTCCTGCCACGGCGCGCGGCGCGCGAAGTTCACATAGGCATCGACCGCAAAGCGCACGCCGGGAGCGACGTGGCGCAGGTCCTCCAGCTCCTCGCGCGCGAGACCGGTCGCCAGCCCGAGCTGTGCCCAGGCCTCGATGCCACCGGGATCATCGCCGTGTCCGTCGTGGTCGAGGATGCGCTGCACCCACTGCCGGCGCACGGCCCGGTCCGGACAATGAGAGAGGATCGCGGCATCCTTCATCGGGATCGAGGTCTGGTAGTAGTAGCGATTGGCGACCCAGCCGCGGATCTGCTCGGGCGCAGCCCGGCCCTCGTTGAGCAACCGGTTGAACGGATGATGGATGTGATAGGCCGCGCCCTTTGCACGGAGCCTCGTCTCGAATTCTTCGCGGTTCCAGGCCGGTGTGTTCATAGCTGAAAATCCATGCCGTCATATGCAAGCTCGATACCGGCCGCGAGCACCTGAGCGTGCTCCGGACCGTCCTCATCGAGGACCGGGTTGGTGTTGTTGATGTGAATCAGGATCCGCCGCGTCGACGCCGGCAGCTCGGCAAGCAGCGCGAGCATGCCGTGTTCGCCGTCCAGCGCGCGATGGCCCATGTCACGCGCACGTTTTTTCGACAGCCCGAGCCGGATCATCTCGTCGTCGCGCCAGCAGGTGCCATCGACCATCACACAATCGGCACGCCGCATGGCCGAAGCCGTAAGCGCATCCAGCTCGCCGAGCCCCGGCGCGTATATCAGGCGCTTGCCACTCGTGCTGTCCTCGACCAGTACACCGATGTTGTCGCCGGGTACCGGATGGTCGCGGTGCGGCGAGTATGGTGGAGCATTGCTGGTGAGCGGCAACGCGGTGAAACGCAGGCCCGGGATACCACCGACCTCAAAAGCGCTGCCATCGATTGGGATGCGGTGCCACGCCACCCCGCAGTAGTGATCAAGCAGACGAAACAGCGGATTACTGCCCTCCAGCTCCTCGCGTACCGGTTCGGTACACCAGATATCCAGCGGTTGGCGATGCTCACGCAACATGTACAGTCCGGTCGTGTGGTCGACTTGCGCGTCGATCAACAACACCGCGCGGATGGCGGTGTCACGAACTGACCTTGCAGGCTGCAACGCGGGAAATGCCCGCAGCTGCGCCAGAATGTCCGGCGACGCGTTGCACAAAAGCCAGTTCGTCTGGTCGCCGCTGAGTGCGATCGACGATTGCGTGCGTGGCCAGGCATTGAGCGTGCCGGTGCGTACGCCGTGACACAGACGGCAATTGCAGTTCCAC
>JBDTKM010000176.1:0-12816 GCA_039935315.1 Rhodanobacter sp. | reverse complement strand
CCATGACCTCCAGCATGTGTTCAGCGTAAGGCTGCCAATCGGTGGCCAGGTGCAGTAGCCCGTTCGGCAGCGTGCGCGAGGCGAGCAGGGCGACGAAATCGGGCTGGATCAGGCGGCGCTTGTGATGACGCGTATTGTGCCATGGATCGGGAAACCAGACGCGCACCTCGTCCAGCGCGGCGGGCCCAAGCTCGTGTTCCAGCACTTCGACCGCGTCGTGCCGGTACAGGCGCACGTTGCCGGCGTCGCGTGCGGCCAGCGCGTTCATCAGACGCCCGACCCCGGGACCATGCACTTCCACCCCGATGAAATCGCGTGCGGGATCGTGTTCACTGGCCCACGCCAGCGCCTCGCCATTGCCGAAGCCGATCTCCATCACCCGTGGAGCATGCCGTCCAAACGTGGCATCGAGATCCTGCGTGGCGCCGCGATAGTCGATGCCGAAGCGTGACCAGAAGGTGTCGAACGCGCGCTGCTGTGCGGGAGTCATCCTGCCTTCGCGCAGCACGAAGCTGCGGATCCGACGCAAGTACGCGGGCGGGGCATCATGATCGACAGCGGTCATGCGGTATTCCGGAGTTCGAGGATTTCGACAAGCCATCCGGACCACCGGGCGGCGTCATGGCAGACAGCGCGTCCGGGAGATGGACGCGCTGTCGCGATGGCGGCTGACTCTAACCCAGCTTCACTGCTGCTGCCCGTCCTTTTGCTTGCGCGGCTCAGGCCTTGATTCCGGGCGTGCCGCGTTGCGCGGCGCTTCGGCGCGCGGCGGGGGTTCTGCACGCTGCGGCTGGACGAAGCGTGGTTGTTCGTAGCGCGGCTGTTCCTGGCGCTGCGGTTGGTAGCGCGGTTGCTGCATCACCTGCTGCGGTGCTTCGCGGCGGGCCGGTTGCGCGCCAGTCTGGTCGCGCCTGTAATTACGCGCGCCAGGCTCTGGCCTCTCAAAGCGCGGCTGGGGATTGTCGCGCCCGCCGATAGTCGAACGTTGCGGGTCGATCGGGTACCGCTGCGCACGCGCGTTGCCACTTGCTGGGGGCTGTTCGATCGCCCCGGCCCGCTGGACCCGCGGTACTTGCGGCAGGTTGGCGCCGGTTCGCGGCTCGGGGCGTCGGGCGTCCTCGTTGGCGCCAGAGATGTAACTGACCCCGGGCCGCGGCATGGGCGCAGGTTCGGCATGCTCCGGGCTTGCAGAATGGGCAAACCGCGCCGAGGGAAGGTCGCCGCGAGGTGCCCGTTCCGCCAGCTCGCTGCGACGCTGCACAATCGGTGCGTTCGGAGTGATGTTCGAGGCGCGTGGCAGGCGCGCGCCTTGATTGCCCGAGTCGGTGCGCTCGTCCACAGCCGGCCGTGGGTTGTTCGCGATGCCGGCGCGTGGATTCAGCACGCGCACGTTCGACCCTGGCATCACGCCAGCACGGGGACCCGCCAGGTTGTTGGTCGGTCCGGCGCGGCGTTCGGCAGCCTCGGCCGGCGCGTGGCGAGCAACCACCTCGCGCTGGAACCCATTCACCGGCAGCTGGCGGACGTGCGCGCTGGGTTGGGTGTACCGACCGCGTGGCAACGGACGGACATCGACACCGCGTGGAACTACCCGCGCGGACGCCAGCTGGCGCGGGTCGACCCTGACCAGGTTGCGCTGCACGCGATCACCCGCGGCGAACTGGCGGCCGGGCATGGCGCTCAAGCCGTTCGGGGCACCGCGGTTGACGTAGCGTTCGTCGGTCAGGGGCCGGTTGTTGCGATAGTGGTCGTAGTGGTTGTTGATGCGGTTGTTGATGGTGATGTTGGTGATATTGCGCGTCACCCGGATGTTGGTGACGTTGACGCGGCGGTAGTAGTCGCGGTTGCTTCGGTACCACGGGTTGTAGATCTCGCCGGGGCCCAGCGGGAACCAGCCGATCGGTCCGCTGCCGATGCCGACGGAAAAGCCACCGCCGCCGACAAAGGCCACCAGCGCCGGCGCGTAGATCGGCCGCGCGTAGCGTGGCCCGGGAATCCAGCCCCATCCGCGATGAGTGTGGGCCCAGCGGCCGTAGTGGTAGGGCGCATAACCCCACGGCATGGCGTCAATCCAGGTCCAGCCCCATGGCGCGATATAGGCCCAGTGCCCATCGCGATAGGGCGCCCAATCGACGCCTACGTCATTGGGATACCACACCGCGCCGTAATCGCTGCTGTTCTCCCACGCCCCGTATTGACGAAGGTCCGGCGTGCCGACCATGTCTTCGGACACGTACGGATCGCTGCTGGTCTGGGCGTAGCGCTGCTCGCGCTGTGCGACCCAGGCATCGAAGCCGTCACCGCCGCTGATATCGCTGATGGTGACGGCGGCCAGACTGGAGTCCACGAAGCGGTAGCTGCGCCCGCCAAAAACCTCGCGCTGAGCGTTGTTCTCGCCGTACACGGTGGCGTTGCCCTCGAGTGCGCTGACCCGGGTCGTATTGCCCTCGATATCCACCCGAAAGCGGCCTGGTTGGTTGATGACCAGCGCCACGGTCGGCGTGTCGATTTCGTAGCTCTGCCCGGCGTCCAGGTGCCGCACGCTCAAGTTCAGCGAGCCCTGGGTCAGCTCGACCTGGGCCAGTTGTTCATTGAGATTCAGCAAACCGACGTCGGTGCGCTGATCCAGACGCAGCGTGGCGCCGCCCAATTCGACCTCGGCACGCGCGTTGTCGCCACTGGACAGCTTGTCGCCCGTGGTGAGTGGGCGGTTGACGCTGGCGTCGCTCCAGTCGCTGGCGCCCGCCGGGAGGAGACCCAGGTCGCCGGCGACCCAGGACAGGCGGGCAACCCGGCTCGGCGGGTCGGGGCTGTCGTCACCACTAGTGGTCTGTGCGTGCGCCAAGCCGGTGCCTGCACACAACAGCGCGAGGGCCAGCACAGTGCCGTGGTGGCGCAGTGAATCAAGCAGTTTGATCAACGCTCGCATGACGGTTTCCCCTGTGAGCTGGTGTTTGGTTGCGCCGTGACAGGGCGTGCTCCCCTGGCGGTGCAGATGTAAGGACACAGCTTGATTATGCGCATGGCGCAGGTTAGCTCAACCTTAGTTCCGCACCGCCGTGTCGCCAGCTGTTCAGGCAGACGCCATCCCCGATTCAGGCACCATCGGGCGGTACGGCGCAGTTCCCACTGCGCTTGTCCCGGGTTACCATTCGCGAACGCCCGGCGGGTGTAGCTCAATGGTAGAGCTGTAGCTTCCCAAGCTACTGACGAGGGTTCGATTCCCTTCACCCGCTCCAGTCTTCAAGCTCCCGCGAATTTCGAGCTGTCACCAACCCGAGCTGTCACGAACCCATGGCGGATCCGATCGGCGCAGCGCTGGTGACCTTGGGTTGGCGCGAGCGGCTGGCGTTGCCGCAGCTGGGCATCGGCATGCTCAAGGTGAAACTCGATACCGGTGCGCGCAGCAGTTCACTGCATGTCGACACGCTCGAGAGTTTCCAACGCGATGGCGTCACCTGGTTGCGCTTCTCCGTACAGCTGCGACGACGCGAGTTGCTGGCCGTGCGCTGCGAGGTGCCGGCGCTGGATCGGCGCACCGTCACCGATACTGGCGGGCGGCGCACCGAACGCTGGTTCATCCGCAGTGAGTTGCAACTGGCGGGGATGCGGTTCGACGTCGACATCAACCTCACCGATCGCCGGCATATGCTGTTCCCGATGCTGCTCGGCCGCAGCGCGCTGCACGGTCGTTTCATCGTCGACCCGGCGCGTTCCTATACCCAACTACGTCCCACGATGCCAGCCATCGGGGTAGACATGACGAGTTCCGAATGAAGATTGCCATCCTGTCGCGCAACACCCGTCTGTATTCGACCAAGCGCCTGGTCGAGGCTGCGCGCGAACGCGGCCATGTCGTGCGCGTACTCGATCCGCTGCGTTGTTACGTGCGGATCGCCCCGGGGGCTGTGGCGATCCGCTACAACGGCAAGCCGGTGCGCGACCTCGATGCGGTGATTCCGCGCATCGGCACCTCGACCACGTTCTACGGCACCGCGGTGCTGCGTCAGTTGGAGATGATGGGCGTGTATACGCCCAATCCTTCCGACGCGGTGCTGCGTGCGCGCGACAAGTTGCGTTGCCTGCAGATCCTCGCCGCTCAGGGCATTGCCATGCCGGTCACGGTGTTCGGCGACAACCCGGATGACAGCGCCGATGTGTTGGCCCTGCTCGGCGATCCACCGCACGTGATCAAGCTTAACGAGGGCAGCCAGGGCACCGGCGTGGTGCTTGCGGAAAAGCGCAGCGCCTCGCAAAGCGTGATCGAAGCGTTCCGCGGGCTGTACGCCAATTTCCTGGTGCAGGAATTCATTGCCGAGGCCAACGGCAGCGACATTCGATGCTTCGTGGTCGGCAAAAAAGTGGTGGCGGCCATGCAGCGTCACGCCAGCCCGGGTGAATTTCGCGCCAATCTGCACCGGGGTGGCAGCGCGGTGGCGGCGGTATTGACGGCGGAGGAGAAACGCATTGCGGTGCGTGCCGCGGGCGCGCTCGGTCTGGGCATTGCCGGGGTCGACCTGCTGCGCTCCAACCGCGGGCCGCTGCTGCTGGAGGTCAATGCGTCGCCAGGGCTGGAAGGCATCGAGGCTGCCACTGGAGTGGATGTGGCGGGAGCAATCATGGAGCTGCTGCACTCCGAGCTCGGCAAGTCGTTGCCGAGTGGCCATGGCAGGCGAAGCGTTATACGAAGTGATTAGTACGAATGCCTTCGTTGACAATATTTCGAAAGCCGATCTAACATCCGCCACGGGACGGTTGGGCGTCGGGTGCTCCACATCGGAGTGCGGTCTGATTCGGGGAGGCTATGTATGACACTGAGGCTCTGGCTGGTGGGCGCCGTCGCGGGGGTTGCCCTGCTGCAGGCAAGTACTGTTTATGCATACAAGATGGAAGTCATCGTCAAGGCGCAGAACAAGTCCGATTTCAGCGCCGTCATGGCAGCTGTGCATCAGCAGATGCAACCGGGCGGACGCTACGAGTTCGTCAATCATGCCGATCGCGAGAAGGTCGATGCGAGCTTTGCCGACATGCAGTCGTTGTTTGACAAGTACGGCACCGTTGCGCAGATGGATCAGCCAGTGAAAGTCCAGTTGTTCAACGATCAGGAAGTCGTCAATGCGGTCCTGACCCATAACGACGACAAGCGACTGATATGCGAGTCCGTGTCACCGATTGGGTCCCATATTCCCAGAACAACCTGTCGCACTTATCGCGAAGTGGAACAGGAGCACCACAACGCCCAGAACTTCCAACAGCAGTTGCAGCAAGTGAATCAAGCATCGGGACGGTCTCTCCCTGTCGCCGGCGGCGGGCACTAGCAAGTTGCCAAAAGGCAGCCGGCTGTCGAGACCCACGGATGGGTCGCTCCCGAATCGAACACTCACGCAAATGCTTCGTCGGGCCTTGATTCGGGGAGGTGTCGAACGCGGCCCATGCAAAAGACGAGTAGGGCGCGCAATGCCAACTTGACGGTCTTGTAGCCACGCATGCGGTGTCAGCTGCGTGCCACGAAGGGTGGCAGGATGGATGTCTAAACAAGGCGCCATCTCGGCACCGCTTGTCGGGTCTGGCATGCCCCTGGATGAACTTCGGCTCACGCTGCAGCACTTCGCTCGCCTGCGTCACGGCACGTCCGGGCTTCAGAAGTTTGAGGTGCAGCCATGAGAACTCAATCCAAAATCAGCCGCAGGCCTACTGCCGGCGAACTCGATATTCTGCGGGTCCTGTGGCTACAGGATGGTTGCACCGTGCGTGAAGTTCACGACTTGCTTCGTCCCGCCGTCAGTACCGGATACACCACCACGCTGAAACTCCTTCAGGTGATGCACGCCAAGGGATTGGTGGTACGTGATGATGCCCAGCGTGCACATGTCTACCGCGCCGCTGTGAGCAAGGAGCACACCCAGAAGCGTTTTCTGCTCGATCTCGTCCAGAAGATGTTCGAAGGCTCATCCTCGAAACTGGTACTGCAGGCTCTCGGCAGCCAGCCGCCCAGCCGCCAGGAACTGGACGAGATTCGCAGTCTGCTGGACCGACTCGACAGCGAGTCGCCGCAATGATCACGCTGCCGATATGGCTTGCCGCGACCCGAATGATTGGCTGGACCCTGGTGCATTTCCTGTGGCAGGGGGCCGTACTCGGCGTGGTGTACTGGCTCGCACGACCCTTCCTGGCGCGCGGCGTGGTGCGTTATCGCTTCGGCATGGGGGTGTTGTTCGCGCTGGCCCTGTGTCCGTTCGTCACCCTGTGGCAGCTGCTGGGCGCCGTGCCATCAATGACCATCGCGGATCACGGGTCTCTGTTGTCAGCGATTGCCGACCCGTCGGTGATGGCGAGTAGCCCTGGTGGCGCGGCTGGATTCGATGCGTTGCTGCCGTGGCTGGTGCTGGCATGGTCGCTGGGCGTGTTGCTGCATTCAGTGCGAGCCTGGCGCCAGTGGTGTGCATTGAAGGCGGTGGTGCGCATAGCCGAACGGGTCCCTCGATGGCAGCAGCAAGCCACCGCCATGGCGCAGCGCTTCGGCCTGCATCGACCCGTCAGGGTCCTGGGCAGCCGGATTATCGCCTCGCCCGTGTTGATCGGCTGGATGCGTCCGGTGATCCTGCTGCCGATGGCTGTCATTTGCGGCTTCCCCGCTTCGCAGATCGAGTTGATTCTGGCCCACGAACTGGCGCATCTGCGCCGTTGGGATCCGCTGGTCAACTTGTTCCAGGTCGCCCTTGAAACCGCCCACTTCTATCATCCCGTGGTGCGCTGGATCTCCCGTGATGTCACCAGTGAGCGCGAGATTTGCTGCGACCAGTTGGCGCTGACTCTGAGTGGCGGGAGTCGACGGGAGTTTGTCACGATGCTGGCTGAACTCGGTGACTTGCGCGTTCAGCAGCAGCGTTTGTTGCTGGCCGCCAACGGTGGTGAGTTGCTGGAGCGCGCGCAACTGATGATGTTGCCGCAGACGCGCGTCATCCAGACGCGCAAGTACGCATACGCGCTGGCGCTGGTGTTTTGTGCCGCGGTGGCAATGGTGACGTTGCGGTTGCAACGGATCCAGGGTGAGTTGAATGACGGAGTGAACACCGCGATCAGACAATTGCAGGCACTTGCGTTGCCGGCAAGCATCTCGTTGGCGAGACCAGACTCAGCCTGGGTTGTCCCGGACCTGGTCCGGATTCCACTCGTCTCAGTCGCGCTGTTTGGCGCCAAGTCAGGTGCCGCGGTTGCTCGACCGCTGCCGCCGCTGAAGCCCGCAAGCCTGCAGAGTGCGACAGGAGCTTCCGTACTCGATCTTAAGTTGGGCACGATGGAAATTCCGGTACTGAGGATCGTGCCGACTGTCGCACCTCCAGCGACAACCGTCGCTACGCCGGTGCCGCGCTACGTGCGTCAACCCGTCTATCCGTCGTCGGCGCTGAGTCGCGGCGTGGAAGGTCGCGTCGTCCTCGAATTCACCCTCGATGGAGAGGGTGACGTGCGCAATTTGCAGGTGATCAGGTCGACGCCTGAGGGGGTGTTTGACCAGGCAGCGTTGGATGCGATGCACTATTGGAAGTACGTCACCTCAAACGGGACGGCATCGACACGCTATCGACAGCTCCTCTCGTTCACTCTCAGCGATCGACGCGCTGACCGCATGGGCCCGGCGGCGACTGCCCCGGTGCACAACATGCAGGCTCGCCTGGCCTGTCACATTCCGACCGGCACGCATATCTGTCGTCGGCCCGATGAGGAGGCTTCGCCCGGTCGGGTCCTGGCCGGCGGCAGCCCGCAATAACCGTTTCCCCTGCGGCGACATCAAGTTCGTGTGCTCGAATCTGTCTGCGGCGTGCAGTAGCGGTGGCGATTAACCGCGCCCTAACCAACGAGGCGTTATAACAGCTCGGATTCGTCTGCGAACATGCTTTGTGGTGGTTGCCGGCAGATGATCGTATCGGGGTGAACGTTTGGGCTCTGGTGGGCGACGGCGAGTCGTGCATCCGAGCCCTTTTTCTTGCCTCGCTGACCCCCCGTTCATATTCACGGCGCCGTAGTCGCGCCGGTTCCACCCAGCCTTGTTAAGCTGGCGGCCTTGGTCGGCGGTGCGCCGGCTGTGCAGGAGTGACACATGCGCGTACTGGTGATTGAAGACAACAGCGATCTGGCGACCAACATCGGCGACTACCTCGAGGATCGGGGTAACGTGGTTGATTTCGCGGGCGACGGCGTGACCGGCCTGCACCTGGCCGTGGTGCACGATTTCGACGTGATCGTGCTGGACCTTACGTTGCCGGGGATGGACGGCCTGGAAGTGGCGCGCAAGCTGCGCCACGAGGCGCACAAGCAGACCCCGATCCTGATGCTCACCGCGCGCGACGCGCTGGAGCAGAAGCTGACCGGCTTCGAGTCCGGCGCCGACGATTACATGACCAAGCCGTTCGCACTGCAGGAGCTGGCCGCGCGCCTGGAGGTGCTGGCGCGCCGCGGCAAGGGCCCGCAGAGCCGGGTTCTCAAAGTGGCCGACCTCACCTTCAATCTGGATACGCTGACAGTAAACCGCGAGGGCAAGTCGATCCAGCTGAACCCGATTGGCCTGAAGCTGCTGCAGGCGCTGATGGAGGCCAGTCCGTCGGTGGTGACCCGACAGGATCTGGAGCAGCGCGTGTGGGGTGAGGAGCTGCCTGACAGCGACAGCCTGCGCGTGCACATCCACGGCCTGCGTGCGGCCATCGACAAGCCGTTCGAAACGCCGCTGATCCACACCCGGCACGGTATCGGCTACCGCATGGTCGAGCCGGATGCGATCCAGGCGTAAGCTCCGATACCGCCTGATCGTCTCCTTCGCGCTGTTCGGCTTCGGCCTCAGCGCGTTGTTTGCCGTGGCTTCGCTGTACGTGCGCGCGAAGGTCGAGAATCAGCTGATCAATGAAAGCATGCAGAACGATGTCGACCAGGCTGTCGACAACGCCATCGAGCATCCCGACCGACCATTCCAGTCCGAGTTGATTGAAGGCTGGGTCAAGAGCAATCGCACCTTGTACAAGATGCCGCTGGCCTGGCAGAACCTGGCCAGCGGGGTGCACGATATCCATGACGTGGACAAGGATGGTCGTATCCGCCATTACAAATTGGCGGTGCGGCGCAAGGACGGCATCATCGGATTTACGCGCTACGACATCAGCCGCGAGGATCTGGGCAAACAGCAACTGATCCTGTCGCTGATTGGTGCGGTGTTGGTGTTCAGCCTGCTATCGCTGGCAATCGGCTTGTGGCTCTCTCGCAAGGTCCTCAAGCCGGTGACCGAACTGGCCCGACGGCTGCGAGATTTCCGCAAAACCGGCAAGGCCGAGCCGCTGGCGCCGTATTTCGCCGACGACGAAGTCGGCGAGCTGGCGCATGCGCTGGACGAGTATTCGACCCGGCTCACTGCGATGGTCGAGCGCGACCGCGAGTTCAACTCCGATGTCAGCCATGAGTTGCGCACACCGCTGGCGGTGATTGCCAGCACCACCGAACTGCTGCAGGGGTCGCCCGACCTTACTGAGAAGCTGAGCGAGCGGCTGAAGCGGATCGAACGCGCCTCGCGCCAGGCGACCGAGCTGATCGAGGCGCTGCTGCTGCTGTCGCGCGCCGAGCGCCGGGGACCCACGCGGGGCGAAACCACCGAGATCGGCAAGGTTGCCGCCGATGTGATCGAGAGTCAGCGCCCGCAGATGCGCGGCAAGCCGCTCACGATCGAGTTGGCGGCACGCACGCCGGTCAGCGTCAACGCGCCTGCATCGGTGCTGTCGGTGGCGCTGACCAATTTGATCAGCAACGCGATCAAGTACACGCTCGAAGGTAGCGTGCGGGTGGAAGTCGGCGACGGTCGCATCGAGGTGATCGATACCGGCCCGGGGATCAAGCCGGAAGATGCCGAGCGATTGTTCCAGCGGGGCGTGCGCGGCGAAGGCGTGGGTGGCAGTGGCGCGGGTCTGGGTCTGGCGATCGTGCGGCGCCTGTGCGAGCTGTATGGCTGGAAGGTCTCGATGCGTCCGCGCAGCGACACCAACGGAGCCATCGCCAGCATCGTGTTTTCGTAGCGCCGGGAGAGCCTGCCGGACTTGGCCGGTCGGGTCGGGAATTCGACCGCGCGATTTGCGGATCCATCGTGGTTGCGTGGACCAGGCATCGGCAGCGGGAGGATCACCCAGACGGAGTCGCCGACCGGCCGATCAGGATTCAACAGGCTCGTGGCGCGCCCATAGGTCAAACAGGTCCGTCTGCGCCTGGTAATTCTGACGGTCGACGAAGCCGGCCAGGCCTACGCCAACCAGTCGATAGCGGCACTCCGGTGGTCGTTCGACGCGTTCGCGCAATGTGCAGGCGATCAGCGCCAGCTCCTGCGCCGAACGCGGTCGCTGCGGCGGGGTGATGCTCCGGGTCAGGGTGTGGAAATCGGCAGTCTTCAGCTTCAGCACCACGGTACACGCGACGCGCTCCCGCTCTCGCTGGTAGCTGGCCCAGGCCTTGCTGGCCAGTTGACGGATGTGCGTTTCGAGTTCGTCCAGCTTCAGGTCGTGCTCGAACGTATCCTCGGCGGAGATCTGCAGGGTCGGGCGCTCCGGCTGCACCGCATGCTCGTCGATCCCGTGGGCCAGTTCGTGCAAGCGTCGGCCCCAGCGGCCAAAGCGCTGCTCCAGCACGGCTTCCGCGATCGCACGCAGGTCGCCGACGGTGGCCACGCCCAGGGCGGCGAGCCTGGCCTCCATCACCTTGCCTACGCCAGGCAGACGGCCCACCGGCAACGGCGTGAGGAAGGCCTCGACCTGACGCGGGCGGATCACGCACAAGCCATCCGGCTTGTTCCAGTCCGAGGCGATCTTGGCCAGGAATTTGTTTGGCGCCACGCCGGCCGAGGCGATCAGCGCGGTCTCCTCGCGGATCGCCGCGCGGATCGCCTCGGCCGTGGCAGTAGCCGAGGGCAGGCCGGTCTTGGTCGTGGTCACATCGAGGTAGGCCTCGTCCAGCGACAGCGGCTCGACCAGGTCGGTGTGCCGGCCGAAGATCTCGTGGAGCTGCCGCGATACGGCCTTGTAACGCACGAAGTCCGGCGGTACAAACACCAACTGCGGACACAGCCGCTCCGCGCTGATCGCCGGCATCGCCGAGCGCACGCCGAACACCCGTGCCTCGTAACTGGCGGCGCATACCACCGAGCGCGTGCCGCGCCAGGCCACTGCCACCGGCCTGCCACGCAGCGAGGGATCGTCGCGCTGTTCCACCGACGCGTAGAACGCGTCCATGTCGATGTGCAGGATCTTGCGTGAGACAGAGAGCAAGCGCGCAGCCAAACCGGGGAAGACACGCTCATTCTAGCGAGCGCGCCGATGCTGCGCGGCGACCGCCGCCTGCACACCGATCGATGTGCAGCTGCCTTCAGCGGGCTTTGTGCTCGCAGCGCGGAGCCAGCTGTTCGGCCACTGCCCGCGCCAGACGTTCGGCGGAGGCCGCATGCCCGGCAAGGAACAGGAACGGCTCGATCAGCTCCAGCTCCATGAGGGCAAACCGGTCGGCGCAGATCACGCCGTCGATTCGCGCGTAAATCGGCGCGTCGTATCCCAGTGCAGCCACCGAGGCCAAGGCGTGCGCTGCTGCAGCCAAAGTGGCGGGATCGGGTTGGGCGGCCACGGTGCTGCCGCCGTGTTCGACCTGCACCCGGTAGTCGCCCGCGGCGGGACGCTTGATCACCGCGTGGCTGAATTCTCCGGCAAAGTACAGCAGCGACCATTCCCCGGCGCTGGCGATCTCCGGGATGAACGGTTGCACCAGATAATCGAGCTCGCGCGGCAGCCGCGCCACCGCCTCGGCGAACGCGACATCGCCGACGGTGCCGTACAAGGTATGCCAGGCGCCACCACTCACCCGCGGTTTGACCACCACAGATTGCCCGGGCATCGAGGCCAGCACATCCGGCAACTCGGTGGCAGCGCTCGGTCGGGCGGGGATGATCGCCACACCTTGGTCGGCCAGATCGAACAGGTAGTGCTTGTCGCTGTTCCAGCGCAACAGGCGACTGTCGTTGATGGTGGGAACGCCGAGCTGATCGAGCCGGCCCAGCCAGGCGAGGAACGCGGCATGCTGCTTGAAGTAATCCCAGATGGTGCGGATCAGCACCGCATCGAATGCCGCCCATTCCACCGCCGGATCATTCCAGATGCAAGACACCGGTTCGATCCCGAGCCTTGTCAGCGTCGCGGCCACGTGCGCGTCGTCGGGCTGGATCGACGGATAGTCTGTGGACGTGGCGAACGCGATCTTGCGGGTGGTCTTGCTGGCAGAAATGGTGGTGTCTCCAACGAGGCAAAGAGCGCCCGAGCGTCAGGATCATGGTCGAACAAGAGGGTCGATGGCTTGCTTCTCGCGACACCTTCAATATCGAAACGTGCCGACGCTGTCCGTTTACTGGACGCACTGCCGAGTGTTCCGCCCGCGCGTGGGCGTGTCAATCCCGCGAGCTGCCCGTGGCGTATGCTCGCGCAGTCTGCTGATTACGATTGACGAGGTGCCGCTGCGTGCTGATCCACTGGGCGCATGCCGGCCCATCCTTGCTGGCCTCCTTTCTCGCTTCGCTGGTGGAATGCGTGGCGGCGCTGACCGTGGTGCTGGCGGTGCGCTTTTGCCGTCGGCAGTCCGTCGCTTCGAAACCGTGGGAGGCGACGTGATGCGCTGGCTCAAGACCATTCTTGCCGAAGGCTGGGGCCTGTTTGTCGACGACGGTCGTTACGCACTCAGCATCGTGGTATGGCTGGCGCTGGCATGGCTGTTGCTGCCGCCGCTGCGCTTGGGCGGTGGCTGGAACGTGCT
>JBDTKM010000175.1:0-14327 GCA_039935315.1 Rhodanobacter sp. | reverse complement strand
CCGTTTGCCTTGACCCAGGCCTGCATGCCGCTGCTCACCCAGGCCAGCGACAGCGCCGTGGTGTTCATGCTGGATGCTCCCGAGCTGGTGCAGCGCGCGCACTGGGGCGGCTATGGTGTATCGAAGGCGGCATTGCAGCGTTTCGTGGCCATCCTGCACCAGGAAACCGACGAGAGCACGCTGCGCGTGCATGCGATGTTGCCCGCGCCGATGCGCACGGCGTTGCGTCGGCTGGCTTATTTCGGCGAGGACAGCATGCAGCAGCCGAGCCCGGATGCGGCGGCGCAGGCGGCCGTCTATCTGCTCAGCGCGCAGGCGCTTGCGGCGCGTGGCGCGGTGCTTGACCTTCGTCCCGACCCACCGACGGACGTCACCCGGTAGGAACCCGCCAGCGGCCGATGGTCCTTGTCGGAATTCGGAATTCGCATAAGGCAGGGCTAGAGTTGGAGCGAGCGAGCGGGCGCCGACGAATCCTTGCGCACGATCCGATGGCTTTTCGCAAACCATTCCGCAGGGAGTCGAGATGGACGCACAGATGACCACGCTGTCGGCGGGAATCATGTTGTTCCTGATCATGGATCCGTTGGGCAATATCCCGTTCTTCCTGAGTCTGCTCAAGGACGTGCCGCCGCGCCGCCGGCGCCGCATCATGGTGCGCGAGCTGTTGATCGCGCTCGGGGTGCTGCTGGTGTTCCTGTTCGGTGGCCAGCAGTTCCTGCATGTGATGCAGCTGAAGCCCGATTCGATCAGCATCGCCGGCGGCATCGTGTTGTTCCTGATCGGCATCCGCATGGTGTTTCCGCCCGCGGATGGTGGCGGCATCTTCGGCAAGCCGGGGCAGGGCGAGCCGTTCATCGTGCCGATGGCGATCCCTGGCATCGCTGGCCCCTCGGCGATGGCCGCGTTGTTGCTGTTGACCAATACCCAGCCCGGTCGCACCGCGGACTGGGTGATGGCCCTGCTGCTGGCGTGGCTGGCCACCTCCGTGATTCTGCTCAGCGCCACCTACCTGTTCCGCTGGCTCGGCGAGAGCGTGCTGACCGCGCTGGAGCGAGTGATGGGCATGTTGCTGATCGCCCTTTCGGTGCAGATGTTCATGGCGGGCGTGGCGTCTTTCCTTCATTCGATGCCGTGAGGCCGCAGTCCAGGAGTTTGTCGGACTTGGGGCGGCTGACCCGCAAATCCAGCTGCGCGATCCATCTCCTCTGCGACGCTCAAGTCCAGACAACCACGATGGACCAGCGAATCGTCGGGAATCTGTCCTCAGCGAAATTCTCGCCTCGGCCACTACCGCTTGACAGGCCGCTGGCCACGCACCCGCACATGAGGCAGGCAAAACACCGGTTTGCAGTCACTCTGTTGCGCGAACCGCGGAGTGGCGTGAATCACGTGCCAATGCCATAAAAGTGTCATACAATTGCGTTAAACTCCTTTTAACAATTGGTCGGCAGTTGGAAGAATCGCTGCCGCTCAATGCATCCGCAATCCACCTGGTGCAGAAAGATTCGGATGTGGGAACAGGGGCTTGCAAGCGAGATCGCGACATCGCTCGGGTCGGACCGGGCCTGATCACGTTTGCTTCCGTGACGCAAATACTTTCGTTGTGAACCCGAGGGTCGAACCAGACATGAATAGCCAAATCAACGCGAAACTGCTGCCGTTTGCCATTGCTGCCTTGCTGGCTGCCACACCGGTATTCGCGCAGGACACTTCCTCGGCAATCTCCGGTCGCGTACTTGATGCCGCTGGGCAGCCGGTAGCTGGCGCCACCGTGCAGATCGTGCATGAGCCGTCGGGCACGACCAAGGTGACTACCACCGACGCCAGTGGTCGTTACGCGGCGCAGGGACTGCGCGTGGGTGGCCCGTTCGATGTGACGGTGACCAAGAGCGGGATGCCGGAATCAGAGAAGAAGAACGTATACCTGCAGCTGGCTCAAGAGAGCGCGATCAACCTGACCATGAGCGCGGCCCAGGCCCAGGAAGTGAAAAATCTCGGCGCCGTCACGGTGACTGGCAGCGCACTGGCGCAAACCTTCTCGCCGGACAACAAGGGCATCTCGACCAATATCTCGCAGCGCGAACTGGAGGCCACGCCGACGCCGGGCCGCTCGATCCAGAACATCGTGCGCATGGATCCACGCGTCGTCGTTACCGATCGTGCGCGCGGCGAGATTTCTGCCAACGGCCAGAACAGCCGCTACAACAACATCACCATTGACTCGATCAGCGCCAATGATCCATTCGGCCTGAACGCGAATGGCTTGCCGACCCTGGGCACACCGATCTCGCAGGACACGATCGCCGAGTACAACATTTCCACCGCGAACTATGACGTGGCCAATCGGCGCGGTCTCGGCGCCACCATCAACGCGGTCACCAAGAGTGGCACCAACGAATTCCATGGTTCGGTGTACTACGTATTCCAGAACAACAACATGGTTGGCGACAACCAGAACGGGGTGCCCTACACCGGGTTCTCGCGCCAGTGGACCGGTGGCGCCACGGTCGGCGGCCCGATCATCAAGGACAAGCTGTTCTTCTTCGCGTCCTACGAAAAGAGCGATCAGATCGGCCCCGGCAGTCCGTACGGCCCGCAAGACTCCAATGTTGCTTCACCGATCATGGGCCTGACCTCCGCGCAGGTGCAGCAGGTGCGCGACGCCGCAGCAACGTATGGTCTTACCGATATCGGTACGGCTGGTGGCGGCAACTCCAACCTGCAGGACAAGCGCTACCTGGGCAAGATCGACTGGAACATCACCAACAATCACCGCGCCAGCTTCACCTACGCCGAAACCAAGGAACACAAGCCGATCATTACCGGCAGCCCGACCAACCTGGTGTTGTCCAGCGGCTGGTACAAGACCGCGGTCGACAACAAGAACTACGCGCTGCACTTCTACGACGACTGGTCGGACATGTTCTCCAGCGACACCACCGTGTCTTATTCCAACTTCGTGCAGAACCGCGGCCCGTACAATGGCACGGCCATGCCGGACGTCACCGTCTATCCGGTGGGCTACGGCAATCCGTCGGTGGAATTCGGCACTGAATATTCCAGCCAGGCCAATGTGCTCAAGGTGAAGACCTTGAACGCGGCGTGGGCCGGCACGTTATTCCTGGGTGACCACACGCTGAAAGGCGGCATCGATTTCGAGAAGGACACCTACTACAACCTGTTCGTGCAGAACCTGTTCGGCAGCTATACGTTCGAGGATCTGAAGGGCAACCCGAATAGTGGTTTGCAGAATTTCATTGCGGGCGACTACTACCAGTATCGCTACAACCGTCCCGCTGACGGGTTGAGCCTGGGGCAAACCGCTGCAGCCTACGGCTTGAAGCAGTACGGGGTGTTCCTGCAGGATACCTGGCAAGTCAACAGCAACCTGTCCGTGCAGTACGGCGTGCGCATCGATATTCCGTTGATGGGCGACCAGCCGCTGTACAACCCGGCGTTTGCGGTCGCACCGGGGGTGGTTGGCGGTACCGGAGCCAACAAGAACCAGGCGACGGGCGGCTTTGGGCGCACCAACCAGACCACGATCAACGGCAATCGCGTGGTGCAGCCGCGCATGTCGTTCAACTACGCCTTCAACACCGAGCGCATGACCCAGTTGCGCGGTGGCGCGGGCCTGTTTGTGTCCAATCCGCCGGGCGTGTGGATCGGCAATATCTTCTCCAACTCCGGTATCACCCAGACCCAGTTCAACTGCGGCCCGACACAGAAGGCGCCGTGCAATACGCCGGCCACCCTGCCTGCCTTCAACCCGGATCCGAACGCGCAGAAAGACGGCCCCCCCGGCTCCGGCGCCATGACGGTCAACACGATCTCGCCCGGCTTCAAGATTCCCAGCGCATGGAAGCTGAGCCTCGGCTTCGACAAGGAGTTGCCCTGGTGGGGCCTGGTGGCCACGGTCGATTACGAGCACATCATCCAGCGTGATGCGATCTGGTATCAGGCGATCGATTTGGGCACGCCCACGGGCCTGTTACCGGACGGCCGCAACACTTTCTACAAGTTGGCCAACAGCGATCCCAAGGCCAAGGGTCAGCAGCCGACCGCCAACGGCAACCCGGCGTTCAGCGCAAACACCATCAATCTGGCCGATAGCGGTCGCGGTAAAGCCGACAGCCTGACCCTGCAGTTGAAAAAATCCTTCAGCGACGATTGGTCTGGCCAGGTCGCGTTCACCTGGAGCCGCGCGACCGAAGTGAATCCGGGCACCTCGAGCGTGGCCTCGTCGAACTACAAGTACAACTACGTCGCCAATTCGAACGAGAACGTCGCCAGCGTCTCGAACTACTCCGTACCCAAGCGGGTGATCGCGGCCTTGAATTGGCAGCACCACTTCTTCGGCGATTACGCGACCAGTGCCAGCGCGTTCTTCGATGGCCACTCGGCGTACCCGTACAGCTGGTCGTTCGGCAACGACGCCAACGGCGACACCTTCACCAATGATCTGGCCTTCATTCCGAAGCAGGGCCAGGTGGAGTTCCGGCCGGGTACCGATCCGGCACTTATCCAGCAGTTCTACGACTACATCCAGCACAACGATTACCTGAAGGATCACCAGGGACAGATCGCGCGGCGCAACGGTGATCGCGCCGGCTGGATCAACCAGCTCGACCTCAGCTTCAGCCAGGAAATTCCGGGCCTGTTCAAGGGCAACAAGGGCATCATTCGGCTGGACCTGTACAACGTTGGCAATCTGCTCAACAAGAACTGGGGCATCGAAAAGCGCGTGCCCTTCCCGGGTGGCCGTGCGCTGGCAGACTTCTATGGTGTCGATCCGGCGACCGGGAAGTACATCTACAACATCGACTGCGGCGGTGCGGCGACCTGCACCAGTTACAGCCAGAACGGTCATTACAGCCCTCAGACGATACCGACCTATATACCGACCGGTGGCGACGATCTCGCCCAGCGCTGGTCGGTGCTGTTGACGGTGAAATACAGGTTCTGACCCGCCCTGCGCTGAAGCCGAAAGCCGGCGCCCGATCCGATCGGCGCCGGCTTTTTGTTTTCTTGACCATGACATGTTCGCGGTAGATGCTTGGCAGTCCGCCACGGCACTGCATGCGGCAGCGACGCCGTCAGCGGCTGGAGATCCATCGGAATGAGTCAAACCTCAACATCACACGCCGCCAAGGCAGCCACGGTCAGCGCCCGCATTTCACCGATCGGCGGCCTGGACATCCTTTCGCGCAACGAAGTGGCAAAGCTGCGGGACGCCAGCGGCTCCGGCCTGCATGCGTTGCTGCGCCGCTGCGCGCTGGCCGTGCTGACCTCGGGCAGTATCAGCGACGATCCGCGCGCCATCCTCGAGCAATATCCGGACTTCAACATCCAGGTGTTGCAGCAGGATCGCGGTATCAAGATCGAGCTGTCCAATGCTCCGGCGCAGGCCTTCGTCGACGGCCAGATCATTCGCGGCATCAATGAACTGCTGGTGGCCGTCGTGCGCGACATCGTCTACGTGTCGACCCAGCTCGAGCACCCCACTGAAGATCTGGATGCCTCATCGGCGCTGACCCAGAGCGTGTTCGAGATCCTGCGCAACGCGCGCATCCTGAAACCCAACATCGACCCCAGTCTGGTCGTGTGCTGGGGCGGGCACTCGATCTCCCGCGAGGAGTACGAGTACACCAAGGCGGTCGGCTACCAGCTCGGCCTGCGTGGCCTGGACATCTGCACGGGCTGCGGCCCGGGTGCCATGAAAGGGCCGATGAAGGGCGCGACCATCGGCCACTCCAAACAGCGGCGTCGACACAACCGCTACATCGGCATCACCGAGCCCGGCATCATTGCCGCGGAGTCGCCGAACCCGATCGTGAACCATCTGGTGATCATGCCGGACATCGAGAAGCGACTTGAAGCCTTCGTGCGCATGGGTCACGGCATCATCGTGTTCCCCGGTGGCGTGGGCACAGCCGAGGAGATCCTCTATCTGCTCGGCATCCTGCTGCACCCGGCCAACGCCGGCATCCCGTTCCCGCTGATTTTCACCGGCCCGAGTGAATCCGCCGCCTACTTCGAGCAGATCGACCGGTTCCTGCGTTTGAGCCTGGGTGACGAGGTGGCGCAGCACTACCAGATCGTGGTGGATGACCCGAGGATGGTGGCCAAAGCCATGGTCAAGGGGCTGGACAAGGTGCTGCAGAATCGACTCGACACCAAGGATGCATTCTTCTTCAACTGGGCGCTGCGGGTTCCGCTGGAATTCCAGCAGCCGTTCCGGCCGACCCACGAAGCCATGCGCGCCTTGCAGATCCATCATGGCCGCCCGCTGCACGAACTGGCGGCCGACCTGCGCCGCGCGTTTTCCGGCATTGTCGCGGGCAACGTCAAGGAAGAGGGCGTGCAGGCGATCGAACGCAGCGGGCCGATTGAGATCGACGGCGATCCTGACATCATGCGTGCCCTGGACAAGCTGTTGCAGGCGTTCGTGGCGCAACATCGCATGAAGTTGCCAGGTGGTCTGGATTACGTGCCGTGTTACCGCGTGGTGACCCGCTGAGTCATGCGATGCCCATCGCGACCACGGCCTGCACGATCACGGCTTGACAGTTCGCGTTGGCGTCGACAAACTACGCAGCTCACGCCCGAATAGCTCAGCTGGTTAGAGCACTTGACTGTTAATCAGGGGGTCGCTGGTTCGAGTCCAGCTTCGGGCGCCAGATACAAGAAAGGCCGGCAAGCGATTGCCGGCCTTTGCTTTGGTCTGCAGAAAAAGGATTTGCAGAAAAACGAAAGGGCGCCGCAGCGCCCTTCGTGGATGTTGCCGTCAGGTTGACCCTCAGCGCACCCGAAACAGTGATGGACCCAGCCGGCTACTTGCATAGGACTCGCTGCGGCGGCGATGCATGCGCTCAAGCGTCTCGACCCGGCGCGCCTCGGCCCAGTCCAGTCGATTCAGCGTCAGACCCGCCTTGTTGTCGCCGCGTCGTGTCGCCTCATTGTCGCGCCAGCGGTGGAACTCGTTGTAAGCCTCGATCTCGGGCTGCAGCTCGCGCACGCACAACTCGATCACGATGGCGTCGTCGACGAAGCCCAGTACCGGAACATCGTCCGGTACCAAGTCTGTCGGGCTGGAGAAATAGGCCAGCGCTGACAGTACGTTCGCGCGATTCTCCTCGGGCAAGCCAAAACCCACATCCTCGATCATCGCGATCATGGTCTCGAGATGTTTCAGGCGTGACGCCACGAATTCGGGCAGCTGCTTGCTGCGGGTCTCTTCCAGCAGACTGCGGGTGGCAGCCACGATGCTGACGGCATCCAGTGATTCGGCCTTCTGCTGCGCTTCTGCGGCTCTGCGGTTACGCGCCTCGATAAACAACTGCAGATCAGAATCGCTGAAGGTAATGTTGAATTCCAAGCTCATGGTTGGCGGCTCGCAGGGCGGCAGGGAAAGAGGCTCAGCGTATGCCAGCGGTCGCATGGACGTCAATTGCCAGCGAAGCCGCTGGGACCGCAGTTGCCGCATGTGAAGGACAAGGCCTGGTGACAGTATGGGTTTTGGCGACGATCGGCGAGCGTTGCGCAGCGCCAGCGGCGGCCCGCACGGCCTTTCTTGGCGCCCGCACAAGCCAGTGACTACCAGACCTGCGTGGGTTGCTTCCAACCCTGGAACAGGGTTGTCTGCAAAGCCCCTGCGACGGTGCGGGTTGTCTCGTGCCACAGCGCGAATGTCTGGGGCGATCGAGCTTGGATTGGCGCAGCGCTGGCCATCTGAAGGATCCGTATCCAGATACCTGCGCGGTGGGCGTGCTGCGCGCTGGTCGCGTCTGCGTGGATGCCCAAAGCAGGAGTTCCGGGCACGCCGGGAACCGGCAACGGGTTGGCAGCGGAGCGGCCTTTCGGCGGCCGTGTCGGCGCATGCACTGCTTGCATCCAGTGGCTCGCCGCGCCATCTTTGGGGCCGGCGGACCGCCACGGCCCGGGTCATGGAGTCGACCTGCCAGAGTCGCGGTCTGAACCTGTCCACGCGATGTTCGCGCGCGCTTGACGAGCACGGCGCGTTGCCGCTCGAACGCGTCGTCGCGTTGATGCAGAAGTTGATGTCGCATTTCGACCTGGATTCAGTGCTGGCCGAGATCGTCGACACTGCGCAGACCTTGCTTGGCGCGGAGCTGGTCACGCTGTGGATGGCCGAGGCCGACGGCAGCCGGTTGGCACGCGTCATTCCGTCCGCGGGTGTGCCGCTGACAGCTGTCGCGGGGGCCGGGCTGATGGGTGCTTGCGCGGCAGCGCGCGCCGATCAACGTGCCGGCCATCACCGCTGACGCGCGTTTTGTGCAAAGTGGTCGCCGACCTGCTGTGCGATCTGCAGCTGTATGTCGAGCTGGCGTTGTACGCCAAAGGCACGCTGATGCTGCGCGAGAGCGGCATCGATGTGCCGATCGACGAGGAAACCCGCGCCAAGCTGCAGGAAATGGAATACCTGGAGCGCAGCGTCGGCCGCGCTGGTTTGATGACCTTGCAACCGTTGATGCATACCAGCCGCCGCGACCTGTGGCAGTTGCACATGCTGGGGAAGTGAGGGGGAGATTTCGCGGCAGGCACCGGTACGCCGGCATGACGGCAGTTCATTGGGCGGGCTCAGGGCGCGCGCCAGATGTCGAGCGCGCAATGACGCGCGGCGTGCACGAAATCGCGATCGGTACTCAGCAGTACCAGCTCATGACGGATACACAATTGGGACAACAACGCGTCAATCGTGCCGAGCTGGACACTGTTGCGGCGACAGTGATTGCGCAGTTCCGCGGCATCGATTTGATCCTCACGCTGCGGATTCACGAACGGCAACGCAGCGAATCGCTCGATCAGGCTGGCGCGCGCCTTGGGCGCGGTGAATCCCTGCAACAATTCCTGCAGGACCAGCCCGGTACCGACGATGACGTCGCCACGCTCCAGCGCCTGCCGCAAGGCGATCACTTCGGGCTCGTCGCATGTCCTGTCACGCCGAAATGCCAGCGATCACACACACGTATCCACCAGCAGGGTCACGACCGCTGACGCTCGGCCTTGTAGTCGAAGCGGGTGTCCCACTCCAGGCTGTCCATCAGCTCGAGCAAGCGCCGTTGCGTGCGCCGCGCGATGAATTCCTCGAGCGCTCGCGTCACGGTGTCCTTTTTGGTGCGCTCGCCACCTGCCTCCAGCGCACGTTCCAGCAGATCGGGATCAATGGAAAGATTGGTTGCCATGTGTCACCTCCTGCACATGATGTTGCACACGCTGTCCACGCCGCACAATCGGAGCATCGGCGCCTCGGCAATCGTCAGGTGCCGACTTGCCCGCAAGCTATGGTCCTGGGTCGCTCAGACCTCGGTGGATGCTTGCGACTCCGCCAACTCCTTCAACAGCTGGAAGATCTCGCGGTATGCCTTGGGCGGCTTGTTCGGCACGTCTTTCTCGACGCGCGCCTGGCGGATCAACGAGCGCAAGTGCTGGCGATCGACTTGCGGATGTTCGGCAATCAGTTCGGGCAGGGCGGCTTCGTCCTCGGCAATCAGGCGATCGCGCATGGTTTCCAGCCGGTGCATGGCGGCGGTTTCCTGGCGTTGCTTGTCGCGGTTTTCGCCGAGCTCGGCGCGCACCGCGGTGAAGTCCGCGTCGTCGAAGCGGCGCATGACTTTGGCCAGGAACGCGAGCTGACGCTTCTTGGCGCCGTGGGCGGTCATGCGACGGGTGATATCGACTTCGCGGCGCACATCCTCGGGCAAGTCGAGTTTGGCCAGCCGGCTCGGTTGCAGCTCGATCAGCTGACTGGCCAGGGTCAGTACCGCGAGCGCCTCGCGCCGCTGCTGGGTGCGGCTGGGGCCGTAGTCTTCGTCTTCGAGCTCGGTCTGGTTGCGGCTGCGGCTGGGGTTCACGGGTTCATTCCGGTAGAGGTGGGTCAGGCTTGCGGATGATGGCTGGTGGAGTCGTCGTCGGGCTGCTCCAGCGCGAACCGGGGAACCCGCTCGCCGTCCAGTTCGACCGTCTCGCAGAACATCGCGGCCGGGCGTACCCACAGGCCGTGTTTGCCGTAGAGCGCCTGATAGACCACCAGCGGTTCCATCGTTTCGCTGTGTTGCGCGGTGCCCAGCACGCGGTAGCGCTGGCCTTTGTAGTGCCGATACGTGCCGGCGACGGGATCGATCGGGTGGTCCACGAGTCTTTTCATTTCCACCCCGTGCCCCCATGTGAACCGACTGGCGGTCGTCAACCGCTTATTCTACCCGCCCCAAGTCGAGGAATGCCCCACGTGAGTGAAGTTGCCATCAGCGAGGATCACAGTACGTCCGAACTCGACCGGCTCGCCGGCCTGGCCGAAGACGTGATTCATCGTGCCCGCGCTGCCGGCGCCAGTCAGGCCGAGGTGGCCGCCAGCATCGCCACCGGGCTGAGCGTGAACGTGCGTCTGGGCGAGGTCGAGACGGTCGAACACACCCGTGATCGCGGTTTCGGGCTCACCGTGTATTTCGGGCAGCGCAAGGGTTCTGCCAGCACTGCCGACCTGAACCCCGATTCGATCCAGGCCACGCTTGACCAGGCCTGCGCGATAGCCCGCTACACCGAAGCCGATCCGGCCGCCGGTTTGGCCGATGCGACGCGGATGGCCACGGCGTTCCCGGATCTGGACTTGTGGCATCCATGGGACATCGACACGGCGCAGGCGATTGAACTGGGCATGCAGATCGAGGATGCCGGTCGCGCGCACGCCGGCATCAGCAATTCCGACGGCGCCGGAGTGCAGGCCGGGCAGGGCTTGTCGGTGTACGCGAACTCGCATGGTTTCGTCGGGCGCGAGCGCGGCACCCGGCATTCACTCTCGCTGGCCCTGATCGCCGGCGACGACAACGGCATGCAGCGCGACTACTGGTACGACAGCGTGCGCGCCGCCAGCGATTTCATGGATGCGAAGGCGCTGGGCGACACGGCGGCCGAACGCACTCTTGCACGGCTGGGCGCGCGCAGCCTGTCGACGCGGCAATGCCCGGTGCTGTTCGCGCCCGAGCTGGCACGTGGCCTGATGGGTCATCTGCTGGGCGCGGTCAGTGGCGGTTCGCTGTATCGCCGTGCCAGCTTCCTGCTCGATCACGTGGGCCAACCCGTGATGCCAGCCTGGCTGGGCATCCATGAGCGCCCGCACGTGTCCCGTGGGCAGGGCTCGGCCAACTTCGATGCCGAAGGCGTGGCTACCCGCGACAGCGCGCTGGTCGAGAACGGCGTGCTGGCGCGCTACGTGCTGGGCAGCTATTCGGCACGCAAGCTCGGCCTGGCATCCACCGGCAACGCGGGCGGCGTGCACAACCTGATCGTGGAATCCGGCGCGTCCGATGGCGAGCGTTCGGACTTCGCCGGCATGCTGCGGCGGCTGGGTACCGGCCTGCTGCTGACCGAGGCGATGGGGCAGGGCGTGTCCATCATTACCGGCGACTATTCGCGCGGTGCGGCGGGTTTCTGGGTGGAGGATGGCCAGATCGCCTATCCGGTGGAAGGCATCACCATCGCCGCCAACCTGCGCGAGATGTTCGCCGGTATCGTCGCCGTGGGCACGGATGTCGATCCTCGCTCGCATGTTTTGACGGGGTCGATCCTGGTGGGACGCATGACGGTGGCGGGCGAATAGGCCGCGACCATTTCCGGATTGGCATCGAAGCACGGTTGGTAGAAGGCCTGACCTGGCTCCACTCCAATCCAATCACGCGCTTCCTGCTTTTGCCTCATCTCCCTCCGGAAGAGGATTGAGGAGAGGGTGCGAGACTTGCGTGATCCGCCCACCCATGCGCTTTCCGCCATCGCCACGTCTGCCGCAAGGTAAGTATCGTGACCACGGGAGAGTCGCCCCGGATTGTCACTTCGCGCTCCGCGCGCACCTCATCCGGCGCTTCGCGCCACCTTACTCACCCGCAAGGGGACTCCCAAGGTCGCAGGGGGGGGGAGAAGGGCCCCGTTGGCTGAGGTTCGGCGTCAGTCAGAACCTCTTTCCCCATGCCACAAGATCCCTCGGCACGTTGCGTCGGTGCTTGCTAGCATGGACCCACCGGCGAGAGGCCGGCAAACCGTTGCTGCACGTTTCGAGTTTGAAGGAGAAGCGCATGAGCATTCCACCCGAATCCGTGATTCCCCCGATCAATGAATCCATGCTCGAAGTCCCCTCAGCCGAGGAGCGACAGTGGGCGATGTTTGCCCATCTGTCGGCGCTGCTCGGCGCCCTGCTCACCGGCGCTTTCGGCGGTGGCTGGGGCTGTTTCATCGGTCCGCTGGTGATCTGGCTGATCAAGAAAGACACCATGCCGTTCGTCAACGATCAGGGCAAGGAAGCGCTGAACTTCAACATCACGGTCGCGATTGTGGCGGTGATCCTGGTCCTGATCTCGGTGATGACCTTCGGCATTGGGCTGATCATCGCAATCCCGCTGGGGACCATCATCGGTATCTGCTGGCTGGTGTTCACCATCATCGCGGCGATCAAGGCGAACGAGGGCGTCCGCTATCGCTACCCGTTCACGCTGCGGTTGATCAAGTAACGGCGTTGCTGCACTGATGCGTGGAAGGCGGTCGCAAGATCGCCTTCCACGCATCAGTGCAGGCGATTGGCCGAGTAGTGCGCCAGTTCGCGCAGCAGCGCGGCGCGTTCACCCCATGGGGCAATCGCCGCGACCGCGGCATCGGTCAGTTCCGTCACCCGCGCATGTGAGGCGTCGAGTCCGATGATCGAGGGGAACGTCGGCTTGGCGGCGGCGGCATCCTTGCCGACGGTCTTGCCGATCACGGTCGACTCGCCTTCCACGTCGAGAATGTCGTCGCGTATCTGGAAAGCCAGGCCGACGGCGCTGGCGTAATGATCCAGTGTCGCAAGGGTACTTTCGGGGGCGCCGGCAGCAAGCGCGCCCAGTTGCACCGAGGCGCGGATCAGCGCGCCGGTCTTGCAGGCATGCATGTGTTCCAGTTCGGCAAGGTTGAGCGGTTGTCCGACCGCAGCCAGGTCCATCGCCTGGCCACCGGCCATGCCCTCGGCGCCGCAGGCGCGGCCCAGGGTGTGCAGCATCGCGATCCGTACTGCCGGGTCCACTTCGCCGGCACGACCGTCGGCGAGCAACTCGAACGCCAGCGCCTGCAAGGCGTCCCCGGCGAGTATCGCCATCGCCTCGCCGAACGCGACGTGGCAGGTGGGGCGGCCGCGACGCAGGGCGTCATCGTCCATCGCCGGCAAGTCGTCATGCACCAGCGAGTAGGCGTGGATCAGCTCGACCGCACACGCGGCCGAGTCCAGCGCCAGGTTGTCTGCGCCCGCGGCTTGCGCGGCCGCGTAGACCAGCATCGGGCGCAGCCGTTTGCCGCCGCCAAGCACGGCGTAATGCATCGCGCGATGCAGCTCGCTGGAGGAACGGTTGGCCGGCGGCAGGCAGCGTGCGAGTGCCTGTTCGGCACGCGCTATCAAGGACTGCAGGGCAGGGCCGAGTTCGGTGGACTCAGAGTTCGGGTTCAAACGGTTCAGCGCGGTCGGGGGCATCGGGATCCAGCAGCAGGCGCACGCGCAATTCCGCTTGTTGCAACGATTGCTGACAGTGGCGGAACAGGCCGATGCCGCGTTCGAACGAGGCGAGCGATTCGTCCAGACTCAGCTCACCGCCCTCCATCTTCGCGACCAGTTGCTCCAGTTCGTCGAGCGAGTGTTCGAAATTGGCGGCGGGAGCCGTGTCGGCGGATGCGGCGGCGGTCTTGGGAGCGGTCTTGGCCATGGCCCGCCACGCTAGCGCAGCGAGCCGGCGGAATCAATCGGCGCGGGCGACAAACAACCGTTCGCTTGACTTGGGTCAGCGTCCCGGGCGCCAGTGCGGCGCCGCGCCGGCTCGCGCAAAAAGGCTGGTTCCGTGCGCGCTCGCCCAGCGGTCGGCCACCGCAACCAGTTCGTTGCCCGCATGCAACAACGGGCAAACCGCGCGCCGCCACGGTGGCAGCTGGGCACGCTGGAACAGATCGCGCAGGTCGCGCGTACACCCATCGCCGGCGGGCTTGATCCGCTCGCCACCGCGGCGCAGGCGTACCTGAAGAGGCTCGGCCAGGCGCGCGCCGGCAACACCAAGCGTCAGTTCGCCGCCGTCGGGAAGCGCCAAGGGCTCGCCGTGCCATTCCTGCTGCCAGTCGACCGCTACGGCGCGCCGGGGTGGCAGCGCCCACAGCCGCCCCTTCCAGATGTGCAGTTCAACGCCTGGCCAGCGAATGCACGGCAGCTGGCCGGCGCGTGCGCCGCATTGCCGTTCGATCTGCTGCCGCTGTGCCGTAGTCGGTGCGGACAGGCCGCGTGCGTGCAGCCAGTGATCGAGCAGCGGTTC
>JBDTKM010000174.1:0-6868 GCA_039935315.1 Rhodanobacter sp. | reverse complement strand
AGCAGCTGGGAGTCGATCTTGCGCTGCTGCAGCGCGGTTTCGATCAGCGCCAGCATTTCGGTGAATTGCGAGAACAGCAGCACACGGCGGCCTTCGCTGAGCAAGCCGTCGAGCAGGTCGAGCAGCGCGTCGAGCTTGGCCGATTGCTTGATCTTGCGCGCGCTGGGCAGTTTGACCAGACGCGGGTCGCAGCAGGCCTGACGCAGCTTGAGCAGGGCGTCGAGCACAATGATGCCGGTGTGTGCCAGGCCGCGTTCCTTGACGGCCTGCTGCACGCGTTCGTGCTGGGCCAGACGCAGGGTTTCGTAAAGCCCGCGTTGGGCGTCTTGCAGTTCCAGTTTGTGCACGATCTCGGTCTTGGCCGGCAGGTCGGTGAGCACGTCCTGCTTGCGCCGGCGCAGCAGCAGCGCGCCGATACGTTGGTTGAGTCGTTGCTGGCGGTCGCCGTCGGCGTGCTTTTCGATCGGTGTGCGGTACAGCTTGGTGAATTGTCTTTCGCTGCCGAGCAGGCCCGGTTCCACCGCGTCAAACTGCGCCCACAATTCGCCGAGATGATTTTCCAGTGGCGTGCCGGTCATCGCCAGTCGGCGCTCGGCGGGAATGACGCGCACCACCTGGGCCGCCTGGCTGTGCGGATTCTTGATCGCCTGCGCCTCGTCCAGCACCAGCAGCGCGAAATGTGCCTCGCGCAGGCGGTCCTCGTCACGCGGCAGCAGCGGATAGGTGGTGATGACGAGATCGTGCGCGGGGATTTCTTCGTAGCGCTCCGCGCGGTGGGTGCCGTGCAGCACCAGGACTTTCAGCGCAGGCGCGAAGCGGTTGGCCTCGTCGCGCCAGTTGCCGACCAGGGAGGTGGGCGCGACCACCAGGGCGGGGTGCTTGAGCCGTCCGCGCTGCTTCTCGGCCAGGATGTGCGCCAGCACCTGCACCGTCTTGCCCAGGCCCATGTCGTCGGCGAGGATGCCGCCGAGCCCGGCGTTGCCGAGAAAGTCCAGCCAGGCCAGGCCTTCGCATTGATAGGGACGCAGCGTGGTCTTGAAGCCGCGTGGTGGCTTGGCGCTGCGCGTGGCACTTTTCAGCAGGTCCAGTTGGGCGCGCAGCAGTTCCTCACCGTGCCAGTGCAACTGGGCCGCGCTGGCCATTGCGGTCAACGCCTCGGCGCGGGTGCGGTGCAGGCGCAGTTCGCCGCTGCCTTGCAGCCATTCCAGCAGTGGCTCGATCAGCGCGCGCAGGCGGCTGAGCGGAATCTCCACGCTGCGGCTTTCGTCCAGCGGCACGCGCCAAGTGGCATGCTTTTTCTCGCGTTTCGGAGCCGCCAACGGAAACGCTGGATCGGCCAGCACGCGGCGCAGTACCGGCAGCAGGTCGACACGTTCGCCACCGACGTCGATGCCCAGGCTGACGTCGAACCAGTGCTGGCCGGTGGCCTGCACAGCGGCGTGCCAGTCGTCGATCTGCACCAGCTGATCGCGCGGAAAATCCGCGCTGTACTCGATCTGGAAGCCTTCGGCGCGGAGCCGTTCGATGGTCGGTTGCCATGCCGTTGCCGGCAATGGCGGCTTGCGGCCATCGGGCTGCAGCAACAGGTCGTCCGGCTGCAGCAGTCGTGCCGGCAAATGCAGGGCGTCCGCCTCCCAGACGGCTAGGTTGAAGCCGAGTTGCTGAAGCTGCCGGGCGATGCGTTGCTCCACGTTCGATTGCCGGTGAATTTCCAGCACCCGGCCAGCATGCAGCACACGTTGGACAGAGCGGCTGTTGTGTGGCGATAAACGTTGGCCAGCGTAGTCGAAGGACAGGCGTGCGCAGCCGAGCGAGGAGATCTCGCCGCGGCGCCCGAGGGCCAGGGTCAGTACGCGCAATTGCATGACCGGGAGGGGTTGGCTCCTGATCACTTCGAGCGGGCCGCGTTCACTCGGTAGCGGCAACCCGGCGACCGTCGATTGCGACAGGCGCTCGCGTAGAGCGGCCGTTTGCTCGGGCGCGACCTGCGGTGCGAAGAGCAGTGCTTCCACCAGTGCCGGGTTGGCCTCGACCAATCCGAAGTGGCGCTGTTTCGGCAGCACGTACCACAGCGTTGCGCCACGCAGCAGACGCACCGGGTCGCCGCTTGGCACGGACGCGCCGAGTTGCTGGTTGCCGTCGGGCAGGTCCTGCCATTGCAGTTGCAGTGGCAGGGTTTCGCCCCGAGTCAACGGTACGCTGCCGCGCTCGTGGTAAGCCGGATAGTGCGCCAGCAACGCGTTCAGGGCCTGCTCCTGGAACGGGGCGCGAATGGTGGTCCAAGGCAGGCCAGCCGCGGTCGTGTCCTGGTCTTGCAGCAGCAACGCCAGCGCGGTGACGGCTTCCGCAGGCCAACCGCCCGCTGGTGCGGGTAGGGGCCCGCGTTGGTGGTCAAGCGACAGTGGTTGTGGATCCACCAGCGCAGCGGCGCGGGTCTTGCCGGGGCGCAACCACACCGGGCACACGAGCAGCTCCGGTGGCGTGCCGTACGAGCTGCCGCGCAGCAACAGACCGAATTGGCGCTCGGTGGCGGCAGCGGCCACCGGCCGGGTCGATGCGGCAGTCTCCAGCGTACGCAGCCAGTGCGTCCATTCGGCGAGTTGATCCGGCTGCCGCGCCAGCGATGGGCGGGCCGTCAGCAAACGCGGCGCGTCGAACGACGCCGGTGGCGCTGCCGCAGGCTTGCCTGCAGGCCAGAGTTCGCATGGTGTCGCCGTGGCCATCATCAGCAAGGCCGCAGCATGCTTGCAACGCCGACCGACCGGGCAACTGCAATCGGTGTCGAGTTCGAGCGTGCCGTCGTCGAGGGTCAGCCGGACCGAGCACCGATAAGGCCGCCGCTCCTTGCCTCGCACGGCGCCGATCAGCAGGTCGCCGTCGTCGCGTGGGGCATGCCGCAGCTCCACCACGTGTTTGCCATGGTAATACCCCGCGGCGCGGACGAGCGTGCCCTGGTCGAAGTGGCGCTGCCAATTTTCCTGGTCAAGCAGCTCTTGCAGATCGATCGTGTCCATGGGGGTCTGTCGTGTCGGCGGCTGGAACAAACGGTGAATTGTCGCATGCCGCCACCCGTCACCCGGGACCGCCCCGCGGGCGCATGACCAGCACGCTCACCCGAGGTTAACTGAGGTTTGCGTATCACTGGATGCTTGTTTCAAAGCGGAGATGCGTGCGATGGGCGAGCAGATCAGCAAGCCGGATTTCAGCAGCGTGCAAAGTACCGTGACCTCGACTCCGCCGGCGGCGAAGGCCCGGGCGGAATTCGGCAAGGTGGAATCAGAGGTGAGTTCCACGGTCGATGAGTCCACCAACTACATCGTGCAAAACGGCGACAACCTGTCGAAGATCGCCAAGCACTTCTACGGCGATGCGGATGCGTGGCAGGCAATTTTTGAAGTCAACCGCGATCAGCTCACGGATCCGGACCGGATCAAGCCAGGTCAGATCCTGAAGATTCCGCCAAGAGCCTGAAGCAGCCGATGTCCCACGGGAACAGCACGCCGGCTCATCGTCTTGCTTGCGACTGGTGGCGACGCTTGCGCTGGGCGCGCGTGGCAAGGGCCGCGAACCGTCGTCGCCGATGCCGTCCACATCGCCGCCGAGCGCCACCACCATGACATTGCTGGCAAGCCTGCCCATGCCGCCGCCGTCTGCCACAGGTGCGATACCCGCCAGCGGCAACGAGTGTCATGGTGAGCTTCAGCTCACTCGAGACCGGGTCCTGCGTCGATGCGACCAACACGATACGCGACGTCGGCACCAGTTTTGTCCGGAAGGACAGCATTGACGTCTTGGTCGAAACTGCAGGCAATGCTCAGCCATCTTGGCGGCGAAATGCACTGACCACACCGGCCAGACCGTGCACGAGGACGGCAGGACGCTTGATACGATGGACGCGCAGAGAACCGCGTTGATGATCCGTCGACTGCACCCGTTCCCGGTGCGCAACGACAGGGTCGAGATCTCGCTGGATGGCAAGCCGGTCGCCAGCAAGGATTTCTCGGTGAAGAAGCCGGCGATCGGCGCATCGAGGTGACGAGTCGAAAGGGATGTGCCTGGCGCGTCCCTTTCGCAGGTGTGGGGCGCCCCGATGGTGGACGCAAATGGCGACATGGAGTGTCGGCGCTTTCCCCTGCCCGGTGAAAACGCGACAATGGCAGGATTTAGCGATCGCCCGGCGGGGACGAAGAGCATCAAGCTGCTGCTTGATGTCCTCGGTCCCCTCTCACCAGAGAAGAGAGGTTCACGCAGACCATGTCCACCCCGTCCAAGATCATCTACACGCTCACCGACGAAGCGCCGTTCCTGGCGACGCAATCGTTGCTGCCGATCATCACCGCTTTCGCCGGCAGCGCCGGAGTCAAGGTGGAGACGCGTGACATCTCGCTGGCCGGCCGCATCATCGCGCTGTTCCCCGAGCGGTTGCAGGAAGATCAACGCATCGCCAATGCTCTGGCCGAGCTGGGCGAACTGGCGACGAAGGCCGAGGCGAACATCATCAAGCTGCCCAATATCAGTGCCTCGATGCCGCAGCTCAAGGCCGCGATCAAGGAATTGCAGGGCCACGGCTATGCGCTGCCGGATTACCCGGACGAGCCGAAAGACGCGGACGAGAAGGACATCAAGACGCGCTACGACCAGGTCAAGGGCAGCGCGGTGAATCCGGTACTGCGCCAGGGCAATTCCGATCGGCGCGCGCCGGTGTCGGTGAAGAACTATGCGCGCAAGCATCCGCACAAGATGGGCGCATGGAGTCACGATTCGAAGACCCACGTGGTGCAGATGGACGGTGGCGACTTCTACGGCAGCGAGAAATCCACCGTGGTCGAGCAGGCCGGCAATGTCAGCATCGAATGGTTCGGCAAGGACGGCAGTCATGTGGTGCTGAAGCCGAAGACCGCCCTGCTGGCGGGCGAGATCATCGATGCCGCCGTGATGAGCCGCAAGGCGTTGGCAACGTTCATCGACGCGCAAATCAAGGATGCAAAGCAGCAAGGTGTGCTGTTCTCGCTGCATCTGAAAGCCACCATGATGAAGGTCTCCGATCCGATCATGTTTGGTGTGGTGGTAAGCGAGTTCTATCGGGACGTGCTCAAGAAACATGCTGAAGTGCTGAAGCAGATCGGCTTCAACCCGAACAACGGCATCGGCGATCTGTACGCGCGGCTCGGCACGCTGCCGCAAGCGCAGCAGACGCAGATCAAGGCTGACCTCGACGCCGAGTACGCGCAACGTCCGGCGCTGGCGATGGTGAATTCGGACAAGGGCATCACCAACCTGCACGTGCCCAGCGACGTGATCATTGACGCCTCAATGCCGGCGATGATCCGCGACTCGGGCAAGATGTGGAACCCCCAAGGCAAGCTGCAGGATCTCAAGGCGGTGATTCCCGATCGCAGCTACGCCGGTGTGTACGCGGCCACGATCGAGGATTGCAAGGCGCACGGCGCGTTTGACCCCGCCACGATGGGCAGCGTCCCGAACGTGGGCCTGATGGCGCAGGCGGCGGAAGAATACGGCTCGCACGACAAGACCTTCCAGATCGCTGGCGACGGCGTGGTCAAGGTGATCGATGCGGCCGGCAAAGTGCTGCTGCAACACGACGTGGAAGCGGGCGACATCTGGCGTCTGTGCCAGACCAAGGACGCGCCGATCCAGGACTGGGTCAAGCTCGCGGTAAGCCGCGCGCGCCACACGCCGGCCGTGTTCTGGCTGGATCCGGCGCGTGCGCACGACGCGCAGGTGATCGCCAAAGTCGAGCGCTACCTCAAGGATTACGACATCAGCGGGCTGGATATCCGCATCATGGATCCGGTTGCCGCGACCAAGTTCTCGCTAGACCGTATCCGCCAAGGCCTGGACACCATTTCAGTCACCGGCAACGTGTTGCGCGACTACCTCACCGACTTGTTCCCGATCATGGAACTGGGCACCAGCGCAAAGATGCTGTCGATCGTGCCGCTGATGAACGGCGGCGGCCTGTTCGAAACCGGTGCCGGCGGCTCGGCACCAAAGCACGTGCAGCAGTTCCTCGAAGAGGATTATCTGCGCTGGGATTCGCTCGGCGAATTCCTCGCGCTGGCCGCCTCGCTGGAACACATGGGCGCGCGCTACGGCAGCGTCGATGTCGACGTGCTGGCCAAGACCCTGGATCAGGCCAACGGCAAGTTCCTCGACAACAACAAGTCACCCGCGCGCAAAGTCGGCGAGCTGGACAATCGCGGCAGCCATTTCTACCTGGCAATGTACTGGGCGCAGGCACTGGCTTCGCAGGAAACGCATCCGGAAGTGAAAGCCAAGTTCGCCCCGCTGGCCAAGGCGCTGACCGAGAACGAGGCGACCATCATCGCCGAGCTCAACGGGGCGCAGGGCAAGCCGGTGGAGATCGGTGGTTACTACCATCCGGATCTTGCGTTGGTGCGTGCGGCGATGCGGCCGAGTGCGACGTTCAATGCGGCGTTGGCGGCGTTGAAGTAAATCTGGTCCATAGCTTGCGGTGTGCAGGAACGGGGTGCTTCGGCGTCCCGTTTTCTTTGGGTCTTGGTGAGTGGGGCAGTCGCGTACGCACGTCGGCAAGATTGACCATTCGAAGCGAGAGCAAATGCCTGTCTTCATGCGAATCGCCGTAGTCTGCATGGTTCGTCAGTCATGGACGGACGTTGTAGGAGCGCACCCTGTGCGCGATGCTCTTGCTGGCTCTGGCCTTCGGTGTATCGATCTCTCAGATCAAGAGCTTTCGTCTGCCTTCGGCAGCCGAGTTACTTTCTCTTTGCGTGGCCAAAGAGAAAGGTAACCAAAGAGAAAGGCCACCCCGCTTGGTGCTTGTTGGGCTTCCTGCCCAACAAGTCCGTGAGTCGTGGTCGGGCTT
>JBDTKM010000173.1:0-7686 GCA_039935315.1 Rhodanobacter sp. | reverse complement strand
CCTTCGATATGCATGCTGCCGATGTCGACATTGCCGAACTCGGCGTGGCCGCTCCCGGGTGGCACGGTCAGTTGCGGGTCTTGCGGATTGCTCAGCCGGCTCCACCAACTGGCCAGCGCCAGCGGGGGCAGCCGCAAGTCGGCATGGTTGCCTGGGCCATCGATTTTCAGCGCCAGCAGCAAGGGCGCATCCTGATTGGCCGGAGTCAGTACCAGCGAGACGTTGTATTGATCGGCATTGGCCCGGTCGAGCTTGCCGGCGAGGCTGGCCGCCGCGTCGGCCGCGCCATGCCAGCGCGCGTGGCCGCTGAGCGTCAGCGTCACCGCGCTGGCCTGGGAAGCGTGCAGGCTGATGTCATTCAACTGCAGGGCATTGCCTTCGATGCGCGGTGTCGCCGACAGGCGCAATTGCCACCGCTCGCCAGCGACAGTGGCGGTCACGCCCAGTGGAAATGGCTGGCCCGAGATCAGGCTGCCTGCGCGCAGCGACAGGTTGTCCAGCAGCACCTCGTTGCCGCGCACGAGGCTGCCATGGGTGATGTCGATGCCGGTGTCGATGCGCGGGATGTTGGGCGCAGCGTTCTCCGGCCGCGTCGGTAGTGCCGCCATCCATGTCTGCAAGGCGTCCAGATCGACCCGCGGCGAATCGATCTGCAGTTGCGCGATCACCGTGGGCCCGCCGAGCAGGGTGCGCCACGGCAGCACCAGACCACCGCGCGCCGCCAGCAGGATCGGTGCGCTTGCCCCTTCGGCGCTGAGCGTGATGCCGTGCAGATCCAGCGCCGGTCGCGGAAACAGGGTCGGGCTGGCCGGACTGGCCAGGCTCAAGTTCAGCCCGACGGCGCGGGCCTGGGTCTGCAGCATCGCGGTGAAGCGATCGGGCTGCAGCAGCAGGTACACCACGACGACCATGGCCAACACCGCCGCGGCGGCGAGTCCGCCAAGCACCAGCAAGCTCAGCCGCCATCGGCGTGACATCGCCATCAGCGGCGCCGGATGACGTCAAACATCGCCTTGACCGTGACCGTGACCGAGGCTGGCCGGCAGCAGGCCATCGACGAAGGCCTCGGCCTCGAACGTGCGCAGGTCGGTGGCGCTCTCGCCCAGGCCCACAAAGCGGATCGGCAAGCCGAACTCGCGTGCCAGCGCGAACACCACACCGCCCTTGGCGGTGCCGTCGAGCTTGGTCACGACCAGGCCGGTAACGCCGGCGATCTGGCGGAACTCGCGGACCTGGTTGACCGCGTTCTGGCCGGTGGTGCCGTCGATCACCATCAGCACCTCGTGCGGTGCCTCGGCGTCGAGCTTCTTCAGCACGCGGGCGATCTTGCCCAGCTCATCCATCAAGCCGCCCTGGGTGTGCAGGCGGCCGGCGGTATCGGCAATCATCACGTCGATGCCGCGCGAACGGGCGGCTTGCAGCGCGTCGAAGATCACGCTGGCCGCGTCCGCATCCTGGCCCTGCGAGATCACGGGCACCTGGTTGCGCTCGCCCCACGTCTTGAGTTGTTCGACGGCGGCGGCGCGAAAAGTGTCGCCGGCGGCCAGCATGACCGCGCGCTTCTCGTCGCGCCAGCGGCGCGCCAGTTTGCCGATGGTGGTGGTCTTGCCGGCGCCGTTGATGCCCACGACCAGCACCACGAAGGGCTTTGCGCCAGCGACTTGCAGCGGCTGCTCGACCGGCTTGAGCAGGTCGATCATCGCGTGGCGCAATGCTGCCAGTAGTGCCTGGGCATTGACGAATTCGCGCTTGTGCATGCGCTTGCGCAGATTCTCGACCAGCTCGGTGCTGGCCTCGACGCCGACGTCGGCGGTGATCAGCGTGGTTTCCAGCTCATCGAGCAGATCGTCGTCGAGTTCGGGATTGCGCACGAACAGCGAGGAGAGGCTGCGTGAAAACACGCTGCCGGACAGACGTTCGCGCCATCCGCGCCGGATCGGGGCGGCGGGCTCGTCGGCAGGAGCCACGAAGCGCTCGGTTTCCCGCTCGATGTCGGCGGGTGCCGCGACTTCGGCCAGTGCCTCGCGCAGTGCCGGCTGACCGCCCTCGGGCACACTGGGGTGCGCAGGCGGCTGTGCCACGGGTGGCGGCGCTTCCTTGTCGTCGGCCTTTTTCTTCCAGAATTTGCGCATGACGAGGGTGATTCAAAGACAATGGGCGGCATGCTAACACTCCGACCTGTACCGCCCGCTGAGGGCCCGAACGCATGAGTGCCAGCCGCAAACCAGCCAGCGGTCGGATCCGCATCATCGGCGGCAGCCTGCGCAATTCGCGCCTGCTGGTGCCAGCTCTGCCGGGACTGCGCCCGACGCCGGAGCGGGTGCGGGAAACCGTGTTCAACTGGCTGGCGCCGGTGCTCGAAGGGGCGCGTTGCCTGGATCTGTGCGCGGGTACCGGCGCGCTTGGCATCGAGGCGTACTCGCGTGGTGCAGCCAGCGTGCAGTTCGTGGAACGCGATGCTGGCGCGGCGCAAGCGCTGCGCGAGAACCTGGCGCGACTGAAAGTCGAGGCCCAGGTCGCGACTCTCGATGCGACCGCTTTCCTGGGTGGCGTGGCCCAGGCTTTCGACGTGGTATTCGTCGACCCGCCGTTCGCATCGCAGCTGTGGGCGCAGCTGGCGGAGCGCCTGGAGGCGGGCGGCTGGCTTGCGGCGAATGGCTTGATTTACGTGGAATCTTCGCGCGCTGGCGTGCCGGGGCTGCCTGCCAACTGGGCCACCCATCGCGAAGCTGAGGCTGGCGCGGTGAGGTTTGCGCTCTATCGGCGTTGGCTTCCGTTAAGCTAGAGTCATCCGTTGCAGCCAACCCTTGCGATCCGTGAGCAAAATCTTGGGCAATCCGCGCCTGGCCATCTATCCCGGCACTTTCGATCCGATCACCAATGGTCATACCGATCTGGTGGCGCGTGCAGCGCCGTTGTTCGATCGGGTGATCGTGGCGGTGGCGGACAGCTCCAGCAAGGGACCTCATTTCAGTGTCGGCGAACGGGTTGCGCTGGCACGTCTGGCGTTGGCCGACCTGCCAAACGTGGAGGTGCGCGGGTTCGATTGCCTGCTGGCCACCTTCGTCGAGCAGGAGGGTGTCGGGGTGATCATCCGTGGGCTGCGCGCGGTGTCCGATTTCGAGTACGAATTCCAGCTGGCCAGCATGAACCGGCACCTGATTCCACAAGCGGAAACGTTGTTTCTGACGCCGGCCGAAGAATACAGTTTCATCTCCTCGTCACTGGTGCGCGAAATCGGCCGCCTGGGTGGGGACATCTCCAGTTTCGTGCACCCGGCCGTGCAGCAGGCGATGCGCCAGCGCTGGCAGAAGCGGCTCAATGATTCCAACCAGCAAACCGAAGCAAAAGGTGGTGACCATGCGTAAACTCATTCTCATTGCGGTCGTTGCACTGAGTGCTTGTCTGGGCTTGAACGCCTGCAACAAACACAGCGACGATCAACAGGCACAGGATCAGGTGCAGAAGGCGACCAAGCCGACTGATATCAACGATTCCAAGGCCTGGAACAACTATCTCGGCCAGCTCGTGCAGGCCAATCTGCAAGGCATGAAGGCGCCCCAGCCTTATGCCTACCTGGTGACGCCGGGTACCACCGGCGACCAGCAGGCGCAGAACGCGCGGCAGCTGCAGGGTG
Source organism: Rhodanobacter sp. (assembly GCA_039935315.1). GTDB lineage: Bacteria > Pseudomonadota > Gammaproteobacteria > Xanthomonadales > Rhodanobacteraceae > Rhodanobacter. Next base: position 4,049 of record JBDTKM010000173.1, on the reverse strand, counting down.
TGCAGGACACGGTGGCGCGCGGCGTGTTGCCGGGCAACCTGCTGGCGTTTGGCGGCCCCAGCTCCGCGGCCACCTCTGAATTCGTGATCGACGCCTTCAAGCATGCCAACCCGGGTGCGTTCAAGGACGTGATCGTGGTGTTCATTGGCGACAAGGCGGATGAATCGAAGGTCGAGGACGCGTTGAAACCGACCGGCGCGACGTTCCGCTTTGTCGAAATGTAAAGAGCCATAGTGAGTGGAGATGAGTGGGGCTGGGGGAGGCTGCGGTTTTTCCCGCTCTCGTTCCCCCACTGCATCTTCACTCGCTGCCGCTGCCGCCCATGTCCCTGAAAATCCTCGATACCTGCGTCAACTGCGACGTCTGCGTGCCAGCGTGCCCGAACCAGGCCATCTCGATGGGTGCGGAGTATTACGTGATCGACGCGGCGCTGTGCACGGAGTGCGTCGGCCACCACGACGAGCCGCAATGCATGGTGGTGTGCCCGGTGGAGTGCATCGTCATCGATCCTGATCACGTCGAGTCACCGGCCCAGCTTGAGTTGAAGTATCGCCATCTGATGAGCGAGGAAACCGCGATATGACCTGTTCCCTCGATTGGCGCAGTTTGACATTGGGTCTGCTGCTGGCCGGTGGCGCGGCACTGGCGCCCGCGATCGCTGCAAAGCCGCCGGCTGCGGCCGCAGTGCAGCCGGTATCGGCGCAATCGCGGCCGGGCCACGCGGCCATCGCCAGCGCGAATTTCCTGGCTACCCGTGCCGGGCTTGAGGTGTTGCGCAAGGGCGGCAATGCGTTCGACGCGGCGGTTGCGGTGGCGTCCACCCTGTCGGTGGTCGAGCCGGAGAGTTCCGGCATCGGCGGTGGTTTCATGGCCGTGCTGCACCGGGCAAAGGACGGTCGCAATGTTTTTATCGACGCGCGCGAGACGGCGCCAGCGGCAGTCAACCCGAAGGATTACGTCAAGCCTGACGGCAGCCCGAACCGCGACAGTTCGCTGACCGGGCCACTCTCGGCGGGCATTCCCGGCGAGCCGGCCGGCCTGGTGCTGATCGCCAAACGTTACGGGCGCCTGTCGCTGCAACAGTCGCTGGCGCCAGCGATCCGCATCGCCCGTGATGGCTTTCAGCCGGACCCGCGCCTGCATGCCGCGATTGCCGAAGAGCAGAAGCTGCTGAAACGCTGGCCGGCATCGGCGGCCAAATATCTGGTGAACGGACAGCCGCCCGCTGCGGGTGCCAGCTGGCGCGATCCCGACCAGGCGCGCACCTTGGAGCTGATCGCGCAACATGGCGACGCCGCTTTTTATCGCGGCGAGATCGCGCACCAGCTGGTCGATGCAGTGCAAGCCGCTGGCGGCAACTGGACGTTGGCCGACCTGGCCGGCTACCAGGCCAAGGAGCGCACGCCGATCAGCGTCGATTACCGTGGCTACCAGATCATCACGGCGCCCCCGCCGTCTTCGGGCGGCGTGGCGATTGCGGAGATCCTCAACATCCTGTCCGGCTACGACTTGGTCAAGATGGACCAGCTGCAGCGGGTGCACTACGTGGTCGAGGCGATGCGCCGTTCGTTCCGCGATCACAACGACTATCTGGGCGATCCGGACTTCGTGAAGATGCCGCTGGACATGCTGCTGTCGCCGTACTACGCCGACGGCCTGCGGCAGAGCATCCTGCCCGATCGCGCCACGCCGTCGTCGATGCTGCCGCGCGCCGATCCGGCCGATGTCGGCATGCATACCACCCATTTCTCGATCATCGATGCTGATGGCAACATGGCCGCAGTGACGTTGACCGTGAACACCACCCTGGGCTCGAAGTTCGTCGCCGCCGGTACCGGCGTGCTGCTCAACAACGAGATGGACGATTTCGCCCTGGTGCCGAACAAGCCGAATGTCTACGGCCTGCTCGGCAGCAAGGCGAATGCGCCGGTGGGCGGCAAGCGGATGTTGTCCTCGATGTCACCGAGCATCGTGATCGGGCCGCAGCGCACCATGGTGATCGGCTCGCCCGGCGGCTCCACCATCATCACCCAGGTGCTCGAAGGCATCCTGCATTTCATCGATGGCGAGAATGCGCAGCAGATCGTGGCGCACAAACGCTTCCATCATCAGTACCTGCCCGATGTGGTGATGGTGGAGCCGGGCATGTTTGATCCGGCCACCAGCGCCGCGCTGGAGAAGATGGGCTATACGCTGAAGCAGCACGACCCATGGGGCTTCATGAACGTGGTCACCTGGGATCGCAAGACCAACCAGCTCGACGCCGCCAGCGATCCACGCCGGCCGTCCGGGCTGGGCGAAGTGCAGTAAGCGCCGCCCGTGCATCGACTTTCACTCCGCCGCAGCGCACCGCAGCCTGGCGCTGACGCGATGCGCCAACGCCTCCGATCGCCACCGGCTCGTGCTGAACGCAGCAGCATCGAAGCTGCCCGGCTGCGAGTGCCGCTGCTGCACCGCGCCTTTTCGGCGACGCGGGCGGGGTCCGGCTGATGGATTTGCATCGCGGCATGTCCTGGCGGTTGCTGCTGGCCAACGTTCTCGGCGCGCTGCTGGTGCTGGCTGGTGTCGGCGTGGAAGCGCTCAACGCAGGCAGCCTGATCGGCTACCGCGAAGCATCCAGCCGGCACGGCGGCGAGGTGATCGAGTTGGGTTCCGACGCGCAGCCGCAAGCCGGCCAGCACGGGTACATGGCGCGTGTCGTTGGCACGCCTCGCGTGGTCGAGTCCCCGCATGACCGGGATTTCAATCAGAGTGCGAGTACGCCGGTGCTGGTGCGCCGTGTCGAGATGTTCCAATGGCACGAGATCGACATCGGCGGCAACGTGCATTACGAGATGGACTGGGTCGATCATGCGGTTGACGCCAGCCGCTTCAAGGATCCGCATGGGCACGACAACCCGGGCAAATTTCCGATCAGTGGCAAGCAGTTCGATGCTGGCCTGGTGCAGATGGGCGGGTTCAAGCTCGGTCGCAAGCTGATCCAGGCGTTGCCTGGTTCGAACGTGATCAAGCCGGATCCGACTGCGCTCCCGCAAAACCTCGCCGTCAGCTTCCGTCTTCATCAGAATTACCTGATCACCAGCGCGAATCCGGACAATCCGCGGCTGGGCGATCTGCGGGTTAGCTGGATCGAGGTGCCGTTGCAGCAAGTGACCATCGTGGCGCGGCTGGATGGTGCGCAACTGGACGCTGCCGCCGATGCCGGTGACGGCAAGGGTTATCAGGTGCAGGTCGGCGATGTACCGTTGCTCGATTTGTTTGCGGACCTGCCGGTGCCGCCGAGATTTGTCGTGTTCTGGCGGATCCTCGGCGTATTGCTGGCGTCGCTGGGAGCGTTTGTGCTGCTTGCGGCCCAGCGCCGCCGGAGGAGCCCGCTGCTGGCCATCGGCCTGGGCGCCGTCAGCGTCGGCAGCGTGGCCAGCATCGTATGGCTGCGGGGCGCGGATCCCGGTGTGCTGGGCGGCTGGCTGGTGGTAACTCTGGTCGGCGTGGCGCTGTCCGTTTGGTGCTTGCGCCACCGCTCCGGTTTGGCGGGGCGACACTGAATCGGCGACGACCGTGGTTTGCGTTCCGTTTCCCTGCGCTGCTGCTGCATGGTTTTGCCTCACCCGCATGGCGGGGAAGGCGCTGAAGGCGGAACCGGCGCTCCTTTCCTGCCCTCGGTCGGCAGGGTGGGAAACACCCCGGTCAGTCCACCGTGCAGCCTGCACGCGCAACCTCGGTGGGGCTCGCTGTCAGGACAGCTGCCGCTGAAAATATCGGCAATCCTGCCGCTGTTTCCGCGTTTTCCCGAGCAAGCGCACCAGCACCTGGCCGAAACGGCCGATCACGCGTGGCGCGAGTCCATGTGTTCGATGAACCAAAGCCCCGCGAACAATTTCGGGTCGATCGAGTAACCGTCGGCGGCGCGCGCGAACAGCCACGCGCCAGCCTCGCTGCGGGGTACTTCGTGGACCAGGATGTTCTCGCTCTCATCACCACCGCCGGGGCCGACTTGTTCGAGGCCCCAGGCGCGCACGAAGGTGATCATCTCCGTGCTCATGCCGGAG
>JBDTKM010000172.1:0-4015 GCA_039935315.1 Rhodanobacter sp. | reverse complement strand
GCATGGCCCAGTCGAGCGAGCGTTCGTACAGGCCGAGCAAGCGGCGATCGAAGCGCTCAGCCCACTGTTCCACCCGCCCCGGCGTACGGGTTCCCTCCGGCTCGTGCACCAGGCCGCGCCCGCACAGGGCCGGGGTCAGGGTCAGCGAGACCACCGCCGAGATCACGATGGTGGCGACCAGGGTCACCGCAAACTCGCGCATCAACATGGTGAACATGTTGTCGCCGAACACCAGTGGTCCGAATACGGCGAGCAGCGACAGCGTGATTGAAATCACCGTGAAGCCGATTTCGCGTACACCGGTCAGCGCTGCCGGCAACGGCGCCATGCCATGTTCGACATGGCGCACGATGTTCTCGATCACCACGATCGCATCGTCCACCACGAAACCCACGCACAGCACCAGCGCCACCAGCGAGAAGATGTTCAAGGTGAAGCCCAGGATCCACATCAGGATCAAGGCGCCGGCCAGCGACAGCGGCACACTGAGCATGGCGATCAGCATCGGCCGCAGCCGGCGCAGGAACAGCAGCATCACCAGCGCCACCATCACGATGCTCATCAACAACGCCACCTCGACTTCGTGCAGCGCCGATTCGGTGGTCGGGGTGAGGTCGAAGATCGGGGTGATCTGCACATCGGCCGGCAACACGTTGCTCAGTGCGGGCAGGGCGGCGCGAATCGCCTGCACGGTGGCCACCGCGTTGGCATCGGGGCGCTTGCTGATCTGCAAGGTCACGGCGCGCTTGCCGTTGAACCAGGCGGCGGCGTACTTGTCCTGCTGTCCGCTGGTGACCGTGGCCACATCGGACAGCCGCACCGGTACGCCGTTGCGGCTGGCGACCACCAGCGAGGCGAAATCCGCCGGCGTGTGCAGCGTGTCATTGGCAGTCACCGTCATCTGGCTCAAGCCGTCGCTCAAGGTTCCTTGCGGTGAGGTGACGTTGGCCGCGCGCAGGGCGTTGGCCACCTGGTCGGTGGTAATACCCTTGATCGCCAGCGCGTTGGCGTCCAGGGCGATGCGCACCGCATGCGGCGTTCCGCCGCCGACCTGCACGTGGGCCACGCCGGGTATTTGCGCCACGGCGGGCTTCAGCAAGGTGTCGGTGAGGTCATAGAGCTGATCCGGCGGCAGGCTGCTTGATGTCAGCGACACCAGCAGGACCGGGATATTCGACGTGTCGAACTTGAAGTATTGCGGCGGCGAGGGCATCCCCGGTGGCAGATCAGTGGAAGCGGCATTGATCGCCGCCTGGACATCACGCGCGGCGTCATCGGTCGAGCGCCCGTAGCCGAAAATCACCTGGATCTGCGCGGTACCTTCGCTGGCACTGGAAAACATGAAGCTGACGCCAGGAATGCGTCCGATGTGGCGCTCCAGCGGCGCCATGATCGTGGTCGCCATGGTCTGCGCGCTGGCGCCAGGCATCTGCGCCTGCACCGCCACGCCGGGAAGCTCGATCGCGGGAAATGCCGCCACGCCGATCAACAGGTACGCCCATACGCCCGCGATCATCAACCCGATCGCAAGCAGTGAGGTGCCGACCGGGCGGCGGATCATCGGCGCGAAAACGTTCACCTGGCTCTCCCTGATTGCCAAGCATAACGGCACCCACGCTGCGGCGAGCAGCGGCGGGCGGCGGCGGATACCCGCAGCATGGCCGGAAGGGTCGAAGCGGCAGGTTGGCAGCTCATCGCATTACTTATGCCCGGATTCACCACGCGGCACATGTGCCGATTGTCCGGGCACCGGGCACGGCCGGGAGCCAAGGTGAACATCCTTGTTCGTGCGGCGTCCACGGACTGTCCGTAGGCTGTTGACGCCGGTTTCCGTAGCGGGGGCTGGACAGCCGGGTCAGCGCGTGGCGGGACTGTAGCGCAGGGTCAGATACCCGGCCCGGCCCGGCTGGTTGTAGTAGTAGACGGTCTCGTAGTCTCGGCCGAACGCGTTGGCCAGCCGTGCCTCGACCTGCCAGGCAGACGAGAAGTGCCAACTCGCGCGCAGGTCGGTGGTCGAGTAGCCGCCCAACCGGTGCGCATTTGCGGCATCGTCGTAGCTGCGCCCGGCCGCATACACCGTGGCGCCGATCCCGAAGTCGCCGAAGCGGCGATCCAGATCCACCCGCGCGGTGTGCTCGGGTCGCCGCGGCAACAGGTTGCCGTCGTTCGGGCCAGCGTCCTCGTTGCGTGGCTGCAGCCAGGTCAGGTAACCCTGCAATTGCCAGCCGCCGAGGTTGACCCCAAGCTGGCCTTCCACGCCGCGGATGCGTGCCTGGCTGATGTTCAGCGGGAAATAGTTGCTGTCCAGCGAGATCAGCTGGTCGATGTTCGTCTGATAGGCGTTCAACGCCCAGTTCCACCGACCCGTCTGCTGGCTCAACCCGAGTTCGGCGCTGTGCGACTTCTCCGGTTTCAGATACGGATTGCCGCTGCCGTAGGGGTAATACAGGTCATTGAAGGTGGGCGCGTGAAAGGCGGTGCCGTAGCTGGCGGTGAGCTTGAGACCGCCGTCGAAGTGATAGCCCCAGGCGAGCGCGCCGGTGTCGTGGTCGCCGTACTGACTGTTGTCGTCGCGCCGGGCAGACAACGCGAATTCGTTGTGCCCGAACGTCGCCTGGTACTGCGCGAACGTGCCGGTGTCATGGCGGCGGTTGGCGAGGTAGCCGGTGTCGCTGTCGATATGCTCACCCTGCCAGTCGACGCCCAGCGTCAGCAGCTGGTTTTCGGCGAGGCTGATGTCGTTCTGCCACGAGGCCTGGTTGCGCCGCGAATAGATGTAGCCGGTGAAGGTCTGGTTCTCGTAGTTGTCGTAGCGGTCAAGATTCTGGCCCACGCTGAGCGTGCTCTTCCACGCCTCCAGCGGGTTGATGCTGAACGCGGAGCCGGCGGTCTGCTGCAAGGTACGGCTGCGATTCTGGAAGCTGCCGTCGAAGTGGATCTCGCCCTGGCTGCGCAGCCAGTTCGCGCTGATCTGCGCACCGTTGTCCCAGCGGTAGCCACCGTTCAACACCAGGTTCTGGTTGCGGTAGGCATCGCGATCGGGCTCGTCGGTGAAGCAGCCGGCAAACGCCTCGGCCGCGCCGATCTTGCAGGCGTTGATGCCGCGCGTGTACTGCTTGCCCACGCTCAGGTTGTACCAGCCGTTTGCGTCGCCGCCGGACAGTCCGGCCTGCCCGCGCAGCAGGTTATTGCTGCCGGTGGTGAGACTGAACGACGGCAGCAGGCCACCGTCGCGCGACCCATGCCGGGTGAAAATCTGGATCACGCCGCCGATCGCATCGGCGCCGTACAGACTCGAGCGCGGTCCGCGCACGATCTCGATCCGCTCGATCTGGTCCACCGGAAGCTGCTCGAATGCCGCCAGGCCGTTGCCGACCGAACCGATCCGCACGCCGTCGATCAGCACCAGCGTGTGCGAGGAGTTGGTGCCGCGCAGGAACAGCGAAGTCTGCTGGCCGATGCCACCGGCCTGGGCCAGGCTGATGCCGGGCAAGCCGACCAGCAGATCCGACACCGACAGCGGCTGCAGCCGCTCGATGTCGGCGCGCGTGATCACCGTGTCCGACGATAGCGAATCGGCGATGGTCACCGGCGTGCGCGTGGCGGTGACCAGCACCGGGTTGAGCGCGGTGGCATCGTTCTGGTCGGCCGCATGCGCGCCCATCGTGCAGGCAAGCAGCGCCACGGCCAGCAAAGACTTCTTCATGTTCGTTTCCTCATGCCGCGCACCCGCGCACGGCGCCAAGTTCAGGGACCGGTAACAGGCAAGGCGAGGAAGGCAGAACAACGGACAGGGCGGCCGTGGTTCGGCCTCGCCCACCGCGAGCCACCAGAGTTCGTCCAGGCCGGTCTCCGGGCTCACGAGTGGCGCGCGGTGATCCGCTTGCCTCGAACCGCGCCTTCCCGTGCATCGCACAGTGGCATTCGCGGTTCGATCTCTCGCTTACCGTTGCGGGGGCAGCGCCGGCCTTGCAGTGATGAGCACTGCGCACCGGCTTCCCGTTTCATCCCTTGG
>JBDTKM010000171.1:0-10698 GCA_039935315.1 Rhodanobacter sp. | reverse complement strand
GCGTGCGGTGCGCTGGTCGGGGGCAGACGGGATACGCCCGGATTCGGTGGCTGTGGCGACTGGGTGGCGGATGCGGATGGCGGCGCGGTGTTGGCGGCCAAGCTGCTTGAAGAGTCCTGCGCCACGCTATTCGCGAAAATCGATGTGTCCGAGCGTGCGGAATATCCCCCCGCCGACAAGACCATGGGCATCATCGTTGCTGCTGCTCTATCTATCGCGATGCTACGCAGGGCTACCCGGTAGCGGGCGCTGTCGCTGGCGTAGACGACCACCGGTCGCAGCGCGTTTCTGCCCGCGGACACCGCCGCCGCACTACCCGTAGTCGGTGGCGCCGTCAAAGGAATGGGCTGATCGGTCGAGCTTGCAGGCGCTGATGTTGCATCGACCCCGCCCGCCTCGCGGTTGATTGAGGCGTAGACCTTTTGCACATAGCCGTCGCGGAACCCGGTGGCGAAGTTGCCGGAGTAGTAGCAGCTGAACGCCTTGCCCCAGTCGCCGTGAGCGTTGCCGTAGCAGCTGGCGAGGATCTGTGCGCCGACGGCCAGGTTGTCACACGTGTTGAAAGCCTTGCGGTAAGAGTCGAGCCCGTAGCGCCCCAGGTTGACGCGATTGATTTGTGCGATGCCCACAGAGAAGTTGTAGCCCTTGCTTTCGAGCATTTTCGCCGTGGCCAGCGCCTCGTCCATATTCCGCGGTTGGCGTGCGAGCTCGCCATCGACTACGCCGATCGCGAAAGGATTGGCACCGGACTCGACGTGCACGATGTGTTGCATCAGCTCAGCCGGTACGGCGAGATTGGGGCAGATGAGCAATTCCATTCCAGGCAGCATTCATGTCTCCCTTGATCCGCGTTGCGGGTTGAAATCGATGCCGGTGATGTGGCGGCTGCCTCCATGCGACTTGATGTGCACCACCATATCGATGGTCATCTTCAGCAGGCGCTTGATGGTGTTGAATTCCAGTCCGGCGCCTTCGTTGGACGCCTTGACCATCAGCGCCAGTTGGTCCCAGGTCTGCCCGACACTCCCGGAGTGGCAACTGGTGATGGAGCCGGGGTGACCGGAGGCGCAGTTGCGGATGAAGTAGAACGACTCGTCGCCGCGCAGCTCGGCGAGAATGATGCGATCGGGCTTCATGCGCAGGCACGCCTCCATGCAGCTCTTGGCCGTGACGTTGCTGGCGCTTTGGCCGCCCTTCGAATACAGCAGGTGCACCACGTTGGACTGGCCGATGAACAGCTCGCGCGCGTCCTCGATCGTCACCAGTCGCTCATCGTCGGGGATGTGGTTGACCAGTGACTTCATGAAGGTGGTCTTGCCGCTGCCGGTGGCTCCGGAAACCACGATGTTCTTCTTGTTCAGCACTGCTTGGCGGAAGAACTCGGCATACTTTCGCGCGGCCCGCAATTCCAGCAGTTCGCTGTCCAGTTCGCTGAGGCCATGGTTGACTTCCATGATCTGCTCGAAGAAACCATCGCTCTCGTATTGCGCCAACGTCCTGAGCTGTCTGGACGGCAGCCGGATGGTGATGGAGATGCGGTTCGCTTCGCACGCGGGCGGGATCACGAACTGGGCGCGCTGACCGGTGGGGAAGGTGAGCGACACCACTGGATCGGCATCCGTGATGCGCTGGCCGGTATTGCTTTCGTTGATGACAGCCGTGCAGAACTGCCGGGCGCGCTCGAACGTCAGCGACGGCACGTCCACGCGGTGCCAGCCTTCGCGGTTCTCCAGGTAGAACTCACCGGGACGATTGATGCAGATCTCGGTAACCTCGGGCGAGGCCATGTACTCGCGCACACCCAGCACTTGGTACTGGTAGTCCAGGAAGTCGTTCGAGACCTGTGCGGTTAGATCGTCCATTGAGTGCCGTCAATTCCTGGTTGAAACGTTCCGCTTAAAAGCGCGCGACCACGCCGCTGAAGTCCACATCCTTGGCCACGTAGACGTAAATGATGGTCCCCTGGTTGATGGTGACCGTGGGCGGGCGGTTGGCGGCTTCGCGCACCGCCAGGTCGGCCAGACGCTGCGCCGTTTGTGCGGTATTGCTCTCGAACGGCGTCTGGGTGACGAAACCGTTGCCCACGGTGGTGTTGCGCGGGCCGTGCTCGGCTGCCTCGTATTTGAAGGCGTCGCTGAGCATGCTGATGAGTAGTGCCGAGCTGATGCGCTGGGCCCAGTGGGCATCGTAGTAGCCAGGGAGGCCGGCGCCACCCAGGTTGTCGATGCCGGGACTCTTCATGTCCACGTCGATGCCGGTCGGTGTGATGATGCGGTCCCAGATCACTTCCATGCGATTGAAGTGCGGCTTGGAGCTGTAGGCACCGAGCAGTCTGGAACCCTTGGGCAGCAACAGGGTATGGCCGTTGAACGAGTACACCGGCTCGGTCACCAGACAAGTGGTGAAGCCGGGCACGTCCGAAACGATGCGCGTTTCCAGCACGCAGCGAATATAGGTGCCGCGCTGCATCAAGGTGTTGGCGTGCGGCAGCGGCTGGGCACTGGTGGCGCCGGATCTTTCGGCGCCGGGCAATTGCGAGTTTCCGTGCTGTGCGGCAGGTTGTGGATTCGTGGCACCGCCTTCACCTTCAACGTTGCTGGCGGCGATGCGCCGCTGCAGCAGGGTCGGGCCCCTCGAGACGGGTGCTTGCGTGAGAGCGGCGGTCGCCAACGGAAGGGGTGCCGGCTGCGAGAGCAGCGGAATCGGGGGTGCGGATGCAGCCGCGGCTTGCGGCGGTAGTTGCGGCACACGCAAGGTGTTGGGCGCCTCGGCCACGGTGACCTTTTCGTCGCGCAATTTCTGCGGCTGCTTGGCTCGGCCCGCGCCGGCGACCATCCAGTAGGCGACGAACAGCAGTAACAGCACCGTGGCGACGAGCAGGAGGAGGGCACGACGATTCATTCGACGCAGCTCGCTGGCGCGCAACTGCGGCGCGTTGGCGTCGAGGTCGGGCTCGACGGCGCGTTGACTCCGGTTGGCATAAGGGTTGCCCGCGAGCGGCTCAGGCTGGTAGCTAGGGCCGTCCGGCGCACGTTCGTTCTCAGTGCGCTCGTCTTCGGGGTAGTGGGGAGTATTCACTTTTGCGTATTCCTGCGCATACCCACGACATCGTTGCCGTGGCGAATAACCAGGTAGTTGTAAGTGCCGTGGACGACGATGGTGTTGCCTTCCACCGTGGTGTTGACCAGCGAGTCCTCGCTGTGTTCGTCTTCGCGCATGTACACCGCGGGGAAATCGCCGCTCGGGAACTGCTTGAGATCGCTCATCTTCAGGTAGGTGAAGCGGCCGTCGTCGTAAACATTGACCGGCACCAGCCACGGAGCTGCCTTGCTCCTGGTGGCGTAGTCGTAGTTGAAGTTGTAGCTGCGATCGGGCAGCAGCTTGCTGTCCTGGGCCGGGCTTTGCAGTTGTTTCTTTGTCTCGTGGGCAAAGCTGGTGTCGGCAGGGTAGGTGAACGTGATCTTGTATTGCACCCCGTCGTGCCGCGCCTGGGCGAGGGTCTTCCAGTCCGTGGCGACGACCTTCAGTTCAAAGATGTACGAGTGCGTGGCCGTGCGCACCATCATGTTGGTATCCACGTCGACGTTCTTCGGTTTCATGTAGAAGACGTTCCCCCGTCGCGTCAGATCCCAGCCACTGGAGAAGCCGGTGCTGTAGTCGAGGATCTGTTCGCTGGAGCTGAGCTCGATTTGGGTGGTGATGCCCAGGCCTGTACGAATCGGATAGATCGTGTCGGGTGCGTACTCATAAGTTGTCAGTACCTGCTCGGCGCCGACAGTCGGTGTCGCAACGGCGCTGATGCACAGAGCGGCAGCAGACCACCAGATGCTTGATCGGTTCATCGGGAACCTGCTCCATGGCTGGAATCCGTGGTCGTGGCAGCGGCAGGCACGGCGACTGCCGGCGTGACCGAGGCATTCGCCGGGGCCACCACTGATGGGGCGCCAGACTGCTGTGCAACGCTCGGCATCGATATCTCTGGCGGTGATGCGGTGGCGTAGTCGTCATCCACCCGGTAACTGGTGACCCAGAAACCCAGTGGGTTCTCGATGCGGCTGCGGTCGTCCATGGCCAGGTTTTGCTTGTAGGTGAACGCCATGGTGGCGATCTTGTTGTCCATTGGCCGAGTGGCACCGGTTTGTTTGTTGTAGAGGCTGCGCTGGAAACGTACGGTCGCCCCGACCGGAGTCTTGCCAGGTCCCGCGCCGACCAATTGAATGCTCAGCAACTTGATGCGGATCGCCTGATCCTTGCCGTACTGCTTGACCAGGCTGTCCGGGTTGTTGCTTGAGTACAGCTGCACGTAGGGCGCCTTGATACCGGGCGCGGCCATCGTCTGCACGGTTTTCCAGTCACTCAGATCGGCCAGCCCCAGATCGTAGGATTCCCGCGCGAGTACGAAGTGCGAGACGTTGCTGCGGTTGAGCGCCTCGCGCGTGGTAATACCGCGCATCGCAAAATCGTCGTCCAGTCGCGCCACGGTCGCGGTGCCGGTGTAGGCGTCCGCCATGACCAGATAGGGCACTTTCTGCTTCAGCGGCAGCATGAAGTAATAGCCGCCGGAGATGATCAGAGCCATCGCGATGGCACACCACGCCACCAACCAGGCGCGACGTTCGCTGCGTCGCGCGAGGTCAGCGAGCGTCCACTCGAACTGGGTTGACTGGGCGAGGCTGCGATCGATCGCAGTAGCGGGTGTTTTTCTGCTGGCCATCAGCAAGCCACCGTGGGCGCAGCGAGACCGGAATTCGTCGGAATCATGGCTGGGCGACCTTCGGCCTGGCGCTGTCGGTCGATGTGGGCTTCGATGGAGCCGGCAGACGGTGGGTCGACTGGACCAGGATTTCGCCGGGCTTCGCCATCACCCGCACGCCCTGGGCGGCATAAATCGTATTGAGCTCGCTAGCCGCAGCCTCGATGTCGGCCGTGCGTAGCGTGGCGACAGGCTGGTAAAGCGTCACGTCGTAGCTGAGCTCGTAGCGCAGGGTGCGATCGGTATCGCCCGCCCATCGCGTGAGCATCGACTTCAGCGTCTCGTCGATGGGCGCGGCGAAGAACGTGTACTGACTGTGCAAAGGTATTTCGATGGGCACTGAACGATACCGGTTGACTGGAAGCCAGGAGCCTTTGAAGTCCTTCGCGGGCGGTGTCGCGCAGGCAACCAGCAGCGAGGCAGCGAGGGCGAGCATGCCGAATCGGAGCCGACCAGAAGTTTTCTGTTTCATATCGGTGCCGGTAGTCAGGAGGTTTATCACGCACATCGAGCCAGTGACCGGGTGTACTTCTTGGCAAACGCCCGGCAGCCGATCAGCGCCGTAGTCGGCCAGAACGGGCAGACTTCCTGAGACCGGATGGGGGTGACCCCCTTTTTTCCTGCAGTCCATTCGAGTTCACCAACAATCCGATGTCGTAGATCTCGCACGCTGCTGATAGCGTCCTGCAACGCACCCCTGAACAAGCTTGGTCGCAACGGCGATACTGCATAAGTCGATCGCGCGGAACCCGAACTTGTCGATCAGCCTCGACTAGCTGACGGCCGCATAGTCAGGCACCGGTTGCACACCGTCAACCGCATCAAACGTGACGAATGACACCATTTTTTGCCAATGTGATTTGGCCTTCTATTCTCCGAAAGAGTCGCAGGCCATGTCCCGGACTCTTTGCGTTTGACGATTGATTCCACCTGGGCGCACTCCGGAATCCTTTGTATCGAGAGGGTTTTCACCGGACCTGGCGGGGGTACCTGCGCTGATTCGCCGTGACAGGAGAGGCTGTGCAGGCGCGGTCGTTTGGCGACGTGAGTGCTTCGCGCCGACGTCAGGTTGCGTTTGCGCTTGCCGGGACGTACGACATTGCTTACGCAGGCGGGAGCGTAACGCCGACCTGTGGCTGCGGCCGCTGGGCAGCGTGCGGTCGTTTCTCTGCATGCGCCTATTGGCCTGCAGCACCATCCACGTTGGACAGCGTGCGCGCCGGCGGCGCGTTTCGCTGTCATCGTGGTAGGCATTTCACATGGTGCTCGCGGATCGGGATGAACTCGGCGTGGACGTGGGATCAGGGCAATGAACACCTGCTGTTTGTCATCTGAGTCTGCACCGATAGGGAGATGCTGCTTCGACCATCGGGCGAGTTGCACGAGCCGCTGGCTACCGCCGTACGCTCGCTGTGACGCTGCATTTCCAAATCTTCAATAGTGGTGTCCCGCGTATCCAGCCGCAGCCACGGCGGTCTCAAGCTCTCCCGTGCGTCCATCTTCTTCGGGACGAAGTGATGCCTCTACTGCGCCAAATGGCTCAGCCGGCGATCTGAGCGGCAATCAGGGGAGTGGCGCGATCAAATTCGTTGGAGGGTGCTCCGAGTTGTCCTGGAAGGTACCGATCGGTGAATACCGGCATGGCTTCACAGTCGGGATGCGCACCATCGAGGCGCCTGAACCGAATCTACCGACCAGTGTGCCCGAGCCGTCGCGGGCAGGATTGTTCGGCTGCGGGATCGTGGGGATGGGCGTGACGATGAAGAAGCGTCGCCCTGATTGCCGCGCAATTCGAAGCGTGGTTTGACGCAACGACCTGCCACGCCCGGGTACGGCTTCGCGATCGGTCTGACGAGTGGGCGGTGGACGCGTCCGCGATAGCTTGGCAGCCCGCTTCCGTGAACAAGGATGCCAATTCCGCACACGAGCGCATCAGACGATGCGACCTGGCGCCCATTTCCGGTGAAGATGTCCCCACCTGTTTGCTGCTGGCGGATTCACGCTTCGATCAATCCGTTGCGCAGCGCAATCAGGGTCAGCTCAGCCTGATTTCCCGCCCCGAGCTTCTGCTTGATGTTGTAGAGATGGGTACCCACGGTGTTCGGCGACAGATTCATGATTCCCGCGATCTGCCGTACCGACTGACCGCGCGCGAGTTGCAGGAAAATCGTGAACTCGCGTTCAGACAATGCTTCGACACCGCCTGCCACGCCCCCCAGGCCTTGCATCGCCAGTTGGCGGGCGGTTTCCACATCCAGATAGCCGCGCCCGGCCGAGATTGCGTATACCGCCTCGATCAGTTCTTCCGGTGCAGTACGTTTGGACAGGTAGCCCAGCGCGCCAGCCTGGAGCGCGCGCCTTGGGTGGGCGATATCTTCGTGCGCCGAAAGCACCAGGACGCGCGCCGTCCGGTCCTTGGCAAGCAGGTGACGTACCGCGTCGAGTCCGCCCATGCCGGGCATCGACAGGTCCATGATCACCACGTCTGGTCGAACCTCCGAGTAACGCTGATAGGCGATTTCGCCGCTATCGGCTTCAGCCACGACTTCGATGTTGCCCGTAGCCGACAACAGCATGCGGAAGCCCACCCGCACGACCGCGTGGTCGTCCACCAGCATCACGCGGATTTTCGCAGCTGCGACCATTTTCTATTCCAGGGGTAGGCGTGCATGCGTACGCACGCCGCCGGCTTCCATGTTCTCGATCTCGACATCGCCGCCCAGCGTGCGTGCTCGTTCACGCATGCCGCGCACGCCATAATGGCCGGGTAACTGCCAGTCGGGCGCGAGGCCGCGGCCATCGTCGCGCACGTCGACATGCAACGCGTTCGGGTCGCTGCCAAGCTCGATCTCGATATGCCGAGGCTGCGCATGACGCAACGCATTGGTGACTGCCTCCTGCACGATGCGATAGGCGGCCAGCGCATAGCTCTCGCCCAGGTTGGGGGGTAACGTCCCCAGCTTCAGCGTGAATTCGACCTGCGGCTGCTGACGCCGCCATGCGATGAGGCGATCCTCGATCGCTTCGGCCAGTTCAAGATTGTCCATCGTGAGTGGGCTCAGACGAGGAATCAGATCGTGCATCGACGCGTACAGCTTGCCGGCAGTGTCGACAATCAACTGTGCCGCTTCCCGTGCCGCCTCATCGTGACCTGTGCTGTGCAGCGTCAGGAACAATGCCATGCTCTTGATGGCAGTGATGCTCTGCCCGGTTTCATCGTGCAATTCTCGCGCTATCTGGCGGCGCTCGTCTTCGATGCGGCTCTGCACCACGGTGGCGAGGTCGCGGCTCTGCTCCAGGCGCAGCTTCGCCTCGACCACTTCGCGGCGCGCATCCAGACTTTCTTCGACCGCTTGCGCCATGCGATTGAACGCCTGCGAGATCGCGCGCGCTTCGCGGCTTTTGAACTCGGGCAGGCGCGTGAGGTAAATGCCGCCCTGCATGTCCTCGAGGCCGCGGACGATGTCCCGCAGCGGCCGGATCGAACGCCCGACCAGCCAGAACACCAGCAAGTTGCCCAACACCATCACGATGACGCCGAGCTGCAGCAGTTCGACGGTGTCGTCCCAGCCGTCCAGTACCGCCCGCGACGAATTTGACTGGATATCGAGCACGCTGCCGGCGAGGGGCAGTTGGTAGTGCAACGATGCCGGCGCGACCAGTTCGGTGTACCACCCCGGTGCATTGAGCCCGACCTTGTACGGCGAAGGCGGTGACTGGTACACCACGCGGCCATGCGCATCGTGCAAGGTCATGTCGGTCGAACGCACGTGGCCGAGCCGCTGCAACGACTGCCGTACCACGGGCTCGCTGGCGTCTGCATAGGTATCGACGAAATAGGTAAGCATCTGCGCAGCGACCTTGCTTGCCGAATCGGTATCTTCGCGCACCCTGGCGCGCGTGTCGTTGAGCTGGAACGCGAGCACCACCGCCGTGAACACCACCATCAATACGGCGACCAGCAGGTTGAGCTGGAGGCGCAGGCTCATGCGGCTGTACTACTTGCGACAGTCGCCCAGCGCGAGAAGTCATGCGTGGCGGCAAACGCCTCGGTGGCGCTGCGCAACAGCCGCGACATCGCCGGATGGGTTGGATCGTGCCCGGCATGCGCGGCCCAGGCCAACCGGCTGCCCGGACACGTCCGTTGCACGCGCCAGGCGTTGCACGGGCGGCAAACCCAGTCTTGGGTGCCGTGCACCAGCGCGACTGGAATGCCGTGCAATGCGCCGGCGGCGCGCAGCACTGCCGCCTCGCCGAGGAAACACCGGCGCGCGAGGTAGTGCGCTTGCACGCGATACTTGGCGATCAATCGCTGCGCCTGCTCGGCAGCCGGCGCCGCTGTCGGTGCGCGCGAGGGATGCTGTCCGCCGAGCCCCTGCTCGTAGGCCTGCCATGCCAGCGCAACCCGCAGTGCGCGCGCGCGATCAGCGTCGGCGTCGGTGAAGCAGCGGTCGAGCCAGGTGGTTACGCTGGCGTGCCAACGCCGCGGAATGACCGCCATGAAATCCGCATGGGATTGCGGCACCAGTGCGCCGACGCCATGGAAGAACCATTCGAGATCGGCGTGGCCGGTAAGGAACGTTCCTCGCAGCAGCACGCCGGCAACCTGTTCGCGATAACGTGCCGCATAGGCCAAGGCGAGCGCCGCCCCCCACGAGCCGCCGATGACGAGCCAGTGTTCGATATGCAGATGCCGACGCAAGGTCTCGATATCCTCGATCAGCGCGCCCGTATGGTTGTACGCCGTGGCTCCGAGTGGCGTGCTGCGACCGCAACCGCGCTGGTCGAACTGGATGCTGCGGTAGCGCGTGGCATCGAGGAATTCGCGCTGCCGCGGCGTGCTGGATGAGCCGGGCCCACCATGCAGCAAAAGTGCCGGGATCCCGTCGGCAGCGCCATGCTGCTCGTAGTAGATGGAGTGGCCGTTGCCCACGTCGAGCCAGCCGGCGTCTGGCGTCGAGACTGGAACGGAGACAATCGTCGTGGGGCTCGCGGACATGTTTTCATGCTACCGCATCCTCCGGGTCTGGCGAGCGGCATGGCCGAATAATGAAAATCGTTAGGGTTCAATCACTGATATAGCGATGTACAGAATGCAGCGCAAGCGCAGCTTCAGAGACGCATGGAAAGTTTATGTGTGACTTGACCAGGGCCTGCGGTTTCCATGCGCGCGGGTTCGCAACTGAGGAGCGGGCATATGAAGTGGGAAACTCCGAAAGCGATGGACTGCCGTTTCGGCTTCGAAATCACGATGTACATCGCGCGACGTTGAAGCTGGTTGATGCAAACGGCGCGTGGCCGGACGTGCAAGCGTCCGGCCACGCGTTTGGACCCATGACCATGGCGGCTTGACATATGCGTGTCCACGTTCTTGGTTCCGCCGCCGGTGGTGGTTTTCCGCAGTGGAACTGCAATTGCCGCCTGTGTCACGGCGTACGCACCGGCACGCTCAATGCCTGGCCACGCACGCAATCATCGATCGTACTCAGCGGCGACCAGACGAACTGGCTGTTGTGCAACGCGTCGCCGGACATTCTGGCGCAGCTGCGGGCATTTCCCGCGTTGCAGCCTGCACGGTCAGTTCGTGACACCGCCATCCGCGCGGTCCTGCTGATCGACGCGCAGGTCGACCACACGACCGGGCTGTACATGTTGCGTGAGCATCGCCAACCGCTGGATATCTGGTGTACCGAACCGGTGCGCGAGGAGCTGGAGGGCAGTAATCCGCTGTTTCGTCTGCTCGATCACTACTGCGGGGTGGCGTGGCACCGCATCCCAATCGATGGCAGCGCTTTTGAGGTCGGTGGTATCCCCGGCCTGCGTTTCACCGCGTTGCCGCTTACCAGCAATGCTCCACCATACTCGCCGCACCGCGACCATCCGGTACCCGGCGACAACATCGGTGTACTGGTCGAGGACAGCACGAGTGGCAAGCGCCTGATATA
>JBDTKM010000170.1:0-2912 GCA_039935315.1 Rhodanobacter sp. | reverse complement strand
GCGGCACCTTGCCGGCGGCGACGTGCTGGCGTGCCCATTCGGCGAGTTCTTCGGCGGTCAGAGCCTGGCCTGCGCGTCGTTGCTGGCTGACCGCACCGCACCGCACCGCACCAGTTGATCCTGGGTGCCGTCCTCCGCCATGCGACGGGCGAGACGGAAGATGGTCGCGTCAGCTGGTGTTGCCGTCCGAAAGCGGGATCACTCCAAAGCCCCTGGTCATGCGGTCCGGGAAGCTGAAGCAGGGGAATGGAGCGGGCTCTGGCCGACCTTCACTGGGCGTTGCCGCACGCCCAAGTGCGTATAGATCGTGCGTGCACGCGACGTCACAATTCCAGCGGCCACAGGGCCACGACCTCGCCAGCGGTGAACTCGCGAATACCCTCCGGCAAGAGTGCCAGTGCATCCTGCTCGACGATTCCAGGCGGCGCCGCGGGGCGGCGCTTGCCGTACAAGGTCGCCCACTGGATGCCCGTCGCGTCGACCCGCAGGCTGCAGCGCACCAATTCCTCCTGCGCGCGGTGCCGTGACAGCGGCGCCCCCAGCCGCGCGTAACCCGCTGTCGTGAACGGCATCAGCCCCGACATGATCCGTACGGCGTGCTGTACGAACACCTGAAAGCCCACGGCGGAACCCGCCGGGGTGCCGGGGAGCCCGAAATACAGGTGGCCATTCAGCTCACCAAACAACAGTGGGATGCACGGCCGCAAGCGCACCTTGTGAAAATGTATGCTGCCCGCGACAGCGAGAACGTCGGGCAGATAATCAGCGCTGCCTGCGGACATGCCGCCGCTCGTGACCACGATGTCGGCGTCGCGGGACGCATCCAGCAATGCCGTGCGAATCGCATCAGGGTCATCCCGCACGTGCGATTGCGATACCACCTCGTACGTCGATTGGCGCGCCATCGCCGCCAGCATCACCGTGTTGGATTCGTGGATCTGGCCGAACCCGAGCGGCTGCCCCGCCGGGATCAGTTCGCTTCCGGTGGCGATGAGCGCGATGCGCGGCGCACGCCGCACACTCACCGTGGCCAAGCCGAGACTTGCCGGTACCGCAAGCTCTCGCGGCCCGAGTCGAACGCCAGCGCTTAACGCAACGTCGCCCGCGCGCCATGTCTCGCCCACCACATGTACATTGGCGCCCGGCCGCTCGCTGGCACCGACCCGCACACGACCGTCGTTGACCTGCACGTTTTCCTGTATCACCACCGTATCCGCCCCAGCTGGCATCGGCGCTCCCGTCGCAACGCGGGCGCATTGCCCCGATCCGACCATCGGCACCGAGGCGGCGCCGGCGAGGACCTCGCCAACCAGTTCAAAAGTCCGCTCGCCCGCTCTCGGCAGTTCCGCTCCGCGCAACGCGAAACCGTCCATCGCCGATCTCGCGAAGGACGGCACGTTGCCGTGAGCGAGCACGTCGCAGGCCAACACTTGGCTCAGGGCATCTGCCAGCTTCGCTTGTTCCGTCGGCAGCAGATGTCTGGCTGCCTGTTGCGCGACGATTGCCAACGCTTGCTCGAACCCGATCCGGGTTGGAAAGGCCGATGGCGGTGCGACTGCGTTCATGGCTACTGGACTCCGTGGCCGGTTGAGAGGTTGCAGCGTACTGTGGACTCGTCCACGACACACCACGGTGTAGCGCACGTATCCGCTGGGCGAGAGTCCCCGTCGGCTGCGTGAGCATTCACGCTACGCCTTGTTTCCAGCCAGTTCGACATCGAAACCCGGGACCTGACGACGCCTTCTGACCGGGTCAGAACCCCTTGCTCACACGGTCGTGGCAATCTGTGGTGGCCGCATCAAAGGGACGATGACCGCGAGGTTTCCTGCCTGCTGATTGTCAGTGTGGCGTCCAACCACGGCGAACGCGGTTGACCAAGCCTGGCGTGCGATTTGGCCGGTATCACCAGCCACCCGCCGATCTGACTGAAGGTCGCTTGTCGACTCGTTGCGGCGTTGGCGAGCGTCTGCTTTCGAGCCCACTTCAACGGCTGACCGCAGGCCAGTTCGCACGTGTCCCAGCGGCGAGGCCATGTAGTCGTCGCACCGCGCAGCACTCCGTTCGAGTTCGGCCGAACAGATGATCATGTGCCGGTCAGGCTGAGCAGGACGGCGAAAGCCCAGCCGCATCCGATGAGGATCGAGTAGCAGAGGCCGAAGCAGCAGTATTTCACGATGGTCATGATCCAGCCTTGCTGGTAAACGCGCTTCTGCATCAAAAACAGATACACGAAGATCCATATCAGCGCGGCGGCTCGCAGCAGCGAAAAAAGAATGTCGAGCCGTCCGGCGTACGGGACGAGCCATCCGCGCAACACGCCTAATGCGAGCAGCACCAGCATCGACAGCATCAGGAACGCCTGACTGTGCATCGCGACGATCAGGTGCTCCATGTACAGTCGTCGCTTGAACACATAAATGACCTTCAGCAACAACGCGAATACCGGCAGCAGCACAAACAACACGGTCGGCGCTGCCGAGAACATCCCGAGGATCAGGCGGGTTCCTGCAACTTTCTGTTGTGCAGGTGTACCTGAATTCATCGCATACAAATGTGCCTGGGCGTTGCCGACCGAGTCGTTGAGCCAACGGTTCGCCGCCATGGGCAGCCAGCCGACGCGCCAGGGGTGGGTGTCGCGATTCCAGAAAATGGTGTTGTTGAATTTGATGTCGCCGTCGGCGAACAGATCATTGTGGACTTGCTTGGCCCCGGATATTTTCTCGACGGAGACCTTGCCATTCGTCGACACCTCGAGCGGCACGGCGTGCACCAACCCATATCGCAGCGACAGCTGCATCGCAAAAAATGCCACGATAGCCAGGAAAAACACCATTCGAAATGGCGTCACGTAACGCGCGCGCTTGCCGGCAAAATAGTCCAGCGTGAGTTTTCCCGGCCGCAAGTACAGTGGG
>JBDTKM010000169.1:0-4169 GCA_039935315.1 Rhodanobacter sp. | reverse complement strand
ACTCTGATCGAACCCGGGAACTATGCCGCGTTGGCGGACGCCGTGGCTCGGCAGCTTGCCGGCGCTCGCGAAAGTGTCACCATCACAGCCTGTCGCGAGTTCGCCGCTGGCAAGGCCTGGCCGGTTTTTGGCGAGCGCCTGCGCAGCCTGCTGGGTTCACGCCATGTCTGACACTCCTGTCCCCGATCGAATCCACCGGAAGATTGATGCCGATGACGCATCCGTGCGCCAGCCGCATGCCGTGCTGGATCTGCCGTCGAGGCGCTTCAAAGGCCTGAAGATCGAACGGCTGCTGGATCTTGCCAGTCGGACGCAACCGATCCGTATGCTCGAGGTTGGCACCGGCTCCGGCGGCATCGCGCATTACTTCGGTACACACCCGACGCTGCGTTGCGAGGTGGATGCGGTGGATGTACATGACAATCGCCTGGTCACCGAAGGCTATCGTTATCACCAGGTCCGCGACACGCAATTACCGTTTGCCGATGAGTCCTTCGATATGGTGCTCACCAACCATGTCATCGAGCACGTCGGCGATGAACATGCGCAGCGCGCGCATCTGGCTGAACTGCATCGTGTTTTGCGCCCGGATGGCGTGGGTTATCTAGCCGTGCCCAACCGCTGGATGCTGGTGGAGCCGCATTTCAGGCTGGCATTCCTGAGTTGGTGGCCGCACGCATGGCGTTCGGCATATCTGCGGCTGATGGGGAAGGGGGATGTCTACGACTGCGAGCCGCTGCAAATGCGACAAATTGAACGCTACCTGGGCGACGCCGGGTTCGGCTATCACAATCTCTGCGTGGATGCGATGCGGCTGACGTTTGAGATTGAGCACCCAATTTCGATCGGTGGCCGTCTATTGCGCAGGATGCCGGACCGCGTATTGAAGCCAATGCTCGGTATCATCCCAACCTTGATTTATCGGTTCTGGCGTTGAAACGAGCAGTTGGACGTTCGCGCCGTCAGAATGCCTGTGTCGGGGATTCCAGATGACTGACGATACGACGCCATCGATCCTGCCGCCGACGCGGGTCGACAACGATCCTGTGGAAGTCAGCGATGCGGCTCGACTAGTGGCAAAGCCACTGGTCAGCGTGCTGATGATCACCTACAACCACGCTGCTTATCTGGCCGAAGCCATTCAGGGTGTGGTCTCGCAACAGTGCGACTTTCTGTTTGAGTTGATCATTGGCGAAGATGCCTCCACGGATGAGACACGAAAAATTGCTCTGGATTACCAATGTCGCTACCCGGAGATCGTGAGGGTCGTCCATTCACCCGCAAATGTAGGGATGAACGCCAATGGTCGGCGCATTTATTCAAGGGCTCGCGGTGAGTTTGTAGCCTATTGCGAAGGAGACGATTACTGGTGTTCGCCCCACAAACTCGCGCGCCAAGTTGCGTTGATACGCGACGCCGCGGACGTAGGCATCGTTCACACGGATTGGGTCAGATCTCGCCACGAAGCTGGAGGCTGGAACGTAGGCTGGAAAAAATCCGTGCATTCGCGTGTTCCCCGAGTCTTGCTGGAAGGGAATCTCTTCCACACGTTTCATTACCCGAAGATTCTGCGCACCTGCACGATCCTGGTTCGACGCAGCACATTGCAAGAGTTCGCCAGCTCGAAGCTGGGTGGGAAGTCGTACAAGTTTGGCGACGCCGTGCTCGCCTTGTACACGACGTCTCGCTGGAGGGTCGCCTACCTGCCGGAAGTGACGTCGGTCTACCGGGAAAGTCCAAACTCAGCGCTGCGTTCCGGCAAACAGGCCAGGTTGGATTTCCTCAAGTCCAGCCTGGAGTTTGATACCGATGCGCGGCGCGTCTTTGCCGATCGCCCTGACTACCCGATGGCTTATCGATGGGAGGTGGCGGTGGGCTTGCTGCTGTGGTCGATCAGCGCACGCAACCCCGCCACGGTCAGGTTCGCACTTGCCGACATTCGGGCGCACTTCGACGTGCTGAGTTTTATCGCAGCAGGATGGTCGACTCTCGTCATGCGCCGCCCGACCTTGCTCCGACAAAAGCGTGACGTCTTGCAGGCGTCCGGCGCGTTCTCCAACACATCGAGCGAAAGATGAGGCTGCGTTTCCTCACAGGCGGTCTGGACAGCCTGATGGAACGGCTGGGTATCGGGCGGCTTGGCCAAAACGCATTGATGTCCACCGCCGGCCTAGGGACGCGCGCAGTTATCCAGGCGGCTTATCTCATCGTACTTTCACGCTGGATGGGCCCGCATGGCTATGGTCTTTTTGCGGGTTCCGTAGCCGTTGCAATCATCATTTCCCTGGTTTCTGGTTGGGGCATCTCCTATGTAGTGACGCAACGGGTAGCGAGGGATCCCACAAGATCGAACGCGCTATGGGCGACCGCCATACTGCAGGTTCTGTTGTCTGGGGCCTTGCTCGTCGGCGTACTTATGCTCGGGTCAAGTGTTGTCTTGGTGGAGCGCGTGGATATCCGCTCAATGTTGTTGCTGGGTCTTGCTGAGCTGATGGCGTTGCCGTTGGTGCAAGTTGCCACCAGTCTGTGCCTGGCATTGGATCGGGGGGCGTCCGCGGCTGTATCCATGTGTCTGGTCCCGGTATTTCGACTGCTGGCGATGATCGTCGCCCTGGCGGCTGGGCTGGCAGGAACCCCCGACCACGTTGCATTCCTGCACTTCGCTGGCTCGATCGTCGGCATGCTGGTTGCGATCTACCTCATCACCCGGATCGATGGCGCGCCGGCTTGGCGCGATCGGCTGCCATGGTGGAATGCCACAGCCGAAGGGACCCGCTATGCCGTGGGGTCGTTGGTGGGCACGAGTTACCAGGAAGTGGACAAGGTATTGCTGCTGCAGATACTCGGCGCGACCGTAGTAGGCACCTACACGGCTGCATTCCGGGTCATGAGCGTATTTGTGTTGCCAGTTGCCGCCTTGATGGGCGCCGCGTTGCCGCGACTGTTTGCATCAAACGGGAGGCATAGTCATTCGAGGTTGCTGAAGACGGTTACGCTGGCCGCAGTTGGCTACGCCATCGCGGCGTCCATCGTCGCCGCCCTTGTTTCACCGCTGATGCCATTCGTCTTCGGTTCCGGCTATGAGGTCTCCACAAGGTATTTGCTGATGCTGTCACCTTGGGCCATCGTGTTTGCCTTGCATCAGTCGGCAGCTATCGGTTTGACCTCAGCGGACCGCCACGGCGCGCGCGTGGTGGTGGAATCGCTAGGTCTTGTCATGGTCGTCGGGATTAATCTGTGGCTACTGCGGACTGTCGGTGTTGGCGCAGCGGTGCTGGCGCTGTTGGTTGCTGAAATATTCATGGCAAGCGGCTGCTGGCTGCTGCTCAAGCGACATTGAATTCGCAGGCTCTGGACCACCTGAAATCAGGCTGAGGCATCATGGGAAAATCTGCTACTTGGCTGCTGGACCATCAAGCCAGCACGTACTCGCAATCCGGCGAAGACGGAATCATCGGGAAGATACTTGAGACCCTTCCCGAAAGGGATCACTGGTGTGTCGAGTTTGGTGCACTGGATGGAACTTCGCTCAGCAATACGCGCAACCTCATTGAGCATGCCGATTACTCCGCCGTGCTGATCGAGGCAAGCAAGGTTCGCTTCAAGGAGCTCGAAGCGAACTATGTGCATACGGAAAATGTGACGACACTGAACCGCTTTGTCGGCTTTTCGCCGAACGACAATCTTGACCATATTCTTGCGGACACTGCGATCCCGCAGGACTTTGATTTCCTGTCGATCGACATCGACGGTAACGATTACCACGTATGGAAATCCACATCGCGGTTTGTACCCAAGGTGGTATGCATTGAGTTCAATCACACCATTCCAAATGAGGTCAAATTCATACAGCCGCCGGATCCTCAAATCGCTCAAGGCTCCAGCTTGTCGGCGTTAGTGGATCTGGGCAAGATAAAGAGCTACGAACTGGTCTGCGTTGAAGGCGTCAACGCGTTCTTCGTGAGGTCGGAGTACTTTTCACTTTTCGAGATCGACGACAACAGCGTGCCGGTGCTGCGGACAGACTTGAGCGCCGTCACTTGGCTGTTCATCGGCTACGACGGAACGATCTTTCTGGACGGGCGGCGAGCCATGCCCTGGCACGCCAAACTGCCGTTGAAGGCACAAGGCATGCAGCGCCTGCCGAAATTTTTGAGAAAGTTCTCCGA
>JBDTKM010000168.1:0-7421 GCA_039935315.1 Rhodanobacter sp. | reverse complement strand
ATTTTGCAACGTGAAGTCGATCCGGCGGCGCACAAGGCGCTGCTCGACCAGCTCGTCGCCGGGATCTAGGCCGGTCATGGAAACCACAACGCTGGCCCGTCCCTATGCCCGCGCCGCCTTCGAGGTGGCGCACGACACTGATTCGCTGGAAGTCTGGTCGCAGTCGCTGGCGTTCGCCGCTGCGGTGGCGGCTGACCCGCGGGTGGCGCAGCTCGGCAACGATCCGCGGGTGCTGCCGGCGCAGTTGATTGCGCTGCATCTACCCCGCGGCGTCGACGCCGACGCGCCGTTTGCGCAGTTCCTGGCGGAAATGGCCGAACAACGGCGCCTGGCGCTGTTGCCGGAAGTCGCTTCGCTGTACGAGTCGTTCAAGCGCGATTCGCAGTCTCAGCTGCTGGTGAAAATCACCAGCGCGCTGGCACTCGATGACACGCAGGCCGAGCGGTTGAAGGTTTCACTCAAGCGCCGTTTCAAGCGCGAGATCGAGTTGGAAGTCCGGGTCGATGCGGCGTTGCTGGCGGGTGCCGTGATCGATACCGGTCGCGAGGTGATCGATGGCTCCGCGCGCGGGCGCCTGCAGCGCCTGGCCAGCGAGCTGACAAATTAGCTGTTCGCAAGGTCGCGTTTTGCGACGAGCAACTGCCGGTTAGCGACGGCCGGCAGGTTCAGTCACACGCGAAGTGCGTTTCGCGAAGATGAATCCAAATTCGAGATAGATGACCATGTCCAGCACCACACTGAATCCGTCCGAGATCAGCGAACTGATCAAGAGCCGCATCGAGCAGTTCAAGCTCGGCGCCGAAGCACGCAACGAGGGCACGATCATCAGTGTGTCCGACGGCATCGTGCGCATCCACGGCCTGGCCGATGCGATGCAGGGCGAAATGATCGAGCTGCCCGGCAACACGTTTGCGCTGGCGCTGAATCTCGAGCGCGACTCGGTCGGTGCGGTGGTGTTGGGTGATTATCAGCACCTGCGCGAAGGCGACACCGCCAAGACCACCGGCCGCATCCTCGAGGTGCCGATCGGTCCGGAACTGCTCGGTCGCGTGGTCGACGCACTGGGCAACCCGATTGACGGCAAGGGCCCGCTGAACGCGAAGCTCACCGCGGCGGTCGAGAAGGTTGCGCCTGGCGTGATCTGGCGCAAATCGGTCGACCAGCCGCTGCAAACCGGCTACAAGGCGGTTGACGCGATGATTCCCGTCGGTCGCGGTCAGCGCGAACTGATCATCGGCGATCGCCAGACCGGCAAGACTGCGCTGGCCATCGACGCGATCATCGCGCAGAAGGGATCCGGCGTTAAGTGCATCTACGTGGCGATCGGCCAGAAGCGTTCGTCGATCGCCAACGTGGTGCGCAAGCTGGAAGCGCACGGCGCGCTGGCGCATACCATCGTGGTGGTTGCCTCCGCGTCACAGTCGGCCGCGCTGCAGTATGTGGCGCCGTATTCCGGCTGTGCGATGGGCGAATACTTCCGTGATCGCGGCGAAGACGCGTTGATCGTGTATGACGATCTGTCCAAGCAGGCCGTGGCCTACCGCCAGATCTCACTGTTGCTGAAGCGTCCGCCGGGTCGCGAGGCTTATCCGGGCGACGTGTTTTATCTCCATTCGCGTCTGCTCGAGCGTGCGTCGCGCGTCTCCGAGGCCTATGTCGAGAAGTTCACCCAGGGTGAGGTGAAGGGCAAGACCGGGTCGCTGACCGCGCTGCCGATCATCGAAACCCAGGGCGGCGACGTCTCCGCGTTTGTGCCGACGAACGTCATTTCAATTACGGATGGCCAGATCTTCCTGGAAACCGACCTGTTCAATGCAGGCATCCGTCCGGCCGTGAACGCCGGTATTTCGGTATCCCGCGTCGGCGGCGCCGCGCAGACCAAGATCGTCAAGAAGCTGTCCGGCGGCGTGAAGCTCGCGCTGGCGCAGTACCGCGAGCTGGCTGCGTTCGCGCAGTTTGCCTCGGATCTGGATCCGGCCACCCGCGCCCAGCTCGATCGTGGTCAGCGCGTGGTCGAGCTGATGAAGCAGGGTCAGTACGCACCGCTGTCGATCGCCGAGCTGGCCTTGTCGGTGTACGCCGCCGAGAAGGGCTACCTGGACGACTTGGCGGTGAACAAGGTGTTGCCGTTCGAAAAGGGCCTGCACGCGTTCATGCATCAGAACCACGAGGAGCTGATGAAGCAGATCGTGGCCACCGGTAATTGGGACAAGGACATCGAAGCGACCTTCAAGGCTTCATTGGACGAGTACAAGAAGACCGGTAGCTGGTGATTGAGGAGCCGGGAATCGGGAATCGTGGAAGCAGCAGCATGCGCGCTCCGCTTTGAACGATTCCCCATTCCCCTGTTCCCCCGAGTGAGCACAGCGAGCGAATAAAGCATGGCCAGCGGACGCGAAATAAAAACCAAGATCAAGAGCACGCAGAACATGCGCAAGGTGACGCGCGCGCTCGAAATGGTCTCGGCCTCGAAGATCCGCAAGGCGCAGGACCTGATGAAGGCGTCGCGTCCGTATGCGCATGCGATGCGCAAGGTGATCGCGCACGTAGCCAAGGCGCGCAGCGAATTCAAACATCCGTTCCTGACCGGGCGCGAGAGCGTGGCGCGGGTGGGTTACATCGTGGTGTCGACCGATCGCGGTCTGTGCGGCGGTCTCAACTCGAATCTGTTCCGACGCCTGTTGCCGGCCATCGCCGAATGGCACAAGCA
Source organism: Rhodanobacter sp. (assembly GCA_039935315.1). Lineage (GTDB taxonomy): Bacteria > Pseudomonadota > Gammaproteobacteria > Xanthomonadales > Rhodanobacteraceae > Rhodanobacter. The sequence goes on along the minus strand of JBDTKM010000168.1, from coordinate 4,711 downwards.
AGGCGTGCAGGTGGATGTGGTGGCAATCGGGCAGAAGGCGGTGTCGTTCTTCCGTCGCCTGCACGGCGTCAACCTGATCGGCAGCGTCAGCCAGCTGGGTGAGCAGCCGAAGCTCAGCCAGCTGATCGGCGTGATCAAGGTGATGATGGACGCTTACAGCGCCAATGGCCTGGACCGGGTGTTCCTTGCCTACAACGATTTCGTCAACACGATGACCCAGAAGCCCACGATCGATGCGTTGCTGCCGTTGCCGTTGGTGGCGGCCGAAATGGAAGCGCATGAGGCTTCCGGCGAGCGGGCCTATGCCGGAGTCACGCTGGGGCAGACGCACGCGTGGGACTACTTCTATGAGCCGGAGGCGGAGGTCGTGCTTGAGCACGTGCTGGGACGCTACATCGAGTCGGTTGTGTATCAGGCATCGCTGGAAAACCTGGCCAGCGAGCACGCCGCGCGCATGGTGGCGATGAAGTCCGCCTCGGACAATGCGAACAAGGTGATCGACGAGCTGACCCTGATTTACAACAAGGCGCGGCAGGCGGCGATCACGCAGGAAATTTCCGAGATCGTCGGTGGCGCAGCTGCTGTATAGGTGCGGTCGATCCGCGATCGCGGAGCAACATCGAGGGACGGCCAGCCATGGTCGAATTCTCGGCAAGTGCGATCGTTCGTGATCGCAGGGCAAGTTCAAGAGACGGCCAGCCATGGCCGAACTCCAGGCAAGAGCGACGTTTCATTGGCGCTTCAGTACAAAACCTTAAAGAGATTTATCCGGAGCTATCAGCATGAGTCAGGGCAAAGTTGTTCAGATCATCGGCGCGGTCGTCGACGTGGAATTCGCGCGTGACCAGGTGCCGCAGATATACGACGCACTCAAGATCGACGGCACCGACATCACGCTGGAAGTGCAGCAGCAGATCGGTGACGGCATCGTGCGCACGATCGCGCTCGGCACCACCGAAGGCCTGAAGCGCGGCCTCGAGGCGCGCAACACCGGCGAGGGCATCAAGGTGCCGGTCGGCAAGGCCACCCTGGGCCGGATCATGGACGTGCTGGGCAATCCGATCGACGAAGTGGGCCCGATTGACGCCCAGGATCACTGGGTGATCCATCGCGAGGCGCCCAGCTATGACGAGCAGGCCGCGTCCAATGACTTGCTGGAAACCGGCATCAAGGTGATCGACCTGGTCTGCCCGTTTGCCAAGGGCGGCAAGGTCGGCCTGTTCGGCGGCGCTGGCGTGGGCAAGACGGTGAACATGCTGGAGCTGATCAACAACATCGCGACCCAGCACGCCGGTTTGTCGGTATTCGCCGGCGTCGGTGAGCGTACCCGCGAGGGCAACGACTTCTATCACGAGATGCAGGAAGCGGGCGTGGTCAAGCTGGATGACCTGCCGCAGTCGAAAGTCGCGATGGTCTACGGTCAGATGAACGAGCCGCCGGGCAACCGCCTGCGCGTCGCGCTGACCGGCCTGACCATGGCCGAGTATTTCCGCGACGAGAAAGACGAAAGCGGCAAGGGCAAGGACGTGCTGTTCTTCGTCGACAACATCTACCGCTACACGCTGGCCGGTACCGAGGTGTCCGCGTTGCTTGGACGCATGCCGTCCGCCGTGGGTTACCAGCCGACGCTGGCCGATGAGATGGGCGTGCTGCAGGAGCGCATCACCTCGACCAAGACCGGGTCGATCACCTCGATCCAGGCTGTCTACGTGCCCGCCGACGATTACACCGATCCGTCGCCAGCCACCACGTTTGCGCATCTGGATTCCACCGTGGCGCTGTCGCGCGACATCGCCAGCCTGGGCATTTATCCGGCGGTCGATCCGCTGGCGTCCACCAGCCGTCAGCTCGATCCGCTGGTGATCGGGCAGGAGCACTACGATGTCGCCCGCCGCGTGCAGGGCACGCTGCAGCGCTACAAGGAACTGAAGGACATCATCGCGATCCTCGGCATGGACGAGCTGAGCGAAGAGGACAAGCAGGCCGTGTCGCGTGCGCGCAAGTGCGAACGCTTCTTCTCGCAGCCGTTCCACGTGGCCGAGGTGTTCACCGGTTCGCCGGGCAAGTACGTGTCGCTGAAGGAAACCATCCGCGGCTTCAAGATGATCGTCGACGGCGATGTCGATCACATCCCCGAGCAGGCGTTCTACATGGTCGGCGGCATCGACGACGCAATCAAGAAAGCCGAGGAAATGGGCGCCAAGAAGGCCGCCTGATCCTGCGGGCGGCCCTGTGGTCCGCCCGATGTCCCAAGCATTCGGAACCTGAGTCATGACCCAAACCATACGCGTCGACATCGTCAGTGCCGAAGCCGAGATCTTTCACGGCGACGCGGTGATGGTGGTGGCCACCGGCGAGCTGGGCGAGCTGGGTATCACGCCTCGCCACGCCCCTCTGATCACCCGGCTCAAGCCGGGCCACGTCGACGTGATTCTGGATGGCGGCGAGCGCCAGCAGTTCTATGTCTCCGGCGGCATCCTCGAGGTGCAGCCACAGGTGATCACCGTGCTGGCCGATACCGCGGCCCGCGCTGCGGATCTGGACGAGGCGTCCGCGCAGCGCGCCAAGAAGGAGGCCGAGGAAGCTCTGGCCAACCGCACCGACGCGATGGAGATCGCCGACGCGCAGGCCAAGCTCGCCGAGGCGATGGCCCAGCTGCAGGCGCTGGAACGGATGCGCAAGACCCTCAAGCACTGAGGGCGGCGCGCGCGCCCTTGTTCGTCCGATGAAAAGCCGGCCGCATGCCGGCTTTTTGCTGTCCGGGATTTGCCGCGTGCCCGGCGCACCGCGCTGCTATTCTTTTTGTCCAGCAATCGGCCAGGCGAACTGATGGAAAACGCAACGCTCCACGTCATCGTGCTCGCCGCCGGTGCCGGCACGCGAATGAAATCGAATCGCCCCAAGGTGCTGATGCCGCTGGCTGGACGGCCGTTGCTGGCGCATGTGATCGCCACGGCCCGTGCGCTGCAGCCGGCCGCGATCCACATCGTCCATGGCCATGGCAGCGAGCAGGTGCAGGCGGCCTTTGCCGACCAGCCCGACCTGCGCTGGGCGCTGCAGGCGGAGCGCCTGGGTACCGGCCACGCAGTCGAGCAGGCGCTGGTCGGCGTGCCCGATGGCGTGCGCGTACTGGTGTTGTACGGCGACGTGCCGTTGACCCGGGTCGAGACGCTGCGTCAGCTCACGGCGACCGGCGACTTCAGCCTGCTCACCACCCGGCTTGACGATCCGCAGGGTTACGGTCGCGTCCTTTGCGATGAACGCGGTTGCGTGCGCGCGGTGATCGAGGAGAAGGATGCCGACGATTCGACGCGAGCGATCCATCTGGTCAATACCGGCATCCTGATCGCCGATGCGCAGGCGCTGCGCCGCTGGATCGGCCGGCTCGACCGCAACAACGCGCAGGGCGAGTTCTACCTCACCGATATCTTCCGCATGGCCGCGCAGGAGAACTGCGGCGCGTCGTCGGTGGAGTGTGCCGATCCGGTCGAGGCCGCCGGTGCGAACAACGCGTTGCAGTTGACCGAACTGGAAGCGGCATACCGCCGGCGCGCAGCCCATGCGCTGCTGGCCGCCGGCGTGCGGCTGGCCGATCCCGCCCGCATCGACGTGCGCGGCACGGTCGATGCGGGGCGCGATGTCGAACTGGACATCGACGTGATCCTGGAAGGCGCGGTGGTGTTCGGTGACGACGTGCGCATCGGCGCGTTCACCCGCCTGAAGGACGTGCAGCTCGCCGCTGGCACCGTGGTGCACCCGCATTGCGACCTGGATGGCGTGATCACCCGCGGGCCCTGCATGATCGGTCCGTTTGCACGACTGCGTCCGGGCACCGAGCTGGACGCGGGCGCGCACGTCGGCAACTTCGTGGAGACCAAGAAAACCCGCCTCGGCGAAGGCAGCAAGGCGAACCACCTGAGCTACCTCGGCGACAGCGAGATTGGACGCGGCGTCAACATCGGCGCCGGCACCATCACCTGCAACTACGACGGCGTGAACAAGTCCGTGACCCGCATCGGCGACGGCGCGTTCGTCGGATCCAACAGCGCGCTGGTGGCTCCGGTGACGATCGGCGCCCGCGCCACCATCGGCGCCGGCTCGGTGATCACCACGGACGCCCCGGCCGAGGAGCTCACCGTGGCACGTGGCCGCCAGCAGACATTGCCTGGCTGGAAGCGTCCGCTGAAGTCGTAGCTGCGCGACGCCATCCGGAGACTTCCGTCGGACGGGGCGATGGCGCAGTCGGGCGGGCGCGCTGTTATGCCGGGTGGCGGTTCACGCGTAACGCCAGCCGTCGATTTCCACCAGCAGCTCGCGGCGGCAGATGTCGCCATGCAGCAGCAGCACCGGGACATCGGGCAACCGTCGCTGCAGGAAATCGCGCACATGCGGCACGTCGCCGGCTTGGCGCACATAGACCTTCAGCGGCGACCGCGCATCGAAACCCGATGGCAGGCGCGCGCTGGCCAGCAGCGCGCCGAGATTCACCAGCGTCTCCTCCAGCTGCGCATCCAGGTCGTCATGGTGCGCCGAGGCGTGGCCGACCACGGCCGCCGTGCCGGAGATCGCCAGCACGTCGTGCGCCGGCAGCGTCATCGCGCGGGCAAAGCTGGGTGGCGTGGGGCCATATTGTCGCGGGTAGCGCCACGCACTGACCTGGCGGGGATTTTCGACCCGCACGCCGGGCTGGTCGCAGGCCAGCAGGTATACC
>JBDTKM010000167.1:0-3790 GCA_039935315.1 Rhodanobacter sp. | reverse complement strand
GTCCATGCGGAAATCTGCATAATGGCGCGGCTGCTTTGAAATGCTCTTTTTGCAGCCGTCGCCCGCCCCACCGTCGGAGCTTTCCTGATGCAGACCATGATTTCGGCCGACGAACTGCAGGCGCTGTTTGACGCGCTGCCTGATGTGGTTTTTTTTGTGAAGGATACGGCTGGTCGCTACACGCATGCCAACCTCACCCTGGTGCGCCGGCTTGGCCTCAAGCGTCGCGAAGACGTGATCGGGCGCAGCGTGATCGAGCTGTTTCCCAGCGTGCTGGGCGGCTCGTATGCGTCGCAGGACCAGCGCGTACTGGACGGCGAGGTGATCGAGAATCAGCTCGAAGTGCATATCTTCGCGAACCGCACTCCGGGCTGGTGTCTGACCTGCAAGCGGCCGCTGCGCCGGAATGACGATATCTGCGGGGTGATCGGTATCTCGCGTGACCTCGGGCAGCCGGATGGCCGCCATCCCACCTATCTGCGCTTGCAGCGTGTGCTGGCCCACCTGCAGCAGCATTACGCGGACAGCGTGCGCGTGGCGACCCTGGCAAAGCTGGCCGACCTTTCGGTGGCGCAGCTTGAGCGACATTTTCGGCGGGTGTTCCAGCTCACTCCGCAGCAGGTGTTGACCAAGCTGCGCATCGAGGCAGCGATGCGCCTGCTGCAGGAGGACGACAGCGTGGCGGCAATCGGACTGGCCTGCGGTTTTGCCGACCAGAGTTCGTTCGCGCGCCAGTTCAAGGCGATCGTCGGCATGTCGCCGCGTGACTACCGGAACATGATCGCCTCCACGTGATTTCCTGACGCATGCTGCCGGCCGGACGATGCTGGGCAGCGGCAGCGCAGGCCGCACGTAACTCGTCGGCGGGACAAGGCAGTTCCGTCGCGCAAGTGGTGTCCCGCCTCAGTGGCTGATCTGCGCCAGCAATGCCTCGACCTGCTCATGCGTATGGGCACGCAACAGCTGTGCGGCATGCCTGCGCAAGTGGGCCTGGTCGAGGGTGGCGAGCTGGTCGCGTACGTGCAGGATCTGGCTCGGATGCATGCTGAATTCGCACAGGCCCAGCAGCAGCAGCAGGGCAGTGAAGCTCGCGTCGCCGGCGATCTCGCCGCACAGGCTCACCGGTTTTTTCGCGCGTCGGCCGGCGCTGATCACGTGCGACAGCAGGCGTAACAACGCCGGCTGCAACGGGGTGTAGATATTGTCCAGCGCGTCATTGCCGCGATCGGCGGCGAGCACGTACTGGGCCAGGTCGTTGGTACCGATGGCGAGAAAGTCGCAGTATTCCAGCAGCGCGCGCACGTTGATCGCCGCGGCGGGCACCTCGATCATCGCGCCCAGCTGGAGTTTCTCCGGCAGGTCGACGTTCTCGCGCTTGAGCTCCTGCCGCGCCAGATTGAACAGGGTGCGTACCGCGATAAGCTCGTCGGGCTGGGTCACCATCGGGATCAGCACCCGCATCGGGCCGTAGCAGGCGGCGCGCAGGATCGCGCGGATCTGGGTGGTGAACACCGACGGATGGCGCAGCGACAGCCGAACGCCGCGCACGCCCAGAGCAGGATTTTCCTCGCCGCGGGCACTCAGGCCGGCGGCGTCGGCCTTGTCGGCGCCAAGATCCATGGTGCGGATGGTCACTTGCAGGCCACCCATGCCCAGCACCAGGTCGCGATAGGCGATGAACTGCTCTTCCTCGGTGGGCAGCACGCGCTTGCGCAGGAACAGGAACTCGGTGCGATACAGGCCGACGCCATCGGCTCCACGGGCCCGTGCCATCGCCACGTCGGCGCTGGTTTCGGCGTTGGCCAGCAGGGAGATCTCAACGCCATCACGGGTGCGCGTGGGCGCGTTGGCCAGCTTGGCCAGACGCCGCCCTTCATTGGCGGCCTGGCGCTGCCAGGCCCGGTAGTGCGACAGGTCTTGCGCGGTGGGGTGCACCACCGTCTCGCCGCGTTCGGCGTCGAGCAGGATCAGGTCATCGTCGTGGATCGTGGCCAGCGCATCGCGGGTACCCACCAGCATCGGCAGCCCCAGACTGCGCGCCAGGATGGCACTGTGTGAGTAGGCGCTGCCGGAACTGGCGACCACCCCGAGCAGCCCGTTGCCGGCCAGTTGCGCCATGTCCGCCGGCGCGATGCTGTCGGCGATCAGGATTTCGCCGACGCGCGCGGCCAGCTTGCGTTCTTCCGGGCTGGTCTGCTGTTGCAGTGCGGCGATCACCCGATTGATGACTTGCTCCACGTCTTCCTTGCGGCTGCGCAGGTAAGGATCGTCCATCGCCTCGAACACAGCGGACAGCCGGTCGCGTTGCTTCTTCAGCGCGGCGCCGGGGCGGTAGCGGCCGATCTTCACCAGGTCGTCCAGCCCACGCAACAACTCGGCGTCGTCCAGCAACAGGCTGTGCGCGTCGATGAATTCGTTGACCTCGCGCGCCAGCGCGCCATGCAGCTTGCCGCGCAGTTCGCGCAACTCCTGCCGCGCGGTGTCCAGCGCCTGGTGCAGCAGCAGCAACTGACCAACGATCTCGTTCTCCTCCAGCGGCCGCGTGTCCACCGAGTAGCGACTGGCCTGCACCAGTCGTGCGCGACCCAGGGCCATGCCGTGGGCAGCGATGGTGCCGGAGAGGATTTGTCTCATGCGCCGCTCCCGGTGGAGCCGGGATTCGGGATCGGGGATCGGGGATCGGACAAGAGCGAGCCATGCACAGGTCGGCGGTTCGCCGGCACGCTCAGGTTGCCGAATCCCGAATCCCCCATCCCGATGCCCATACCCATCATGCTCCCTCGTCGAACTTGCGCTCGAACAGATCCGTCACCGCGGTGACCGCCGCTTGCTCATCGGGGCCGTCGGCGCGCACGGTCAGCGTGGTGCCGATACCGGCGGCAAGCATCATCACGCCCATGATGCTTTGCGCGTTGACCTCGCGGCCACTGCTGATCAGCCATACGGTGGATTTGAAGCCATGTACCAATTGCACCAGCTTGGCCGAGGCGCGGGCGTGCAGGCCGAGTTTGTTGGATACGACGATCTCTCGTTCAATCATGAGGAAGGGCATTCCTGAAATCAGGCGTGGTCAATGAAGATTCCTCCGCGACCACCGCTGGCGGCGACTTCGGCCAGTTCGTCCAGCGGTTTTTCCGGGTAGTTGAGAACGCGCAGCAGCATCGGCAGATTCAAGCCCGAGACGCAGCGCAGATGAATACCCAAGGCGCCGAGCGACAGTCCGATGTTGCACGGTGTGGCGCCGTACAGATCCGCCAGGATCAACACGCCGTCGCCGTGGTCGAGCTCGCGTGCGTGGTGGGCGGTGAGTGAGCGCATGACCTCAGGATCCGATTGCGGCGGGACTTCCACGGCGATCACCCGTAACGGCAGCTTGGGCATCACATGGTGGACCGCGGAAATCAGCGCCTTGCCGACCGACTCGTGGGTCATCAACAGCACGCCGACGCTCATGGCCGGGTGTTCATCTTGCTGGTGGAATGGCGAGTCATGCGGGTCATTCGAGCTCACGATGGAAGGTCAGCACGGTTTCACGCTGGTCACGGTAGTGTGCCGCCAGCTTTTCCACCAGGTAGACCGAGCGGTGCCGGCCGCCGGTGCAGCCGACCGCGATGGTCAGGTAGCTGCGGTCGTCCTGCTCGAAGCGCGGGATCCAGCTATCCAGCCAGCGCGCGATATCGCCAAAGAACTCGCCCACCAGCGGCTCGCCGTCGAGAAAGTCGCGCACGGGTGCATCCTTGCCCGACAACGGCCGCAGGTGCGGCTGCCAATGCGGATTGGGCAGGCAGCG
>JBDTKM010000166.1:0-27189 GCA_039935315.1 Rhodanobacter sp. | reverse complement strand
TGGACAGATATGGCGCCGGCCATATTTATGGCGGCCATCATGTTTTATGGTCGTCGAGGGGCGGTGTCGCCGACCTTTGTCAGCACCAGAAGACTCTCTACGGATCGAAGGCGGCCGTCACGGCAGGATTGACCGGACCTTCCGCTCGCTTCAGGTCTGCACACCCAGATACTTTGCGATGATGGCCTTGTCTGCCTGCAACTGCGCGGGTGTGCCTTCGTAAACGACGCTCCCGTTGTTCAGAATGTAGCAGCGATCCGCCAACGACAAGGCAGCACGTACGTTCTGTTCGACAATGATGATGGTATGTCCGGCGGCGGCAAGCTTGCGGCACACCTCGATCAGATCGCGCACGATAAGCGGGGCCAAACCCTCGAACGGCTCGTCGAGCATGATCAGATCGGCGTTGCGTATCATCGCGCGTGCGATGGCCAGCATTTGCTGCTCGCCGCCAGATAGTTGCTTGCCGCGGTTGCGTTTACGTTCGGCCAGACGGGGAAAGGTTTCGTAGATGGCATCCAGCGACTGCGGGTCTTTGCACGACATCGCTGCGAGCTGCAGGTTCTCGTGCACGCTGATGGAACCGAACACGCGCCGTTCCTCGGGCACCAGCTGAACACCCCGTTGCGCGAGCAGGTGCGGCGCGAGACGTTGCACCTGCTCGCCCTTGTAGCGAACAACCCCGGTCTTCGGTTGCACCACACCCATCAGGGATTTGAGGGTGGTGCTCTTGCCCGCGCCATTGCGCCCAAGGAGCGCCACCACTTCGTGTTCTTCGACGCGCAGGGAGACGTCGAAGAGGATGTGGGAATCCCCGTAGTAACTGTTGATCTTATCGGTCTCAAGCAGGCTCATGTTCGTCCACCCCGCCGAGATAGGCCGTCTGCACATTCACGCTGGCGCGAATCTCGTCCGGCGTGCCTTCTGCCAGGGTACGGCCCTCGTGCAACACCGTGATGCGCTCGGCCAGTTGGAACATCGCGTCCATGTCATGTTCCACGACCACGATGCTGCGATTCTTGTGAATCGACTTCAGCAGCTTGATGACCAGCACGCGCTCTTCCGGACCCAGGCCTGCCAGCGGTTCATCGAACAGCAGCACATTGGCACCGGTTGCCAGGGCCAGCCCGATCTCCAGCCTGCGCTTCTCGCCATAGGCCAGCTCGGCGACCGGCGAATCGATGCAGTGCGACAGGCCCACCAGTTCGATCGCGGCTTCGACTTGTTCCTCGACCGGCTTCAGCTGATGCATGCCGCGCAACATATCCAGCTTGAACCGACCACGTCGGCGTGCCAGTACCGGTATGGTCACGTTCTGACGCACAGTGAGCTGTTCGAACAACTGGTTGATCTGATAACTCTTGCTCATCCCCAGCTGGCATACCGCCGTCACGCCGATCCCGGTAATCTCGTGGCCGCGGAAGAACACCTGGCCGTTGCTGGTGGGCAGCTCGCCGGTCAGCATCGCGAAAAACGTGGATTTGCCGGCGCCGTTGGGTCCAATCACGCCGCGCAGCTCGCCATCAGCAAGCGAAAAGTTGACGTTGTCGACGGCCACCAGGCCACCGTATTGCTTGGTGACGCCGCGCGCCTCGAGCACTGGTCGGTCGCTGGAAACGGCAGGCAGGATGTCCAGTTCGGAAAAGTCGCGCGCGCCTTGAGCTCTGGTCGCGGAAGGATCGCCCGACCGAGTCCGGCGACGCGAGAACAGGCGGACAAGTGCGCCGCCGATCCCGAACCTGAAGACGGTGACCACGATCACGAAAATCACGCCGAGGATCAATTTCCAGTACGCACCGATGCCGGCGATGCCCTGAACCACATTGAAGACATACAGCCAGACGGTGGCGCCCAGCAACGGGCCCAGCAGTGTCGACACCCCACCCATCACGGTCTGGATGATCAGCTGCGCCGAGGTATCGACCGCGAAAGCGTCCGGCGGCATGAAGCCCTGGAACACGCCCAGCAAGCCACCCGCCACACCGGCGTAGATGGCGGCGATCACGAACACCGTCAGCTTGTAGTGCTGGGTTGCATGCCCCAGCGCGATGGCGCGCTTGGGGTTGCCGCGAATGGCGCGCAGCACGGCGCCGAACGGTGAGCGGACGATGCGCCGCGCGATGAGGTAGCCCACGAAGAAGAACACGGCCACGAACCAGTACATCGACAGGCCGCTGGTGATATGGATGGTCGCAAAGCCCAGCGGAAGCTCCGGCAGGGGGACGCCCGCAATACCGTTTTCGCCGCCGGTGTAGTTGTGCAGGAGCGAGTTTTCCAGGAAGAAGAACATCTCCCCGAACGCCAGGGTGCTCATGGCGAAATAAATCCCGCTGCGCCGCAAGGTCAGGTAGCCGATGATGACACCGGCCACCGCCGCCGCCGCCGCGCCGGCCAGCAATGCCACAAGAATGTTGGCGGTGCCGTTGGTGAGCAAATAGGCCGTCGTGAAGCCGCCGGTCCCGTAAAAGGCAGCCTGCCCGAAAGACAGCAGCCCGGTATACCCGAACAGCAGATCGAAACCGATGCCAAACAAGCCCCAGATGAGGATCCGGGTCATCAGCCCCGGACTGAAGCCGAGGTACGGCAGCAGGAACGGCGCGACCACGAGGGCCACCAGCACAAGCAGCTCCGGCAGCCTGCGGCGTACCGCCGAATGAGTGCTTGCGGGACTCATTCGCGACCTTCCACGCCCATGATGCCCTGCGGGCGGAAGATGAGGACCAGCGCCATGACTATGAACAACATCACCTGGGAATATGACGGATCGAAGATGGAGGTGAGGCTGAGGATTTCACCAGCGATGATGCCGCCCACGATCGCGCCCTGAAACGACCCGATGCCACCGATCACGACGACGACGAACGAGTCGATCAAGACCCGGAAACCCATGTCCGGCTGCAGCGTGACGATCGGCGCGTCGATCGTGCCGGCGTACCCGGCTACCATGGCGCCGAGACCGAAGACCACGAAAAACGCGCGTCTGACATTGATGCCGAGCATGCTGACCATGAGCGAGTCTTCGATCCCGGCGCGGACGATCAGGCCGAGCTTTGTCCGGTACAGCAACAGGTACAGCACCAGTAGCGTTCCCGCCGAGATAAACAGCGTCTCGAGTCGGTACAGCGGGTAGATCAACGACCCGATGTGCACAATCCCCTGGCCCCACGCGGGCGTGGACACCGACAGATTCGCGCCGCCGAAGATGCCCCGAATGATTTCGACCAGGATGATGGCCACCCCGAACGTGACCAGGATCTGGTCCTCCGGTGGACGGTCGTAGAACAATCGCACCAAGCCGCGCTCGAGGAGCAACCCCACCACGAGCGCGACCAGTGCGCCGACCACCACCGCGAGCACAAAGGATTGCGAGGCACCGTAGACGGCATAGCCGGCGTAGGCACCGACGACAAACAAGGCCCCATGCGCGAAGTTGACCACGCCCAGCGTGCCGTAAATGATCGTCAGCCCGGCGCTGATCAATGCCAGCAACAAGCCGGCGGTGAGACCGTTGAACATCTGCGACAGGAACAACGACAAGCTGGGCATGCAATCCTCCTCTTCCACCAGTGCGGCGCGGCGTCGTTGAACGCCGGCTTAGACGTACGGACCAAGTTTGCAGCTGAAGAGCTCGAGCGGCGGCAACACCGACGCACCATTGACCACCTCGACGATGTCGAAGAAGTCGTCCTTGTTGCGCATGTCCGCTGGCTTCTTGCCGCGCACGATCGGGAAATTGACGGCGGCCTGGTGATCGCCCCCGCGAAACCAGACCGGACCGGTCGGCCCTTCGCGCTTGGTGCCGGCTTCTAGCGCCTTGACGACGTCAGGCGGGTAGAACGACTTGGCGCGTTCCACGCCGTCGGCCCACAACGCCATGCCGAGGTACGCCACGAAGGCCGAGTCCTGCGGCCGCTTGCCGCCGAACTTCTTCATGTACGCGTCGACGAACTCCTTGGCCCCCGGGTACTTCGGGTCTTCGGCCATGGTCCACCAGAAGTTCGTGGCCGCGTAGACCCCTTGCATGATTTCGGCTCCGAGCGAGTTGGCCAGGAACGACGACATGTACGGAATCACCACCTTCATCTTGTTGAGAATGCCAAACTCCTTTGCCTGCTTGATGGAGTTGACCGAGTCTGCGCCGTAGTCGATGACGACCAGCGTATCGGCGCCACTGTTGGCGATATTGATGAGGTAGGAACTGAAATCGGTGGCGCCCAGCGGGTGCACCTGCTCACTCACCGACGTCCAGCCGCCGTCCTTCGCGCTGAACTCCTTGAACTGAGTGGTGGTCGTGTGGCCATAGGTATAGTCGGGAATCAGATACGCGGCCTTGCGGTTGCGGCCCAGTTCCTTCGCCACGACGGGAGCCAGCGCCTTGCATGTCATGTAGGCGTAATAGCAGGGGCGAAAACCGTAGCGCTGGCACTTTTCGCCGGTGGTTTCCGTCGACCCGCTGATCGCGGTCATGTACACCGTCCGTTCGCGATCGCAGTAATTTTCCAAGGCAATGGCGACCGAGCTGCTGGTGCTGCCGGCGATCAACATCGCCTTGTCGTTCGTAATGAAACGCGTTGCCAGTTGCACTGCCGAGTTGGGCTTGGTCTCGGCGTCACCGGCCTGAACCTTGAGCGTCTTGCCCAGCACACCCTGCTTGGTCAACGGCGAGATGCGGCGCATTGGCGCGGCACCGGCGTTCAGTTGCTCGGCGGCCAGTTCGTATCCGTTGCGTTCCTCCTCACCCTGGGCCGAGTACGGTCCGGTCAAATCCACGGTGAGCCCCGCAAACACGGTATTCCCGCTGACGCCAGCAGGATAGTTGCCGATGGCTGCTTTGGTGGACTGGGCCGCCGCAGTGAACGACATGCCAGACAAGATCGGCACCCCGACCGCCGCCGCACCCACCGCGCCAGCCAGTCCCTTCAGCACCAGGCGGCGCGAGGGCTGCTCGACGGTATCGCCATTATTCTTGCGCTCGTTCATTGCATCGTCTCCTCAAGGGGTTGGGCGCGTATCAAGATCGACGTGCTGTCGCAACGTCACCAGTGACGGATCGCGCTGGGGTTCAACGGGTTGCCGCGGTTCGTCTTGCACTGCATGCCGGTGACCGCAGACTCAAGCCTGTCCTGCATCGATCCCGGAATGACGGCGTCGGATTCGGTGCCATAGCTACAGCGGAGCGCTGTCTGTCGGTTGCTGAGCGATCCGTTGGCGCCATGGTCCGGCGATGCGATCGCGTCGTTCCTTTCTGGCTTGCTGGTGGCATGGAACGCGTCGGCACTCCAACGCGATGTGGCATGACCGCCGGTCGGGGTGCACCGCGAGGCGGAACTGAGATCAGCGAAGGGCGGTGAGTCTTCGAAGCGAATGGGCGAGCCTCTGCCAGAACTAACGGTGTCTTGTGGCAGCGCTGTGCCCGACTTCCAGGCCTGACGAAACCCCTGTCCTTCATTCATGGTCATGAGTTCCCCAAAACGATTGGGATCAGCATGACCACGCCTCGTGCACACCGCTATTAGACGAAGGTCGATCACCGACCATGGTCGAGCGCACACGGAACTACGGGGACTCGACCGCCGCGCTGCTGGCACGTTCAGGTGCAGCCGCGCGGCGGCATTTCCGCGCCAGAACGCCGCCTGTACTCTGCCGATCCCGCGATCGCGTTTCACGTCAGACATCCTCATGACATCGGATGACGGATGACGGATGCGTTGTCATGTCGAATGCACGGGCGCAGCCTGATCGCTATGGTCGACGCCGCAGCTCGGATGACCATGAGCCGTTCGAGTTTCCGGTCGCACCGCGACGCGAATGAAACTCGGGGATTGTCGGGTGCCGTGACGCGTCTCGCTGCGTCGATCCGCGTTTCTCGCCCGGCTGCTTCGTCAGGGCAACCGCAGCCTGGGCAGTTGATGGCGCGGATGGCGGTACGACGAGTGCGTCAACATCGATCTGCAAGCGCCGGCTGCCTTGCTGTTGCACACCCGGTGCCGCCGCGGCCAATCGTTGGGGCCCATCGTCCGCCGTGGCTACGGCACCCGGTTCGCCAGCAGCGCCGCCATCGCTCGCAGGCTGGCCGCATCGTCTACATTGCGGTTCAGACGGTCCGCAAGTCCAGCGGCGGCGTTCGCGCGCGCGTCATCTTCACTTCGATCCAGGCGCCGATGGAGTGATCGGTGAACACCTCGTCGGGCTCGAGGAAGTGGCGACCCTTGTCCGGCACAGCACGGCGAGCGTGCTCACCCGCGGACCAGACGCTGCTGCGAACAGGCCTGGCGTACAGGCCGGAGACAGCCAAGGCGAGTGGCCCCGAAGCGGGCTTCAGCGGTATCCACCCCGTAGTTGGTTCCTGCCGCTTCAGCGCGACGGCCAGCGCGCGTCACCTGAGCAGGTCGATGCCCAGTCAGACCAGCACTACCTGCACGCCAGCGGAGCGAAGGGCTTCGGTCACCTCCGCCGAGGCCCCGGTGTCGGTGATCACCACGTGCAGGCTCTTGATCGGGGCAATCACGGACAGACTGCGCTGACCAAGCTTGCTCGCATCCAGCACGGCAACGGTCTGCCGTGATACGCGGATCATCAAGGCATTCAAGGCAGCCTCCAGCGGGTCAGGCGTGGTCACCCCAATCTGCGGATCGAGCCCATCGACACCCAGAAAGAGTCGATCGGCCGAAAGTTTGCCCAGTGCCTGTTCCGCGTCTGGGCCGACCAGCGAATACGAGGTCTGACGCAGCAGACCGCCCAGCATCATCACCCGGATATGCGCCAGCCCGGAGAGTTCCATCGCGATATTCAAGGCGTTCGTGATCACGGTCAGTGACTCGAACTTCATCTGCCGGAGCTGGCGCGCGATTTCCACGGTGGTTGAGCCAGAATCGAGAATGACCGTCTCGCCATCCCGGATCATGTTCGCCGCGGCGCGTCCGATCCGCTGCTTCTGCGCGTGCCAGCGGGCCTGCTTGATCGCCACGGACGTGTCCTTTACGCCGCCGGCGCCCACGGGTAGCGCGCCGCCGTGCGATCGCGTAATGACGCCATGACGGGCCAGCTCGTTCAGGTCCCCGCGAATGGTCACCGAGGAGGTCGCAAATCGCGTTGCCAGATCCTCGACCGTGGCGCGCCCGTGCTTGTCGACGAGTTCGGCGATCAGCCGCCGGCGCTCTTCAACGAGCAGCTTGGTCGAAGCAGCGGAAGGCTTGCTCATGGATGAATATTCAACAGTCGGGCGGCGTTGTCATGGTACACCTTGCGCAGGATCTGATCGCTCAAGCCAAGGCCGTAAATCGCCCAGCGGCCTTGTGGCGGGACCGCAGTCGGCGCGTAATCAAAGTACTCGTCCTCGGTTTCCAGGAATCGATAATAGATTTCATAGAGCTCGTCGCCAAACAGCTGCTGGGGCACGTCATCGCCCCACGGTGAGGGCACCGCATCGGTGCCGAACAGAATACGGTCCTGATAGCGATCGAAGAAGCGCCGGGCAATGCGTGGCTGGCGTCCGAGCTCGCCGATGCGTGCACTGATGTCGATCACCGTATTGGGGTAGCGATCGAGACAGGCGGCCACACCGGCAAGATTCTCGGCATGATTGCCCACGTGCAGCAACGCAAAGGTGGTTTTCGGATGGCGCGCGATCATGCGGTCGCGAGCGGCCAGCAGCTCGTCGTTGCTGGGGAATTCCGGACCGTAGAACGACCAGTCGGGGTGGTTGCTGAGTTCCTCATAGCGCTCATTGCCGGCATCCGTGGGCAGGAAAAACGCCTCCGGATCCGAGGTATGCAGGAATACCGGCATGGCGTGCGCCGCGCAGGCTTCCCACATCGGATCAAGTCGACGGTCGTCCACCCCGACCAAGGGGCCTTTGTCGATCCGTTCGCGCAGGTACAAGCCGAGTGTCTTCAACAATTTCAGACCGCGCGCACCGACGCGACTGGCGTGTTCGATCGCCTCGGCCTGGCGCTGGCCGAAATCCGCTTCGGGGAAGTACTCCCACGACGGTTCGGTCAAGGTGATGAAGCGTCCGGGCGCCGCCCGATCGAAGTGGCGAACGACTTTTTCCAGCCCGGCGCCGATACCGCCGGTCAGGTTGACCAAGGTCTGGATGCCCTTGCGGTCCATCACCGGCAGCAGGTCCTCGGGGGTGGCAAACAGGGTCATGTCCTCACCCACGGATACGCCGTTGCGCACCTGGCTCGACCAGCTCAGGTGCACATGCATGTCGATCACCGGGAAGCGCGGCCGTTCTATCCGCGTTTTTGGCACGTGCAACATGCTGCGCGGCTGGAAGTCCTTCAGTCGCAAGTCGTTCTTGCTCGCATCGGGCTGTGTCTGCAAGGGGTTCTTGCTGCCCTGCGGGCGAACCGTACCCGCGCCCGTGGGCGGAGCGCAGCACAGGCAGCCCGCCTGAGCCTGGCGAACGGCCAATGTCGGGGAGTCATGCTTGTTCATGGAACGTACTACCTTGCAAGGACGCTGGAGTGCAGATATCTCGTCATGACCCGGTACCTCCACGCCGCAGCCGAGTTCGGTTCGACTGGGCGCACCCGAAGATCACACATCAGCAAAGTTCAGTGGATAAGGCGCTGCGTTGTGCCATATCGCTGCAGCATGGTTGGAAAAGCAGCCGCCCTCGGCAACCGCGAGACAAGGACGGAGAACGGCACCGCGGCCAAGGGTCCGCGCCAACCCGGCCCGAAAACAGGGCCGGACCAGCAGACATGCCACCGACCGCAGTCAGGCGCACGACGTGGATGCGCCCGGCGTCACAGCTGCAGCGCGTTCAGCGACCCCTGAGAAATCTATCGAAACATCTTGTAAGTTCCGCTTCATTTCGAATAGTCTATGTTCTAACCTTAGCGTACGCGCTTTGATCATTGATTGATTGCGACGACATGTCAAATTTGAACAACAAAACGAAAGCTCCGATGAGTGCGACGGCCCTGCTGGCCGCGTCGCCCGCGCTACAGCAGGAACAGGGCTACGCCGATACCCTGCGCGAAATCCGGCAACAGCCGGACACCTGGCTGGCAACGGCCGATCTGCTGCGCACGGCGCGCGTGCGGGACACGTTGCAAGACGCTCTGTCAGCGCGGCCCGCACACGTGGTTTTGACCGGCTCGGGCAGCTCGATCTACGCCGGCGAGTGCCTCGCCCCAAGCCTGCAGCTAAGCCTCGGTGTACCGGTGCAAAGCATCGCCTCCGGCACGTTGCTGACGCACTGGTCCAGCGTGCTGCCACCGGATGGCGGTTTGCTGATCTCACTGGCGCGTTCCGGCGACAGTCCGGAGAGTTGTGGCGTGGTCAGTCGTCTTCTGGCTGACGCGCCCGCCTACCGTCATCTTGTGATTACCTGCAACGCCGCTGGCAAACTTGCCACCAGCTACACGGACGAGCCCCGCGTAACCGTGCTTACCCTGGACGAGCGCACGAATGATCGCAGCCTGGTCATGACGAGCAGCTTCACCAATCTGGTACTGGCCGGCAGCGGGTTGCTGCCCGCCAGCGATGCTGCGGAGCAGGTCACCCAGCGGCTCGCCGCCGCAGTGCGGCACGTTCTCGACGAACAAGCCGAAGCGCTTGCTGCCGTGGCCACGATGGCCTTCAGCAACGTGGTCTACCTTGGTAGTGGCGGAGCTCTGGGTGCGGCCCACGAAAGTGCGTTGAAGATGCTGGAGATGACCAATGGTGCCGTCGTCACCGTGGCGGAAACCTATCTCGGGCTGCGCCACGGGCCGATGTCCAGCCTCGATGAAAATAGCCTTGTCGTGGGCTTTCTTTCCTCCGATCCATTCGTCAGAGCCTTCGAGACGGACCTGCTGGACGAGCTCCGACGCAAGGGACTTGGCATGGCGCGGGTGCTGGTGGGCCACGACATTCCTCGTCGACTGCTGAGCAAGGGCGATGTCGAAGTGGCGTTGCCGGCGTTGCATGGCGGGCCCGGCGTGCTGCCTTTGCTGGCCGATGTGGTCGTGGGACAAATGCTGGCGTTTTTCCGCTGTCTTGCCCTGGGCGGTCGGCCCGATGCGCCGTCCCAAGGTGTGCTGACCCGCGTCGTCGAAAATTTCCCGATGCATCGACAATCCTGATCCGCGCCAGATGTCGGCGACAAAACGCCGGCCCATCTTGCGCTCGCTGCCGCGACCCAGGGGTCGTGGCAGGAGGCAGCAATTGCCACACGCGGAACCACGGACGCCAGCTCGAAGTGCCGGTTGAATCGATACATCGCCTGCATCAGGCAGCGTTCGGTGTACTTGAAGAAGCCGGGCGCGTGGCAGGTGCCGCCCAAGGCATGCGTGACCTTGCCCATCGCGCTGCGGACCCAGCGTGATCCCGGGGCTTCGCCGACAGCTCGCCTGCGACCATGGTGTGCGCTTGATCCCGCTCCGCGACCGCGCGAAACGCGGCAAGCCGGTCGTGACAGACTTCCGCGCCTGGCTCGAGACGGCGTTTGAATCAGGCGCAGAGCGCATCCTTGGTGATGTCTTCCATTCCCGACCAGCACCTCGACAGCCTGCTGCCAACAAGCGGGTACTGCGGTTACGCCGAGTCGCCCCGCGGGACAAGATGGCGGCATCGGTGCTGGCGGCTGGCGCGGACCAGCGAGAGCGTCTTGCACTGCCTTTGCCGTCTATTCGAAACAATACGACAGCTATTGCAACTTACGTTTAGACAGTATATGTTTTCTGAAATGCGAAGTGATCTTTCGTCAGCCCACTTGGGTGCTGCCGCATGTTGACAGACTCCGCACACTCTTAAGGTGGGAAGCCGGTACCGGGCCTATCGGGATGAGGCAGCGAGACCGTCGACACCTGCCTTGGGCGTCGACAACCGCGAACCAGAGCCAGTGAACGACCCGTGGTCTGCCAGGCGGCTCAAGCCACGGGATGTGCACATGATGAACTGTGAAGGTATCGAATAATGGATCAGCTCTTTGACCTCATCAGCCGGCACCATCGCGGCGAGCCCGTCGGTATCTACTCGGCCTGCTCCGCCCATCCCCTGGTGATTGAAGCGGCAATTCTGCAGGCGCTGGCGGATCAGACGCTGTTGCTGGTCGAGGCAACATCGAACCAGGTGGATCAATTTGGCGGATACACCGGCATGACGCCGCCGGAATTTCGTGACTACGTGCTGTCGTTTGCGCAGCGACTGGGCTTCCCCCGCGATCGCATCATCCTCGGTGGTGACCACCTCGGTCCCAATCGATGGCAGGCGCTGGATTCGGAAGCGGCGATGGCCCACGCGGAAACCTTGATCGAGAGTTACGTCGCCGCCGGGTTTGCAAAGATTCACCTCGATTGCAGCATGGCTTGCGCCGACGATGTAGCGCCTGTTTCAGACGAAGTCTCGTCGATGCGCGCCGCACGCCTCGCCGATGTGGCCGAGCGCACGGCGCGTCAGCATTTCGGCCACAGTTCGATTGCCTACGTCGTCGGTACGGAGGTTCCTGTGCCCGGCGGCGCGCACGAAACCATTGGCGTCCTGACGCCCACCGCTCCCGACGCTGCCCGGACCACGATGGCGCGACACATGGAAGCGTTCCAGGCTCGCGGACTGGGCGACGCCTGGACCAGGGTCATCGGGCTCGTTGTCCAGCCCGGAGTTGAGTTTGACCACTTCCAGGTGATCGACTATCGACCGCAGGACGCCCGCGAGTTAAGCGATGTCGTGGGTGACTACGAGCGCCTGGTGTTCGAAGCCCACTCGACCGATTATCAGACCCCGAAAGCGCTGGCCCGATTGGTAACCGATCACTTCGCCATCCTGAAGGTTGGCCCTGCCCTCACCTTCGCGTTGCGTGAGGCGCTTTTCGCATTGACGTGGATGGAAGAGATCCTGATCGATTCCGGCAAGCGCTCGAACCTGCGCAAAGTGATCGACCAGGCCATGCTCGACAAGCCCGATTCCTGGAAAAACTATTATCCGGGCAGCCCCTCCGAACAGGAGTTCGCGCGCACCTACAGCTTCAGCGACCGGATCCGTTATTACTGGCCGGACGAGCAGGTGCAGTCGGCAGAAAAGACGCTGTTCGCCAACCTGGCTGGCATAGAGTTACCACTGCCGTTGATCAGTCAGTTTTTCCCGGATCAGTTCCGTCGGATCCGGGCCCACGAGCTCGAGCCGGATCCAAAGGCGCTCGTGATTGACCGAATCCGCGATGTCCTGCGCGACTATGCGCGGGCATGCGGCAACCCATGAAATCCGCCCGCACAGGGAAGGATTGCCTTGGCGGCGGCTGCGCGGCGACTGAAGATCCCACGAGGAATGTTGACTCATGTTTTTGGGCGTAGACGGCGGCGGCACCAAAACCTGCTTTTGCCTGATGAACCAGCAAGGCGAGGTTGTGTCCACGGTGACGACCGGAAGCTGTTCGTACTTCTCCACCGGGTTCGATGGCATGGAGCAGGCGCTCCGTCATGGGGTCGATGAAGCCTGTCGGGAAGCCGCCATAGCCACCGAAGCCATTGAGTTCGCTTTCTTCGGCTTGCCCACCTACGGTGAATCGAGCAAGGACCTGCCACTGCTCGACGAGATTCCGTCGCGCATCCTCGGGCACGATCGATATCGATGTGACAACGACATGGTATGCGGATGGGCGGGATCGCTGGGCGCGACCGACGGCATCAACGTGATTGCCGGCACCGGATCGATGGCATACGGCGAGCATGGTGGACTAAAGGCGCGCTGCGGCGGTTGGAGCGAGCTGTTTGGCGATGAAGGCTCGGCCTACTGGATCGCTGTTCAGGGCCTCTCCTGCTTCTCCAGAATGAGCGATGGGCGGCTACCCAAAAGTGTCCTGCACGCGAGACTGAAGTCTTCCCTCCAGCTTGCCAACGAACTCGACCTGATCGATGTCGTGGTCAATCAATGGCAGGGCGACCGCGCGAAGATCGCATCCCTCAGCAAGCTCGTCGTCGCCGCTGCCGAGGAAGGCGATCGGCATGCGCTGAAGATCATTGGACGGGCGGCAGGCGAACTGGCCGAGCAGGTGGACGTCACCCGGCAGCGACTGGAATTTGCCGACGAGGAAGAAGTCGCGGTCTCCTACTCCGGCGGCGTATTCAACGCCGGTGAAATGCTTGTCAAGGCATTCAAGACCGAACTTTCCGCGCTGTCGGCACGTTACGCGTTGCGATCACCGCTTTATTCGCCTGCCGTCGGGGCGGCGATGTACGCAGCGAGACTGAACCATACGCCGATCATCGCGGCCGTGGCTTCGAGCTCATGACTTTGAACAACGCAGCAGTGCAGAGTGGGTAGAAAGACATGGGAAATCGAAGCTGGATTATCTACGCTGCCTTGTTGGTTGTTTTCTGGGGTGTCTGGGGGGCCTTTTCCGCGCTGCCGACCCAACTCTACCGTTATCCGGACCAGATGGTTTACATCATCTGGGCGTTTACCATGCTGATCCCGTGCTACTTCTCGCTCAGGCACAAGCGGTTCGATCGCCGAGCCATTGCGGCCTTCTACGGGTTGCTGATTGGCCTGGCCGGGGCCGGCGGTCAGCTCATCCTGTTCAAGGCATTATCCATTGGTCCGGCGTACCTGATCTTTCCGGTCGTTTCCATTTCACCCGTCATAACGGTGCTTCTGGCGCTTGTCATCCTGCGTGAAAAGGTCTCCCGGCTTGGTTGGGCCGGCGTGGTGCTGGCGCTGGTGTCGATCATCATGTTCAGCATTCCTGACTCGGGCGAAAACGGCCTCCAGGTCGGGGCCTGGTTGATGCTCGCGGTCATTGTCTGCGTTTGCTGGGGGAGCCAGGCATTCCTGATGAAGCGCGCGGCCAACGTCGGCATCAATGACTCGTCCATCTTCGCGTACATGACGATCAGTGGCCTGCTGCTTGTTCCGATAGCCTTCATGACCATGCCGGGAGATGGTTTGGACTTCAGCTGGAAGGCGCCCGCGCTGACCACCGGGATCCAACTGCTCAACGCCATTGGCGCACTCTTTCTGGTCATGGCGATGAGTCGCGGCAAGGCGGTGATTGTCGCGCCCTGCACCAATGCGCTGGCGCCCATCTTGACCATTGTGCTTTCGTTGGCGTTCTACCACGCGTTTCCGTCGGTGTGGAGTTTCATCGGCATCGTGCTGGCACTTGGTGGCTCGACGCTCATGGTCTACAGCGAAGAGGCTGCGGGCGCAGTCCCGTTGGCCGCAACAGCACCGTGATGTTCGCCCGCACCTGGTTCCACGCTTGAGTGTGGACGGCCATCCCGATATTTCCTAAATCCTGCGCGGAGCCCATGTTCGACATGGCTGGCGCCATACCGAAAGTGAAAGGAGTGACCCCATGAAAAAGCTCACCCATGCAGCGACAACCACCCTGTTGGCCGCATCGCTTGCCATCGTGGCGCTCGCGGCTGGCGCGCCGAGCGCGCTCGCCACCGACGCCGGGGTCGAGCGCACCCCGGTGCTCGGCTGGAGCAGTTGGAGTTTTCTTCGCGAGAAGCCCACAGCGGCGAACATGGAACAACAGGCGCTCGCCCTGCACACGTCCGGTTTGCAGAAGATGGGCTATCAATATGTGAATCTCGATGACTTCTGGTACCACTGTCCAGGAAGTCAGGGGCCCGACGTGGGGCCTTATGGCCGCTGGGTGACCGACGCGTCGAAGTTCCCCGCTCGCGGCGATACCAACGGCATCCAAGTGCTCGCGGCCCATGTGCACGGGCTCGGCCAGAAGTTCGGCATCTACATCACCCCGGGTATTTCCAGGCAGGCGGTGCAAAAGAAGACACCGATCAAGGGCACGAAGTACACCGCCGACCAGATCGCCAATCCGTCCGTGGAGGAAACCAACTACAACTGCCATGGCATGGTGGCAATTGACTTCAACAAGCCCGGGGCGCAGGCATACATCAATTCATGGGCGGACATGTTCGCGCAATGGGGCGTCGACTACATCAAGCTCGACGGTATGGGCAACCGTAATGTGGGAGACATCAAGGCCTGGTCGAAGGCGATAAAGCAGAGCGGCCGTCCGATGATCCTCAATATCACGCAAGGTAGCTTCACCACGGCGATTGCCCCGGTATTGATGAAGTACGCCAATCAATGGGAATTTGCCCCCGACATCGAGTGCTATGACTGCGAGAAGGGCGGCAGCAGCTATCCGTTGACCGACTGGGCAAATATAAAAGGCCGTTTCGACTTCGTGGCCCGGTGGCAGCCGTACGCGGGTCCCGGCGGATTCAACGACTACGACTCCATCGAGGTAGGCAACGGTGCCAACAACGGACTGACGCCCGACGAGCGGCGGACCCAGATGAGTCTTTGGGCACTGGGCGCATCGCCCTTTATCCTGGGCGTCGATCTTGCGCACCTCGACCCGCATGATCTGCACGACTATCTCGAAAATGCGGCGGTTCTCGCGGTTGACCAGGACGGCATCGCTGCCAAGCGCATCGTTCATTCCGGCAATCACCAGGTGTTTGCCAAGTTGGCAGCCAACGGCGATGGCGTCGTCGGTTTGTTCAACACGGGCGCAACCACCGAGAGGGTTTCGGTTGCTGCGTCCGCTGCAGGTCTTGCAGCAAGCAAGCAGGGCTATGCACTGGAAGACCTGTGGACGGGCAAGAAGTCCAACACGACCGGCACCATCGAGGCGAGCGTTCCCTCCCACGGCGTCGTCCTGTATCGGGTCAAGCCGCGTTCTGATTGATGGCACAAGTCAACCGCAAATGCCGGGCCATCGCGCAAGCGCTGCTCCGGCGTAGCGTCGCAGCCGGCGGCGATGATCGCCGCCGGCCATCGAGGCACGGCTGTCACCTCACAGTGGCGGTTGAATCGGTGCACGGACTTGCCCCGGCAACCTTGTCCCGAGCGGGTAGCCCACGCATTCGCTTTGTTCGGCCACGAGACGGCGGCTGGCCGCATACGCTTCGACGCAGCCGGGATGCTGCTGGATTGCGCCAGCAGAGACAGCGCCAGAGGCGCTCTTCAATGACGAAGCCGGACAACCGGCTCTTCGACCCAAGTCGTCGGGGGATCGCAAAGCACCTTGACACGCAGGGCAGTTTGATCACCGCCGTGGACAGATCGCCCGTGAGTGCTCCGGCTACGCTCGAGGGTTGTCCTCAACGCCATGGCTTGCAGCGAGAACGGTGAAGCCCAGCGACTCGCGCTGAAGCAAGGCTCGCCCGCCGGCTGCGCTCATGCCGCAGAAGCGCACGAACTCAGGCAATGCCACCCTTCCTGCCATTGAATGCGAGTCCCCAGCATGTCCGGCCTCGTCCGCGGCGAGAGTTCCAGCCAACCGACTGCCTCCGTTCCCTAGCGAGCATGTGCACGGGGCTCGACAGATCTTGTTGGAAGCGCACCTGATTGACCGCTCCCACCCGCCGCGCCGCAACGCACGGCTTGCAAATCCATTCCCACTCCGGCGCGTCTCGTTTTCGGCAACGACCGGTTGCGGTTCGACCTTGGTCGGGTGAAGGCATGGGCGCAAGGCTCTCCATCCCGAACTGGACACAGACTACCCAGTGGCATTGCCTTGCATCTCCCAGCCGGGCTGTGGCCCGTTGCAGCGAACGCCACCTCGTGGCACCAAGCCCAGGGTTCCTTCGTGACGGGCTCAGGCGCTCACCAAGCGAGAGCCCGAGCTTCCCGGGATGGCAATTGCAACGACAAGCTTTCCAGGTTTCCTCCAACCCGGTTGTGCCCCGGGCTGGAATTCAGCACATGTCAGCGTGTCGAGCGGATTACCTGGGGATACCCGGGCCGGGTCAGTGTTTCAATGAAACTTCACAGTAACCGGCCCGTACCAGCTGCATTCTGCCGAGTTCACCACGTCCCACGAACGCCGGTAGTCCACGTTTGTCCATCGGCCTCGGCGTAGTCAGCCATGTTCTGGAAAATCTGATAGCTGTGGATCCGCTCATTATTAAGATTTGTCCCTTCCAGAAACACACTCAGATGCGTAGTGAGCGCGTACGAAGCACTCAGATCGAGCTGGCCATATGGCGTGGTCGTCTCTGGAAATCCGGCGTCGTTGGATATGCTCGACAGGTAATGTCCACGCCAGTTCCATGCCAACCGGACTTGCGCCCCATACTTCTGATAGTAAAGGTTTGCGTTGTACGAATTGCCCATGCCCGGGATGGCAAACTGTCCCGTTGTCGCAATGAGATCCGGACTTGCCGAGGCATCGCTGTGCACGTACGTGTAGTTGGCCCCGATGCCGAACCCGTCAAAAGGCGTGGGAAGCGAAGTGAACTGGTAATTGAACGTGGCTTCCGCACCGCGGACACGCGCCGAATTGAGGTTTACTGGTCGCGTCACCATGAACGGATAACCGAACATGGTATCCAGGCTTGTAATACTCGTGGTGAAGTTATTCACCTTTTTATGGAACACATCAAACGCGAGATAGCTGGGACCGCTTATATACCATTCAATACCTGCGTCATAATTAAGCGACGTGAATGGTTGTAACGCAGCATTTCCCTCGGCAAGCGTCAGCAGATGCACATTGTCGAAACCCCAGGTTTGACCGCTGGCCAAAGAGCCAAGGTCGGGTCGCGTCAGCGTCTTTGAAAACCCAAATCTGAAAACCACGTTTTGCAGCAAGTTCAGCTTGAAGTTCAGCGAGGGCAGCCAGTTATGATACACACCGTTTGTTGCCAACGGAGACGTGGGACCAAAAGTGGGTATCACGGCGGTTATATCCAGCGGGTTGGCACGCACGCTGAGAAGCGTCTGGCCAATTCCCGTGGAGACCGTATCAGTCGTGGTGAATCTCACGCCCAGGTTGAGCTGCCAGGGAATGGTCCACAGGTTATCTTCAAACGTTGCCATACCGTACGCGGAACGCGTGCGTTCGTGGATATCGCTGAAGGATATTGGCTGCGGCACAGGGGTGAAAACTCCACTTCCGGCCAGTTGCGCCGCGAAGTCGCCCGGGTCGGGTAGCTGGCTGTACGCGGCGGCAGACGCGTAGTACGCCATCAGCTTCGCCTCGTCATAGGTGACCCACTGCGTTGGCTCGCCAGGTGCCAGGCTGTTGATCATGGAACCTGCGTTGAGGACATGGGCTCCAATCGCGCTCCCTGGTATGTCCGCGACATAGCCGCTGTACTCAATCGCTGCGAGACTGTTTCCAGGCGGTCCCGGCAGGCTGTAACTCACCAAGCGCTTTGTGTCGTTGGTGTTGTTGATGCCGAAATCAACGCGGGTCAAGGGACCGCTGAGGAATTCGGTAGACAAGTGAAGCTTGTTCCCCTGAACCTGGCCCGTAGCATTCTGCGAGCCCGCCCCCAGATAGTGTGCTTTCAGGTCGTTGAGATCGGTGGTTGAGGTCAGCCCGGAATAGGAAGGCAACAGGTCCGAGCCGTTATTGTTCCATGTCACGATGCGATCAAAGTTCTTGGTACCGACAACGGTAAAGTATCCATTCGCTCCCGGCTTGTTCCATGACTTGGACGCATAGCTATCAAAATCCAGTTCCGTTGAAGGGCTGAACTGATAGGTGGCGTTTATCCCCGTCATGTAGCTTTTCGTGTTCTGTGGCGTTGACGCCTCGATATAGTCGTTCGCCATCACCAAATCATCAGGGACATTGATGCCGGTTCGCGTGTAGGTCAACGCCGTACCATTGCCGTCGACCTTTGCTGACGAGATGTTCTGGGGTATGAAGAACGAACCAAGAGAGCTCTCCTGTCCGGTCTGCTGAAATCCTGTCCACAGGGAATTGAATTTGATGCTCAGCTTGTCGGTGGGTTTCCAGTCGATGGCACCGTTTATGGACTTGCGTATGTAGGTTTGTGGCCAGTAGTCAGCTTGCACGGTCTGGGGGGCCGATACATTGGTGAGGGAGGGATCGATGGCTGAAAGATCCAACCCCATATCCCATCCGTCTGCCTCGACTGCCTGCTCCACATGGTCGCGCTTGTAATAGAGTCCTGAAACCAGCCAGCCAAAGGTATGATCAGCGTTGCTGTCTCCGATCATGAAGTCGACCTTTGGGGTGACTTTGCCGTGCAGGCCACCACCATTGGAGTCGTTGATACCCGCGGCGCTGAACGACGTATGAAATCCGTCGAAATCGCCAGGCTGTGAAGTGATGAGGTCGACGGTCCCGCCAATTCCGCCGCTAGGCAGATTGGCCATGCCGGTTTTATGGACGACTGCCTGCTGAATCAGTTCTGCCGGCAGTACGTCGAAGTCGAACGCGCGACCGGTGTTGGCGGTAGCCATCGTGCGGCCGTTGACCAGCACGTTGACGAAGCTTGGCCCGAACCCCCGAACGGTGATCTGGTCGGATTCGCCGCCGCTGCGGTCCACCGACACGCCGGGGACGCGTTGGAGCGCGTCCGCAACGTTCGTATCCGGAAACTGCCCGGCTTCTTCAGCCGAAACCGAGTCCACGATGCCTACTGCGTCGCGCTTGGTCGCGGCCGCTTGCTCCAAAGAACGTAACTGGCCAACCACCGTAACGGTGTTAAGCGTGGTAACACTCTTCTTCGCATTTGCTGGCGTGGTGGTCGTGCTTTCCGCCGCAACTTGATCGTCGACTTTCTTTTGACTCTGGTCCGTGGACGGCGGCGCCGACGGAGTGCTGTCGTTCTGTACAGGAGTTGCCGCATCGCCCGAAGCAGCGGCAGGGGCAGGAGTAGCCGATACGTCCGTGGCACTGGCGAGTGCGTACGACGGCAGCGACATGGAGCCACCCATGAGTGCAATACCTACCGCCAACGCGATCGAATTTTTCTGGACAAAATGCTGTTTCATTACGAGCCCTCCCCGATAGAAGCATTTCAGTTCATCATTAAAGAGTGAACATTTACGAATGGTCGCAGCTGCACCTGAGTTCTTCGGTGCACTGCCGACCGGCATGATGTTGTTGCTGAGTCACACGCAACTTCGCGCGAAACACATGGACTTGCAGTGCTGGCTCCGACTGCCATGCCAGCGCAAACACGCGCGCGGACTCGACTACCCCCGTAGTCATGACCGCCCGCCCGCGACCGGAGTCAACTCCAGCGTCAACACCTCAAACGGTGCCAGTTTGATGGCCTGCATGTGGTCCGCATCCAGTGTTCTCGGCACATCACCACCACCCGTACGCCAGAGATCGCGCACGCTGAAGTGGGCGTCAGCGCCGGGTGGCAGCTGCAACTGCTTGCGAAGGTCGAGCAAGGCCAGTTGCGCGCTGCTGTCAGGATTGCGCCATGTGATGAGGGCTTTGTTTGGAGTCCACGCGGCCCAGCCGTACACATTCAGTCGTCCGGGATCACCACCGATCCAATGGGTATCCTCCAGCACCTGGGCGTTGGCACGCGACCAATTGGCTGCACGGGCAAGCACATCCCAGTTGTGCGGCGTCAGTAGCGAGGGGGTAATCATCAGCCCCTGCAAGTCGGCACCGGTCGCGAAGAAGGAGCGCACCTCGTTTTCGAAGTCGTCATCGGGATCGGTATTCAGCCCGACGGCATATTGGGCGTAGATAATGGCGTGCAGCATCAGCGAGTTGAGCGGGTACAACGGCCCTCGCTCCACAATATTGCGGTAAGTCTGCTCGTCGCGGTAGGTGATCCATTGCTCGCGCTTCGGACCCACACCGGCGAAGCCATGATCGCCGCCGCCGCGGAAGATCGAGTCGGCATAACGCAACCAGAACGGTGAAGGCCAGGTGCCGGTGGTGAGATTGACGAACGTATCCGGCTTGTCGGCACGCATGTCGTTGATCAACTGGATGGCGGCTGCAAAGTCGCTGTCAAACTTGCTGCCGGGATAGGCGAAGTCGACGTTGCCGGTGCCATCGAACTTGAAGCCGTTGATGCAATCCTTGTCCAGTAGCGTCATCACTACATGATGGAAGCGCTGCCAATACTTGGGCGCGGACAGCGCAAAACGGCCATCAACAACTCCGTACCCCAGTTTGCGGCCGTTGGCGACACGCTCCTCGAGTGGCTGGTCGTAACCGCCCCACGGTGACAGCCAGATACCGAGCCCCGCGGCATACTTCTTCGCCACGCTGCATAGCGGCTCGAATCCGTGCGGGAACGCCTTGCTGAAGTTCCAGCTTCCTTTGTAATCGTCCCAGCCGTCATCGAACACGAACGAATCCATCCTGACGTGGCGCTTCTCCACCAGTTCCCGGCCGATCGTGTTGATGCGGCTGAGTGCTTGGGATTGCGTGTAGGGAACCTGGTGCTGGTGTGCGGCGGTGCCAGAGAAACCAAGGTCGTACCAGGACTGGTAGTGCAGGAACGGACGATACGGATGCGCGCGTTCTCGTTCGAGGTAGGTGGCAAAGTCGCGCCGCAACTGGGTCGGACGGCTGGCGCCGACCACGGCTGAATAGGTCACCGACTTGCCTTTCTCCAACGGCAGCTTGCGCTCGACCCACAGTTGCACGCCCTTGCCGATTTCATCGGCAGCCGACGTTGGACTGCTGTGTGATATGGGAAACTCGAAGCCAAAGTAGTCGTGTTCGGCCACCACCGGTGAGCCCTGGACGGTTCCCACTACATGCGCCCCGTTCGCCTTGCTACCCAGCAGCTCTACCTTGCTGATGTTTTCAGCTTGCCTTGGCGCAGTAATCGTGACGACCTCGCGCAGGTAGTGCGAACCTTGCCGTTGCACCAGCCGCCAGTTGATACGCACGTTGCCGGCGCTGTCGCCGAAGCTGGCCTCCATGGCCACGCCCGGCAGGCGCTCGGCCAGACGTGCAGCATCAGGATCAGCCTTGAGCTTCACCACATGGGGCGGCGACAGCAGAGGCAGGTTGTCGACACCGTAGGTGGATCCGCCGTCCAGAACCAGTTCGAACGGCTCGGTCACCGGTATTGAGACGTGATTGATCTCATCCGTGATAGTCAGATCGCTTAGATGACGAGCGCTCACGTGCCAGCTTGCGCTGATCGCCGCATTGCCGAATGTGCCTTGGCCATCGGGTTGCGCGAGCGTGGCCGCAGACGATGCAGCCGAAGCGGCAGCAACCACCCCAAGTGTGGCAACCCACGCGGCAACAAGCCGGGTGCAGCGCAGCAGAGCATACGTATTCATCGTTGTCTTGGCAGCATCGGCAGAAGGCACGGTCGACGAGCTCGACTGCTTCGGGAGTCTGCGCAAGAGATGGCCGGCAGAAGCTTCACTGACCAACCTTGTCGCGATCTGCAGTGCTGCGCGTTGCGTCGACGTGTCCGCGCGACGCGACAGCAACCCTGCACTCGTATGAATGACGCATCGGCGACGCCGGATTTCCGGCCTTCGACATCGGTCCCGCCACAGGCCATCGCGCACTGAAACGCCGCTTCCGGTGACGCCCAAGGCCACCCCGGCAATCGTCGGAACCACGAAGGACCTGCACTGCGGTCGAGCGCCGAGTGCCGCGTTGCTGCAGCGAGGTGCGGAGAAAAACATCGGTCCAGCCCAATTCCGGGCAAGTCGTCGCATTTGCCTGACGCAACGCGCTGAACGGCAGTGCCGAAGCAATGTGCTTGACGAACGCTTTCATGTCATTACGCACCGGTGTCGTTCTAAACAATCCGAAGGCTGTCGTAAGCCTATTCCTAAAGATAACTCCAGTGCAAGCATGGTCGTTTCCCGCACTGTCACTCGCGGGCGTTTGCCCGGCCCGCAGCCAGCCGGAGTGGGTCGGCGCCCTCAGGACAACGGTTGGAATGCAAGCGTGATGCCCGTGGCAAGTTCCAGGCACAGGCGCACCGCGACGACAAAGCTCGACGTCGCGCAGCGCATTCTGCGTATGGCCAGCGATCTGACCACGCATTGCAAACACAGTGGACCTGGGGCGGCACATGACTTGACCAGCCTCACCAACCAGCTGACCCCCAGACTGAGGGGCGCCCGTCGACCCGCAGTTGCCGGTGGCGAATGTCCGTTTTGGGGAAAGCTGATTGGCGACAAACGTTAGACACCAGCGATGTCCGTGATACGACGGTCGGCTACATCAACGCTTCGAGAAGGACACGGCGTTGGCGAGTGAACCTAAGGCTGTTCTTTTCCAAGCAGCCGCGGCGGTTCTCCGCCGCGCGAACGCGGCCGGAGCTGCGATCCCTTGCGGCTCTGTGCGAGGGAGTGAAGGCGATTCCGGCTTCCGCCGACCCGCTAGACTTCGCGTATGCCTCGTGTTCCATGCTCTCCGGCTATTGCCGCCGCCATCGCCGCAGCTCTGCTGTTTGGTGCCAGCACGCCGATCACCAAACAGTTGCTCCGCGACACGCCGCCGATTCTCTTGGCCGGTTTGCTGTATCTCGGCAGCGGCATCGGCTTGGGCTTGATCCGGACGGCGCGGGATCGCGGCTGGCGGGCGCCGTCGCTAACCGCGAAAGAGTGGCTCTGGTTTCTGCTTGCTGTCGGTTTCGGAGGTGTGCTCGGGCCGGTGGCACTGTTGCTCGGTCTGACGCGGACCTCGGCAGCGTCCGCATCGTTGTTGCTGAACTTGGAAGCGGTGCTGACTGCGCTGCTGGCGTGGATCGTATTCCGCGAGAACGCCGACCGCCGCATTGTGCTTGGCATGGGGCTCATTGTCGCGGGCGCGGTGGTGTTGGTCATACCGGATGTCGCGCACGGGGCAAGCGTGGGTTGGGGCGCTTTGTTGGTTGCCGGCGCATGCCTGTGCTGGGCACTGGACAACAACTTCACCCGCAAGGTGTCGGCGTCGGATGCGTTGTTCATCGCCGGGTTGAAGGGACTCGCGGCCGGGGTTGTCAACGTGGGGATCGCGCTGGTGCTTGGTGCGCGTTGGCCTGCCATGCCGTTCGTCGGCATGGCGATGACAGTCGGGTTGTTGGCGTACGGCATAAGTCTGGTGCTATTCGTGCTGGCGCTGCGGGGCTTGGGGTCGGCCCGCACAGGCGCGTATTTCTCGACCGCACCGTTCCTGGGCGCGGCCATTGCGATCCTTGCGTTTGGCGATCACGCAACACCCACGTTCTGGCTGGCAGCAGCACTGATGGGCGCCGGTGTGTGGTTGCACCTGACCGAACGCCACGAGCATCTGCATACCCACGAGCCGATGACGCATACACACCGCCACTTGCACGACGAGCACCACCAGCACGTGCATGATGTCGATTGGGACGGGCGCGAGCCGCACACGCATGAGCATACCCATGCGCCTTTGACACATAGTCATCCGCACTATCCAGACATCCACCACCAACATCGACATGGCCACCGTTAACGCCCATTGCTGGCGACCGACTGCTTTGCAACAGTGCGGTTCAACGAACGACTGTCCGGAGTTGGCCGGTTGCTGCCGGTCGACCGCTGCTCAGCGCGCCTGTCAGGCCTCGTCAGCTCCGCGGGTGATCGGAGCCTGGCACGATGCCGGAGATGGGCAACGAGTTGGCGACGAGCAACAGCGCCGCTGTCGGCGGTGCCCGGGTTCGCCGGCGACGCTGGCCAGTTGCTGTGGCGAACGTGGGCAGGTGGTTGGTGTTTGGGAGCATTCAGACAAAACGTACCAGGTGCCTCATCGCCCGCGCAGCGCCGCCGGGTACCGGATCCTCGGTGCTGATCATGTCAAGCAGGGAACTCGCACCATGGCGTTCGCGCGGCGCACGCTCAGCTGCTACCGCAAGGCGAGCGCCGCCACCATTTTGTCCGCCAGCGCCAGCGCATCGTCAGCACGGCCATGCGGAAATCGAGGTGAATCTTGCTTAAGCGGGCTGCCACACAACTGGCGGTCAGGATGTCGGCATGGGCCATCGCCACCTCCGCATCGGGATGCGGCAGCCAGACTCAGTAGATGCCAGTGCGTTTACCTTGCTGGTTGCGCGTGCTCATGTCGACACTGATGTCCGTCATTCCGCGCTTCTGCGCGTCCTCGGACATTCCGCCTCAATGAGCATACGCGGCATGGGCGACAGCGCGCTGCTGCACCTGTTCCGGCGGAGCCCGCGACCCGCTTGAACCACGTGTTGTCGCTGACGACAACCAGGGATGAGTGGTCGTTCTCCTTCCTGCACGGGAGATCGGGCGTGCATCTGATGTCGGGCGGCAACTCCTCTGCGCCACCGAACCGCAGCCAGCGAACAGCCGTCTTCGCCGCGGCTGCCAACATGCAGCAAGCAAGCAACCAGGCAATCCGGTGGAGTCACCCCGAAGTGTCCTGGCCAGCCTTGTAACCGCGCAAACCGTAGTAAAGGATGTACAGGTAACAGGGCGCCATCAACAAGGCAAAGGCCAGTTGGAAGTTGATGTGTTCCTTCAGGTGCACGAACAACTGCGGAATCACCGCGCCACCAGCGATGCCCATGACCAGCCACGCCGAGCCCGCTTCGGTATGGCGCCCCAGACCGTTGATCGCCAGTGGAAAGATGGCGGGCCACATCATCGCATTGGCGAAGCCGAGCGCTGCGACAAACCCGACCGACACGTAACCTTCAGTGACGTAGGCACCCATCACCAGCAACACACCGAGCATCGCGGAGATGGCCAGGTAACGCTGCTGGGAGACCACCCGCGGTATCAGGAACAGGCCGCATACATACCCCAGCAACATCGCAAACAGCGTGGCCGACGTGAAGAAGCGGGTGATGCTGAGCGGCAGCTGGAAACCGGCTCCGTAGGTACCGATGGCATCTCCGGCCATCACCTCCACGCCAACGTAAAGGAACAGGCAAAGGGCGCCCAACCAGAGGTGGGGAAAGCTCAGCATGCCGCGTTCCCGCTTCCCGATCTCGCTTTCACGGTTGGCGCCAGCCGGTTTGACCTCCGGCAGCGACGAACGCGCTACCCAGATGGCGAGCAGAACCAGCAAGCCAGCCATGACCAGATACGGCAGATGAACCTGCCCGGCAAACTCGTTGAGCAGCGCATCGCGCGCCTGCGCGCTGGTGGCCGCCTTGACCTTCTGCTCGAAGTGGTCCAGCCCGCGCAACACCAGCGCGCCGAATACAAACGGAGCGAGAAAACCGGCAAACTTGTTGCAGATGCCCATGAATGCGATCCGCTGCGCCGCGCTTTCAATCGGGCCGAGGATGCTGATGTACGGATTGGATGCCGTCTGCAGCAGGGTCAGGCCTGCGCCGATCACGAACAGACCCGTGAGCGCACCGGGAAACACCCGCACCACCACGAACTGGCCGAACATCGCCGCGCCGATCGCCATGACCAGCAGACCCAGCGCCATGCCCATTTTCATGCCGGTGCGACGCAGCACCATCGAGGCCGGCAGGGCCAGAAAAAAGTACGAGAGGTAAAACGCGGCAGGTACCAGAAACGCCGAGACGTCACCGACCTGGAACGCCAGCTTGACGAAGGTGATCAAGGGCCCGTTGAGCCAGGTCACGAAGCCGAAGATGAAAAACAGCAGACCGATGATCAGCATGGGTCCGCGATACGAGGTAGGGGTCGTTGTGGTCATCGGTGTCACTGTCATGGCGAGTGTTTCCAGTGGATCAGCGCAGTTCGCGACGGCCAGCGAGAACAACGTGGTGAAGCTCGGCCCACCAAGGCCGACAGCGCGGCGTCGGCAGCAGCACTGCGAGCAGGCCTGCGCACCGAATCCACACCCGAAGTCCTCACCAGGACGGTCCTCACCAGGACGTGCGGACCGACCGTATAAGGTAGAAACGCAACTTACAAGATATTTCTCAAGCTTCGTTATGTGATCTTTTGTTTTCGAAAGTTGACGGCAGAAGGCGTTCCCGGTTTGCGGAAGTCCCCACTGACGATCGGATTGAATCGTTCGAAGACCGGATCAGCCCTCCAGCGGTGACCAGCGGCGTCGGCGTCGGCGTGGGCGACCGAGTGAGTTCCAGACAACTCGATGGATCGCCAAAGAGGTTCGCAGAAGTGGCTCGATGCTGAGCACCTGACTCGACGTTTGGAAACGTCCATCGACCCATGGCCGCCGGTCAACCCTTTCCCCGTCGCGACCGTGACCACCCATGGCGAGGCGACGGCGATAAACCGGCACCTGCCACTGGCGATCCGCAGCCGCCTCCATCCGGGCCCGACGCCGCAACTGCCGGTCAATGATCGGACAGCCACGGGCGGTGGTTCAACGCAACGATTTGAAACGGCGACCAGGCGGCTGCAGGAATTCATGACCAGCCCCTGACCGGCGTGACACCACCATCCGGTGATTGGCGCTAGGAGCGTGGGCGGTAGAAACACAAGCGGCTGCGGCTGCGTGGTTTTGGCCAGCTTTTCCGCTCCTTTTCGTTGAATAGCTACGGCTATTCGCCTCAAACGATCGAAAAACCTGACTCAAATCCA